>CAYSLJ010000104.1:0-26329 GCA_964431735.1 uncultured Synergistia bacterium | reverse complement strand
CGCGTGACGCGAGGAAAGAGACTATTAATTAAATTCTATTCCTAATAGTAAAAATGACAGGTACTCACTTACTCAATCTTCATAGGTAAAAACTGTTACTCCTCCCGGAGGAATTTTCATTTCTCCGTCTTTCCCCGGCTCAGGAGATAGAGATGGTCTGTTAAGATAATATTTTACTATATCTTCTTCGAATTTTATTGTTTTCTCTTTTCCCAGATCCAGATTTGCTATTACTCCGATAATTTCCTCGTCATTACCGGGCTGGGAAAGAGACAGAAACAGTACCTCCGGAACATTTGTATCTATAACTGCCATATGGCTGTTCTTTTTAAGAAGAGGTTTTAAATTTTTTATTGCATCATTTAACTTAAGAATATCTCCTATAATATGTTTCTTATTTGTCCATTCACCGCTCAGCCCGGCAGGTTTGCTCATAAGGAGCAATCTTTCAGCATCGGGATGTTTTGCTCTCTCTTCTTCAGACATATATTCGTAAAATCTATTTGCTTCTGCTATATGTGTGGAAAGTCCTACGTTTATGGTAGAAGTGGCAACAAATTCCGTTCCGAAGACCGGATTAAACAGGAGAGGTGACCCCTCCTTTTCCGATATGATTCTGCAGAGAGTGTAATAAAGAAGAGAAATCCTTCCTGCCTTTACTGAGTCTACGGGAGCAAGAGTAAAATCGGGAATTCCGTCTTTTAGCGGGGCTTTACTTAAAGTTCTTGTGGCAGGTGTCTGACCTGTTCGTTTGGTATTGTAATTATCGGTAAAACCGAACATCTTTCCTTTATAAACTTCAAACTGGGAGATTTCTTCAAATAATTTTCTCATATGTTTTATATGGAACGTTACTGTTTCTTCAGGATGGGTTTCATATGCTTTCATTTCCTTTGCATCACTGTAAGCAGGCTGACAGTAGGAAAAAACCTTGCCTGTTATTACAATAGGAGTGTCTACAAGATATGTGAAACCTGCACCCAGATTTTCTTCCCATACACCGGGCAGAACTTTTTTTATCTCTGTTTTAAGATCTTCAGGAAGGGCATGACCCATATCCAGAACAAAAGCATCTACTCCCATATTTTTAAATTTATCGAAATAACCTGTAATCATATCCCATACAGGTTTATTTCTGTATTTCTTCTCTATTTCAGGTTCTACATCTTTAAAGAATTTAGCTGTAACATAGGTAAGTATATTCAATACAGGCAGTTCTTCATAGGTAGGGTCCGAATAAAGTTTCAGATAAGTCACATCGGACCAGAAGGGCTGAATCTCAAATGGTGTATCACAGAAGGCAGGAAGTACTTCTGCTCTTATATCTTCATTTATTTCTCCTTCTATTTTTTTTCCGTTTTTATCGATTTTATAGTAATACCCGATCAGTTTCCCTGTTTCCCCATCTCTTTTTACCAGATCGGGAGTCCTCAGGAAAAACTCTGCATATTCCTTATCTGTTTTATTTACATCTATTAAATCTTTAAATTTATAATTGCCGCCATAAATTTTACTTTTATATTCGTTGAAAAACCATTCTTCAAAGGCTGCTCTGTCGGCAAAAGTTCGTTTCCCCGTAGATGTTTCGTACTGATATTTGGGACTGTAATAATCAGGCATTCTTTTATTGGAACCTTCTTTTATCCAGTATCCGTAATCAGGGTGTTTTTCGAGAACCGTTGAATCTATGGAAACAGTTCTCGGTATAACTTCCTGAACGACTTTCATATCCAGGGCATGTGCTGCTTCTATAAATGCTTCATACTGTTCTTCTGCCGTCTGTTCAAACATGGGATCTGCAAGAGTCGGTTCTATGGTGAAAGGATCTTTTATGGCAAAGGGAGAGCCTAAATCCCCTTTCCTTCCGTAAATTCCTATTTCAGTTATTGGCTGAAGATGAACCGTATTATATCCCAGAGCCTTAAGATAGGGAAGAATAAGAATATTTTTTATAAATGTTCCCGTTTCCCTGGTTCCTTCCGAATTAAGGGTTATGTCTTTCCCTTTTTCTGTCCCTATATAACCGTCTCCGTCAATGTCATACATGGAAAGGACTCTTGGAAGGAAATTTACTGCTATTGCCCCTGTTCCTGTTTTCAGATCTATTTTTTCAGTCAGTCTGCTTGTAGAATCATATTCTATTATATTATTTATAGTAGTTTCTATGAGATTATACGGAGATTCAACCGGTACGGGATTTAAGATATCACCGGAAGAAACCAGTTTTTTAAGATCTTCTTCTCCTCTGAGAGGGTTAACGGTCCATGCGCCGGGTACATAGTATTTTTTATCTTTAAAGGTGTCTTTATTTTTTTCGCATGATGACAGAATGGAATTAAGTGCCGGATAGGAAAGATCCTTCTCACTGGCAGAGAGAGACGTTAACATAAGAAACAGAACTAACATGGTTACGAATAAATATTTCATTTTTATTCCCCTTTATGTAAAAATTTATTTCTACTTAATTTTAGACACATGTAAAGGTTTATCCTTTGAGTTTGATAGAAAAAACAAAAAAATATGTTATGGTGAGTGGTGAGTCGTAGGGGCGAACCACTGTGTTCGTCCGGTACCGGTGAAACTACGCGTCACGCGTTACGCGTTACGCGTCACGATTATAACGGGTCACGATTTATTTGACAATTATTTCTGTAACTTTACTTATAAGTAATTCCATATCGTATGGCTTCTGAAGAAAACCTGCCACTCCTGTGCCTGAGTATTTTTTTGTAATTTCCTGTTCATTATAACCGCTTGAAAGTATTACCGGTATATCTTTTTTGATCAGTCGCATTTCAAGGAATGTTTCTATACCGTCTTTTTTCGGCATGGTAAGATCCATGATGACACAGGTAATCTTATTATCTGAGGATTGAGAAGAGTATTTACGAAATATTTCTATTGCTTCATTACCATCGGATGCATATAGAACATTAAATCCATGACTTACAAGCATTCTGTCAAGTACTTCCAGAATTGTATATTCATCATCTACTATAAGAATAGTTCCTTTCCCGCGATATTTTAGAGGCTTCTTTTTTTTCTTTTTAACCTGTTCCACAGGATTTTTAGTTACAGGGAAGAGGACTCTGAATTTTGTTCCTTTCCCCTGTTCACTGAATAATTTAATGGCCCCACTGTGACTTCTTACAATACCGAGTACAGCAGCAAGTCCCAGGCCTCTGCCTGTAAATTTTGTTGTAAAGAAAGGATCGAATATTCTGACCTGGCTTTCCTTATCCATACCGCAACCTGTATCCAATACTTCTATATATGAATAAAGACCTTCAGGCAGGTTATCGTCAAGGTAAGTTTCATTCAGATAATTTCTGTTACACTCTATAGAACCTGTAGATATTGATATAAAACCGCTCTGATCTCCTATTGCTTCCGATGCGTTTATAATGAGATTCATAATAATCTGACGAATCTGTGTTGCATCACCTTCTACGGGTTTTATATGTTCACAGAGATTATATTTCAATACTGCTTTTTTTGAAACGGAGACTTCAAGCATATGAGCCATTTCTTTCAGTATATTATTCAGATCAAGGGGCTCAATAATAAATTTCCCTTTCCCGGAATAGGCAAGCATCTGGCGACAGAGTTCTGCTGCTCTCCTGGAAGATTTTTCAATATCTATAAGTCTGTCCCTGGCAGGAGAAGAAGAAGTAATGTCCATCATCGCAAGGTCGGTATTACCGAGAATTGCCATGAGAATATTGTTGAAATCATGAGCAATACCTCCTGCAAGAATCCCCAGACTTTCAAGCTTCTGAGTATGAAGTAACTGCGCTTCCAGCTTTTTCCTTTCTTCTTCTGCCTTTTTAGTCTCAGTAATATCACGGATAATGGTGAGAACCTGACATACCTGTCCTCTTGTATCAAAAATAGGAAATTTTCTTGTTTCTGTCCATAAATAAGTGATTGAGAATTTTATCTCATCAACTGTTATTAAAGGTTTACCTGTTTTTATTACCTGTTTATATTCATTTTTTACTGTATCGGGAAGAGCCGGAGCTACTTCGAAAAGATATTTTCCTTTAAGTTCACCGTCTATACAGGGGATTTCATTGCTGAAAGCCTGATTGAAGAGCACAAGACGTAAATCCAGATCTACAACATAAACAAAGTCTTTAATGGCTTCAATTGTTGTACGGTAAAGGGATGCACTTTCTTTGAGTGCCTCTTCTGCCATTCTCCTTCTTACTATATTCTCCCATTCTCTTAAAACTCTTGTAACAATTCGGTACATATCGGAAAAGGTATCATAGGATTTTACGACATAATCAATAGCTCCTGCTTTCATTGCTTCTACAGCAAGAATTTCATTGCCATAACTTGTCATGATTATTACCGGGAAATCCATCTTCCCCGAAACCTTGAGTATCTCAATCCCTTCTCCGTCAGGAAGTCTCCAGTCAGTAATCAATACATGAGGTTTGAAATTATTTATTTCAGACTTTGCCTGTTCTATTGTAGGGACAATTTTTGCAATAACATTATCATCTTTATCCATAAGGGCTCTGCTGATCAGTTCACCGTGAGCTTCATCATCTTCTACTATAAGTATGTTAAGCATGTCTTCTTTCATAAATTACCTCTATATATTCTGTTAAAAGGGCTTTTTATTCCATCCGAGCCAGTAAAATCCCAGTTCATTCATCATTGTGGTAAACTTATCGAAATCCAGAGGTTTTACAAGATAACTGTTTACATAATTACTGTATGATTTGGTAATATCTTTTTCCGCTTCGGAAGAAGTGAGCACTACTACAGGAATTTTCCTGAGTTCTTCAGATGTTTTTATTTTTGTTAATACCTCAAGACCATCCACTTTCGGAAGTCTCAAATCAAGTAATATGAGATTCGGAAGAGGATTTTTATTACGATCGGTAAACTCTCCTTCATTGAAGAGGTAGTTAATTGCTGCTTCACCATCAGAAACCCTTATAATTCTGTTTGCTACCCTGTGATCATCAAAGCTTCTCATTACGAGTTCGGCATGATCATCATTATCTTCTACCAGGAGTATTGTTAAGATTTCTCCAGTCACTCTATCCCTTCTTTCAGTGGTATATTAAAATAAAATGTGGAACCCTTCTCTTTACCTTCTGATTCTACCCATATATGTCCGCCATGAAGTTCTATAATTCTTTTTACAATAGCAAGGCCTATACCTGTACCTTCACTTTTGTGTTCAAGTTTTTCGAAGAGACCGAATATTTTATTATAATATTTTTCTTCTATACCTGTTCCGTTATCCTTTATATAAAATACATCTTCTCTGTCAGTGTTTTTATAACCAATGTTTATCTCCGGTTTATCCTGGTTTCCGGTATATTTTACAGCATTTTCTATCAGGTTCTGCCATACCTCTCTGATCCTTATTCTGTCCGCATAAACAACGGGCATGTTTTCATCATAGGAAAATTTTACATGCTTTTCTTCGAGAAAACCATTTACAAGCTCGGCAGCTTCTTTTACAGAAGAAGACATAGAAAATTTTGATGAAGGGTTTATAATTCTGCCAATCCTGGAAAGCTCAAGTAAATCTTTCAATAAATATTCCATTTTATCCACTGCATTTGAAATCCTTTTTATATCGCTCTCCATTCTGTCGAAATTACCTTTTCGTCCATCGGAAATAATGTGGCCCAGGAAACCTTTGATTGTAATAAGAGGACTTTTCAAATCATGAGAAACAGTATAGGTAAATCTCTCCAGTTCGGCGTTTTTTGCTTCAAGTTCAAATATCTGTTTTTTTATTATGTCTCCGGCGTTTTTTCTCTGGAGAAGTCCCCACATGCCTTCCATTAAAAGAGTTATATGCTGAACGTCTAAATAATCATATTCATCTTCTTTATTGCCCACTCCCGCAAGAGCAACTATCTTATCACCGCTGAAAACAGGAACATTCATATGTCTTTTTAATTCTACATGTCCCGGCGGGTAGCCTTTTTTAGCAGGATTATCTCCTGCGTAATCATTGGTTATAACAGGCTTTCTCTGTCTTATTGCTTCCCCCCATAGTCCTGTTTCGGCAACATTATAGACTAAAGGAAATTTACACATACTGCATTCTTTCATAGCATTTTTTGACCATGAATGCATGGTTAAGGCTGTTTCATCTTCATTTAAAAAAGCCAGATATCCGAGTTTACTTCCTGTAAGTTCCACCGTTTTTTCCAGCGTGAAATCCAGAATCTCATTGAGAGGCCGATCCTGCATACGTCCAAGGTTCAACAGGGTTTCAAGACGATTTTCGTTCATCCTTAATTGTTCTTCTGTCTTTTTTCTTTCTGCTATATCTCTTGCCTGCTTGATATTCTGCATGGCAAGCAAAGAAAGCTGATTTGCTATAAGGAAGAGAGCTTCCGAAACCTTTTTGAACTGTGCTACAGGCATCCTTTTTACCTCTTTTAATGCACTGTAATATTCCTTCTCGTCTGCTCCTATTTCCCTGGCATAATTCATCATTGTTTCCAGGTTGACATCCTCGTCAATAATCTGTCCTATAAGCCAGTTCGCCACATGCCTGTCGCCTACTCTGATACTTGCTCCTGCATCCCATAATGAACCACTCAGACATGGCTGAACAACAGGTCCGGAAAGATTATATTTCCCTATGACGGCATCGGAATGATAACAGTTTGCTCTTCCTTTCGGTGTTTGCCTTATTATATCATTGCAGAGTCTGCAGAAGTTACTCGGTCTCGTAATGGGAGTACCGTCAATTTCAGTTATAATTGATGCCACACCTGTGGCTTCTGAAAAAGTATCCTGAATTTTTTGTATTTCTTCTATGTGAAACAGATCATAAAAGGTTATATTATCTGTATTTACAACAGGTTGAGTCAGAAACATAAGCTTTTGTTTGAGTGTTTCCTGTAATTTTTTTCTTGCCGTAATATCTTCACAAATGATAAAATATTTATTATTTCCCAGCTTTACCAGGCGAAAAAGGATATTCCTGACACGGCCATCTTTACACATTACATCAAAGTTTCTGATTATAGATTTACCAATGTTAACTTCCTTCAGGCTTTCTTCCCACTCTGATATAACTTTTTCTCTGTACATCCTGTCAGGGTAGGCAAGTTCAAACCATTCTTTACCTGCAGGTATATCCTGAAGTGTATAGCCAAATACCTTTATAAACTCTTCATTTATGTATTGAATGTCCATATCTTCACTCAGAATGATTACAGGAAAAGGAAAAATTTCAATAATCTTCATAAAACTTTTTTCCCCTTCAATGCCAATACTTTGAAGTATTTCAATTTCTTTATGAAGTTTCGTTGTTTTCTCACTTTCTTTTCGCAATGATTGTTCTCCTGAGTTTTTAATATACTATAATTTATAATTATAATAATACATGATGGTGTGAAATAATATAAAAAAGATTACATTTCATTATTAATTTTAGAATCAATATTTATTTTTCATTTTTAAACATAATCCATTAATAAATATTATAGTTAGTTTCATAACTTATTAGAAATTAAGTGCTTCGTGACGCGTGACGCGAGGATTATCTGTAATTTGTTGTGAACTACACTATAATTATTGTATTTTATGAAAATTTTTAATATAATAAATTATAGTTAGTTTCATAACTATTCATAAATAATGAACTCGTAATGCGTAATGCGTAATGCGTGATGCGCAGGGATTAAACCCGTCACGCGTTACGCGTTACGCGTCACGACGATTTAAATTCTAATAAGTTATGAAATACACTATAAAGAGGAGATGTGTGATGAGAGATAACGTAAAAGCTTTTACTCTTGCAGAAATATTAATATCTCTTTCCATTATAGGCGTGGTTGTTACGTCAGCTCTTGGTCTGTTTATAATAGGTTCAAATTCAATAAAACAGGCCAGTACACATCGTGATGTTACATGGATTATGGAGAAAAAATTAAGTGAGGTAAAAGATCTTTATGAAAAATATCCTCACAGTGAATACCCTTCCGGTGTAACACCGGCAGAGATTTCAGACATAATAAGTAATATATCGGAAATTCTTCCTGATACCAGTCCCATAGGTCTTTGGAGTTCATCAGGTCTTTCCTCTCTGAGCGGAGCAGAAACAATAAATAAAATTCCTTATAATTTTATTATTTCCTTTTACAGTGATACAGATGAAATAAAACAGGTAGGTCTGGTTGTTACATGGTATGACCCTGTAACAGGTAAAGGCAGACATGACAGTTCTACGATATTTATTTCCAGGGATGATTGATATGAATATATATAAAAGAGGTATTACCCTTGTAGAGTTAATTATTGTTATTCTCATCTTTTCCTTATTTATGATAGTTATTTATTCTACACTGGATGTGGGGTTTAAAATGTGGAAACTCGGAGAAACCAGAAGTGATGTAGAATCTAAAAGTGAATCATTTATAAGGAGAATGGCTATGGAAATTAAGAATTCCAATTCCTATGCCATCGTTTTTAATGAACCTGATGATCCGAATTCTGTCTATCATTCAGATACTCCCTATATATGTTTTGAGACGCCTGTATATAACGGGCAGGTAGCATATAAAGAAGATACAGGAGATATTCTCTGGCAGGGATTTATTTTATATTATGCCATAAAAGATCTGAATGACCCGAATTCCAGGATCCTTTACAGGAGGTACGTGCCCCATGAAAGTTCATCTCCATATTATTCCTATAACACTGCCAATTCTCAGATGGCAGATCCCAACTCTGTAAAGCAGTGGATAACGGAAAGGCCTCCTCTTTCAGTGGCAGGTCAGTCTCTTACTGTATGCAGCAAGGTGAAGAATGTAGATTTTAATTATAAAAATTCTCTTGTAAGTATGAAGTTTGAATTTGAAGAACGTGTCAGAGGCAGTAAAACGTCCAGGGTTATGGTTGCCGGAAAGGGTTCTGTATATAAATTTAAGATAGAAACATCTGTAAAGCCTGAAAATTAGGAGGAATCCATATGTATTATGTGAGAAATGAAAAGGCTATAATGCTCATTTCAGTATTAATACTTATTACCATTCTTATGATGCTTGTTACATCCATGTTATTAATTGCCACTCAGAATTATAATATGGCAGGCATGGCAGACAAGAAAGCTAAAGCTCTGAGAGCTGCTGAAGCAGGTGTAGAATATGCTAATTACAGATTGAATAACGATACGACGTGGGCTCCTGCCGGAGATCTGAATATAGATATGTATTTTGCTCAGGGGGAGACGGCAAAGATTATTGCTTCGGAGTTTACAAATAATCTGAAAGGTAGCACAAAGATAGGCTCAACACCTCCTTACTCGGCAGAGGTTTTATCGGAAGGCAGTTATAAAGGGCAGAAGGTCAAAATAAAGGCCATATTCGTCAGAGATGACATGAGTCAGTATCCTCTTGCTTCAGAAGGAAATTTATTGTTAAACTATCAGGAGATTAACGGTGAAAAAAAGTTTATAGGAAAGAATAACAGTCCGGGAAGACTTCATTCCAATGACAGAATGATTGTGTGGGAATACTATGGCGATGTATCACTGGATTTAAACGAAGGATTTCTATCTTCTGTCGGTAATCTGGAATATAGTAAATATAATGTTGTACATCCTCCTTTTGATTATAAAGAACATGTAAATCCTGCGGAGATTGCCAATATAAATATTGTCAGTGTCGTAAATAAACATAGTGGATATCATACTGTAGCAGGTGACAGATATTATCTTGTAGGTTATTTTGAATATTCTCCCGGTAATTACTGTATTCCTCATGAAGGCCCCGCTGCTGTTACTTCCCAGACTACAGATGTAGATTACTGGGATCAGACAACTGATGATATGGTATACACTCATCCTTATAAATACGGTATAGCGTCTTTTACAGAAAGTTCATGTAAAAATTTTATGGATAAATATAGAGAGCTTCAGAGTATAGGGCCAGATATTCCTACAACTATTATTGACGAGAAAAGAAATTTGAATACTTCAAGAAATTTATTGGATTATTATACAGATGTTACATTCGGAGAAATTTACAGTGCCGGGTGGGACGACACCATGAATACTCTTGGAATGACCTATTCGGCAGAACTTGACGGAGGTATTGTAGTCACAACATTACAACTCAATGATAATACTTATTGTTCCGGCGCACTGGGATTATTTGAAACTCTCAGGTTTGACTGTTACAGAGAAAGAAACGGTGATATAGGCGATGCCCGTTTATTGTCCTTTGTAAAACCAAAATTAAAGTTAAATTTGAATAATAAAAACCTCTATTGTGAAGGTGAAATGTCACTCCCTTCTATTGATAATGGAACTGCTGCCTCGAAGGATTCTATTTATATTTTATGTGATCACGGTGAGAATATGACTGTTCTTGCAGAAAATAATATAATTATGTGTATAAAAGACCCGACTCCCGATGTGGCCGGCGAAACTATTACAGATATAACATTAAGCGGTTTGCTTTATGCAAAAGATAATATTTATATCGGTACTCTCAACTGGCCTCAACAGGATTACAACTCATCTGTAGTTTTTAAAGGCAGTATAACGGCAAAAGAGAAAGATCCAAACAATAACACATACTATCCCAGAACAACAAATTCCGATTATGGTTTATCACAGAGCAACATAGCTTTAGCACCTGAACTTATAGACAGTATTACACTCATTCATGCAAGTAATGGAGTTCAATCTCTTGTATCAGGGAGAGGGAATAATTTCCGTATAAGAAAAGCTGTCACTATGATTGTGAATTAGTGAGTTGTAGGTCGTGAGTCGTGAGTCGTATAATAATTCCCCTTCACTTTTCACTCTTCACTACTTATTTTCCACACGTGTAATTATTCCACTACCGGGAGGATATGTAGGTGTGGCAGGTAAAAGAGGAGCAGGCACTTCTGTAGGGTTAACCTGTAATTCTGAAGGTTTCAGAGAAAGTTCGTTCCTGGCACTCATATAAGAAGGATCTATTTCTATAGCTTTTTGTAAAGATTTTATCCCTTCATCGGTTTTATTTAACTGCATCAGGGCAAGTCCTCTGTAATGCCATGTTTTTCCACTGTGAGGATTTAATTCCAGAGCTTTATCATAACATGTAAGAGCCTCGGAATATTGATTTATGGCAGCGAGAGCTGCACCTTTATATATAAGGAGTTCACTGTCTTTCGGATGAAGTTTTATCATGTCATCATAATAGGCTATGGCTTCTCTAAATTTTTTCTCTTTATATAAATCTATACCTTTTTTAATATATTCAGCAGTTTCTGTTATTTCTTTACCTGTCCCGACAGGCTTTATAGATACGGAATTTTCGTCTTCTCCGTTATTTTTTACGGTCTCACAGGAAGTAAGCAGGCATGATAAAATTATAATGAATGTAATATATTTATACATAATACCTCTCCAATAAATGAATCATCAATGAAATTATATCAGAGAACAAAAGTCTGTTCAATAGACACATGACTTTTTACTCGAAAACAATATGAAGATAAATCAGATGAAACATAAAATTTTATTATAATTAAAATAACAGGAGTCTATAATTTTTTTTGCATACTATCCGATAATTATAATTGAGTAATAAATATTATAGAAAATATCTTGCTCATACCATCCTGAGGAGGAAAAAAATGATAAAAATTAATAGAGATAGTCTGTTTTTTAAGATCAGTTTCATACTCATAACGACTGTATTATGTATCTTTATAGTCCTTATTGGACTGATTTCAAAGGGTGTAAATGACGGTGTCTATGAAATTCAGAAACAGAATCTTATGCAGGAAACGAATGCTCTCAAGAAAATAATTCAAATCTGGATTAAGGACACAGGGCAGAATGTTTACCTGAATTCAAAAAATAGATTGCTCATATCAGGACTTTCAGCGGGCAATCAGAAAGATTTAATGTCTGCTCTGGAAAATATATTTTCAGAAACTGATTATCTTGAAACTGTTTTTATAACTGATAAAAACGGAAAAATTCTGGCAGATTATAATAAAAATAATACGGGAAAAAGTATAACTTCTCTGGAATTATGGCAGTCCTGTGCTGTAAAGAGAGAAAAAATACATTATGATAAATATCCCGGTAAGTCATCTTTCTCCGGCGATCCGTCTTTTATCATAGCTTCACCTGTATATGGTATAAACGGTGATTTTATCGGCATACTGGCCTGTGTGGTAAATCTGAAGAAATTTTCTCAGGAATTTATATTGCCACAGAAATATGGTAGAGAAGGTTATCCTTATATTATGGATGATAAGGGAATAATACTTGCTCACCCGGATGAAGGGCTTATACTTACCGATAAGGTTGCTTCTATGGATTTTACGAAAAAGGTTATTTCTTCTACGGAAAAAATTGATTTCTTTAAATATTTATACCAGAATAGAAATAAGTATATGGCATACAGCAAACTTGATATACTTCCCTGGTCAGTTCATGCTACGATTTATGACAACGACCTTCTCTCACTGTCCGGGTCATTAACTTTTCTGACTGTTATTACAGGTATCATAGGAGCAATTATATTAATTATAATTATGGCTTTTTCCATAAACACTATGATAATAAAACATTTCGATGAATTTATAAAAATATTCAGATGTGCCTCGGACGGGGATCTTACAGTAAGAAGTAATAATAAATCCAGGGATGAATTAGGTGTTCTGGCAGGAGAATGTAATAGCTTTTTTGACAGGCTGGAACTTATGATAAAAGATATCTTCGCATACAGTAATACCCTTATGGCTGCATCACAGGAACTTTCTACTGTGGCAAAAAATATAGCTGATACCACGGAAGAAATGGCCCATCAGACATCCAGTGTAGCTTCCGGTGCAGAGGAAATGGATACCACCATGACCAGTGTCGCCGCATCTTCAGAAGAACTGAGTGTCAATTTAAATACTGTCGCCACTGCTGTGGAAGAAATGACTGCAACTATAGGAGAAGTTGCAAGAAATACTACAGAAGCCGCTTCTGTAACAGGTGAAGCTTTCAAGATTGCCAGAGGTTCCAGAGAAATAGTTGAAGAACTTGGCAAAAGTGCGAAAGAAATAAACAAAGTGGTTGATGTCATAATGGATATAGCGGATCAGACAAATCTGCTGGCTCTTAATGCCACAATAGAAGCAGCAAGGGCGGGAGAAGCAGGGAGAGGTTTTTCCGTAGTGGCAAATGAAGTTAAGGAACTTGCAAAACAGACAGGGCAGGCAACAGATGATATAAAAAATAAAATAGAAGGTATACATAAAAGTTCTGCAGAGACAGTAAAAGCTATGGAAAAAATCAGTAAAGTCATAGAAAAAATAAATAATATATCCAATACTATAGCATCAGCAGTAGAAGAGCAGAGTATAGCCACAAAAGAAATAGGGGAGAATACCAGTCAGGCTGCACAGGTATCGACAGATGTGGCACAGCAGATATCCGAAGCTGCCAGAGTAACAAAAGAAATCACTGTAAGTATTACCGGTGTTTCAGACGGAGCAAAAAATACTGCCTCTGCTACAGAACAGACCAGAAGTTCTGCCGATGAACTCTCTAGTATTGCCGGTTCTCTGGATAATCTCGTAAAACAATTTAAAGTCAGAGGGTAAGGGACTGTAAGAAAATAACTCTGGCAAATTATGGTTATTGTCCTCGCGTAACGCGTTACGCGTCACGCGTCACGATTGTAAATATGATAAGGTTATTTTTTCACCAGTAATCTGTGATGAACCTGGAAAGATATATCGGGGCGATAATAGTCAAAATTTCCGGAGTATTCTGCTTCTGCCTGTAAAGAACCGGCGCTTTGAGTCAGTTTTCTGAGGACAACTCCGTACCCGTCCAGTATCTCACATACAACAACTACATTATCAACAGTTTCAGAACCGGTATTTTTTATTTTGAAAGAAACTCTGTACGTATCGGCATTATAATAACTTGTGATTTTGTTCTCTATAACCTTTATGTCCTCGACAGATGCCATTACCTGTGCCATTAAAAAAACTACAAAGATAATTAAAGATAGTAAGAAAAATCTGTTTTTCATAGTGATTACCGCCTTCCCGATTCAAGTTTTACAATATATTCGGAAGCTTTAAAGATATCCTTTTCCACCGGTTTCCCGTCTTTTATCCCTCCTGCATTCATATCATATAGATGTAATATTACATCAACTTCTTTATCATAACCTTTTCCTTTACTCTGCCAGTATTTATCTGCTTTATCCAGAAGAGATATCCTGTCTGTTATGTCTTTTTTTGCCTTATCGAGAACCTCTTTTTTTACTGTTCCTTTTTTATAAAGATCTTCTACAAGGTAAAGTTTTTTGTTTAATTCATCTCTTGTATCCACCCCTGTACAGTCCCATTCCTGTATCATCATCGGTTCATAACAACATGGCAGTTCTACCTTTCCTTCAAGAGTGGCACATAAATTTTCACCGTAAACAAGATTGAGCGCTTCTGCAGATGTTTTAGATAGATACCCTTCTTTTATAAGACTCTCATAAATACCTGACATGGATTTCTTTTCTTTTTCAACTACACTGTAAATATCCTCGAAATTTGTGACTTTAACCTTATCCATTTCATCCCATTTTTTGACTATTTCCTCCCATTCCTCCCTTTCATAAATCTTATCTGCAGAGATAGAGTTGTTTTTAGCAATAATCTGTGCCACAGCAGGTCTATCAGCCAGAGAAGCATAACAACCTGTCGCCAGAAGAGAGAACATAATAGAAGCAGTGATAAATTTATCTGTTTTATCGGTCATTTCGACACCTCTTTTCTTAAATGTGACGCGTTCTGGGAGGATAAACTATGAATTATAATATCTTCAGTAACGATCATAGCAGATTTTGATTGTAAAATAAAGTATAAAATTCGTAGTTATTTTTTTATCACTTTATGATAAAATATCTCTATAAATTATCTGGCATATAGAAAGGAACAACATATGAAAAACTTAGAAATAACAATGGATGAATGGAAAAGTTTATATGAAGTATCTCTAAAATTTAAAGAACTTGCCTGCTGGGAGTGGATGGAAGACTGTGATATATTCGGTGTTCAAAATCCGGCAGATGGAGAAGTCGGTTATTGCTGTGTTCTCGGAAATCTCGGAGAAGTTTTTGCTCTCAATGTCTATCTGGGAACAGAAGGTCTGGATGTTCACCAGAGAATGCAGAAAGGTGAATTTCCTCCTTCCGATATGGAATTACTCTTTATCCAGAAATGCCTTATGGCTTCTTTTGAAAATAAAAAAGCTTTAAAGAAGAAAGATTTGAAGATAATAGAAGAACTGGGATTAAAATTTCGAGGTAAAAATGCGTGGCCTCTTTTTACAAGCTATTTACCTGGCTATATACCATGGTATCTGAAAAAAGAAGAAGTAAATTTCCTGACGCTGGCATTAGATCAGGCGATTTTTGTAGCAAAAAGATTTAAAGAAGATCCCGATTTACTTACACCTTCAAAAAAAGGAACTTATTTTGTGAGAGTGCCGGAGAAAAAGGGAGAAATTCTTGTCTGGAAAGATGAATGGCTAAAACCCGGACCTCTTAAAAAAGAGAAAGAATTCTTACCGCCTGTAGATGAGATTCGATTGAGAAAGATAAAAAAAGAAACAAAACAGGGTAAAAATGTCTGGGAAATCGATTACTCTTACAGTCCTATGGTGATTAATGAAGGGGAAAGACCATATTATCCTTTCCTGTATTTATGTATTGACAGAAACTCACAAATGGTTATAGGAAATGATATTGCAGAAAAAAAAGACAGGGGCAGATTTCGGGAAACTTTTCTTTCCATGATAGAAAAAACCAGATTTATACCGGGAACAATAATAGTAAAGAGAAAGGAAGTTGCAGAACTCTTTGAACCGGTAGCAAAGCCTCTTGGTATAAAGATAAACCTGGCAGATTCTCTGAATGTTCTGGAACAGGTCCAGGATATGATGACAGATTTTATGATGTGAGTTTTATTCCTAAACAGAATTTATCCCTTAATCCACCGGCTAAAATATTTTCTCCTTGCTATGACAGGGATATGAGATGAAATACATTCACCATTCAGGTGAAGTATAAAATGGGCTTTACCATATAAAAATCCAGAAAACCATTATAATTTTACCTTTCCAAGCTACTGGTGAACTTACACCTCTGGGAACTCCCATTTTTTCTACAGGCACTCAGCCGGGAGATATAACTATAGTGAAAAAAATACTTTAGTTCTTCAGGAGAGTGAGCGGTGATGGGTATTCACTGATCACTCTTCACATAAAAATACCCATGTATTCTTCGATTAAATCCGAAATATCCTTATTATCTTTAAATTTTTCCAGATATTTTAAAGATTTTTCTTTTTTAAACCATAAAATATTTTCAGCGGCCATAATCTTTATCGCACTGTTTTCACTCTCCAGAAAAGACAGAAGAATTGAAAAAGACTCTTCTGTCCTGTAGCAATAGAGAGTGGAAATTAATTTTTTTATGATCTTCTCAGAAGAAGAATTCATGAGGAAATGTATATCCTTTACATCTTTTATCTTACCTTTGCTCCAGAGTATCATATCATCAATATTATGGAGTATATTTATAATTTCTCCTTCCTCATCTGTTGAGCGTAATCTGGAGAGAAGTTCATCATATCTATTCAATCTGATTTTTATGGATTTGTAGCTTCCTTCCTTTATACAGGCAGGACAGTAACAGAGTTTCCTTCCGTGGGAGCCGGGAAAATATCTCCATCCCACAGTCTGAGGTAAATTAACGTATTTAATAATCTCTTTTACTTCCACCTTTCGTGGTAAAATTACTTCCCATCCTTCTCCTGTTTTATTTTCCATGGCAAGTTTTACCGCCTGCCCTGCTGAGATTTTAACATGTTCTTTATTATAATGGCCGCACCATACTTCTTCTTTATTCTTTATGCGAAAATAAACACCGGAAATATTCTTCCCGTCTGCCCATCTTTTTATTTCCCTTACCCATTGATGGGACATATAATAATTCTGCGTAACAGGCATACAGAAAAACCCGGAGGGAATATTTTCATTTATTTTTCTGCCCTTTATGCCCTGTTTCTTTATATTCTTTATGTTTTTTCCCTGAGTTACATGGAGAAAGACAGACAATTACGTTTGCTCCTTTAGAGTTCAGGTTGAAATTTTTAACATTTCATATGAATTTTTTTAAAAAATAATAGAAAAACTGTGAACAGTGAAATTGGGACAGTAAGAAGGATATAAATTTTGATATAATACAGGAGCCAGGTGTAAGGAGATTTATTTTTTTATAGAAATATGGAAAATTATTTTCCTCCGGCAAATTCATTCAATGTCATATATTCCAGATCTGCCGTCGGAGGAAGGGGATTTTTCCAGCTCTCTTCTTCAATCATTTTCTTTAATTTGGAACCGAATTCCACACCGAGTCTGTTTATATGATTTTCCTGTTTGTCCTTCTTTTCCGTGAAAAGAGACCCGAAGGTTTCGACTGCTGCAACACTTTTTGCCATCCATTCAGGTCTTACGAGGCTGTAGATGGCAAGGCCTGCAAAGTGATACCACGCGCCAAAGTTATCACCTTCAGGCTTCGAGTCATTTCTTATATATTGAAGTTTTTTCTGTAAAGGTCTGTTTGCCCTGTCTGCATCGAAGAAATCCCTTCCAAGAACATTTTCTGCAGTAAGGAGAGTCAGATAAAGGTCGCCTCTGTTAAGGATATAACTTTCTCTGAAGAAATCATCAATTTTTACGGAACGATCGGCATATTCCATAATTTTCTTTTCCAGTTTTTCTTCCTGCCCTGTCTGTGCAAGATAGGGGGTAAGGCCGCAGGCAAGCATAATAAACAGTTTACTTCCTCCCAGAGTGGGGGCAGGGAAGTCCTGTTCTCCTCTCATAAAAGATCCCACTCTCTGCCAGAATCCTTTACCGTAGCTCATATATTTTTCCGCATCGGGAGACCATTTATGTTCCTCTCCGAGTGATGGTTTTATATCCGGATTTTCCTGAATTATTTTGATGAATTTATTGCAGAGGGCATCTATGTTTACAGGTTTTTCTTTTCCAATGGTAAAATCGGGCTTTTTTGTTTTTATTTTTTTCTTTCCGAAGCTGAGCATATCATGAATGAGTCTTTCGGGAGCTCTGTCTATCATTCTGATTAAATGGGCATCTGCTTCAGGATCAATATATTTAAGTTCTTTCTGGACTTTCGGCCTCAGGTGATAATCGGGATCACCTCTTTTTACAAGTTCGGAAAAGGCCAATCCCTGGGTGCCTCCTGTATTAACAGTATCCATGACAAGCTGTTTGTTCTGTTCAGCTTTTTCCATAAGGCTATTGGCCGGTTGATTTGAAAGTTCTCTGACAAAATCTGTTATGGTCTGTTCTGAAGTGGTATTCTGTAGATATGTTTTTTCAAATACTTCAGCTCTTTCTGACTGAGCTTTTATATTTTTTAAAAGATCCATTTTTGTAAGATCTTCCTGAAATGCTCTGGTCTGTCCTGTTTTTACCTCCGATTTCCATTCGTCAAGCGGTTTTTCATTAACTCTCGTATTGCCTGTCAGTATCTGCTCATTTTTTGTAGATTTTGTAAGAAATGGATTTACTGTTAATGACATATGTTAATCCTTTCAAATAAAGAATATTACATGATAAATAATAATATATTATGTGAAAATTGCAAGGAGAATTTTGTTAAAAAAATGTAAACTTTATCACACATTTCCTGAGCCGTTGTGAATGACTTTCGTTATTATTATTCATTGAATTATTTGCCATATACTTATGGCATTTGCCATGATATAATGGCAATATAAGGAGATGATTTTATGGAAGCAGTAATAGATAAGTTTGGCAGAATAGTAATACCGAAAAGACTTCGTGATGATCTGGGATTAAAGCCGGGAAGTGTGATAAAGATCGAAGCGAATAGAAATGAATTGTTGCTAAAACCTGTTCAGGAGGAATATCCTCTTGAATATAAAGATGGAGTATTGCTTTTTACCGGTCAATCTTCAGGAAATATTGAAGATGAAATTTACAAAATCAGGGAAGAAAGAATAAAAGGTTTTTATGAAAATATTATTTGATACTTCAGTAATTGTACCGGCTTTTATTACATCCTACCCGAAGCATAACCAGGCTTTCCCCTGGCTTAAACGTGCTTTGTCAGGAGAATTTAGCTTTATTGTAGCCTCTCATACTATAGCAGAATTATATGCTGTACTTACTTCAATACCTGTAAGCCCAAGAATTACTCCATCACTTGCTTTAAGACTTATTTGTGAAAATATTGAAAACAGGGCTGAAATAATAAGTCTTACTTCTTCTGATTATATAGACACGATCAGATTTGTCTGTTCTCTGGGATTAACAGGTGGCGTCATATATGATGCCATAATAGTTAAAGCTGCTCTTAAAGCTGAAGTAGATAAGATTTTGACATTTAATATCAATGATTTTAAACGGATTTATCCGGGCAATAAAGACATTATCATTACGCCATAAAATAAATGCCCCGTAAAGGTCAGACAGAGACGCCAGGCCAGATATTTTCCACTAAATTTTATTTACTCTTCTACTTTTTCCCATAAAGAATTCTTTCATATCTCCTTTTGATTGGAAACTTAAATATAGAAGATATGGAGCCAGGAACATTATACCTCCCAGAAAAGCAATTACACTCAGCCCAACTCCTGTGAAAGAGTAATTATTGCGCCACGCCACCCAGAGGGCGGATAGTATCAAAAAACTCATAAAGTCTGAATTAAATTGTCCTGGCCAGCCCATTTCAGCCATATCTCCCAAAAAAATCGGAAACAGGTTCCATCCATGATTGGATATGGTTATACCTGTGTAGCCAACGATATATATACACATAATAATCAAAAGGATTCTAAATACATGCATGCTTTTCCCTCCTTCAAAAATACAATTGATTTTTATAATCATATATTATACATTGTTGATAAATAAGTCCATTACCTGGGAGGTAAAATTTATGCAATATTCGATTGAAAATGAAAAAAAACAAGAAACTATTGGTCAAGTGATACGTTTCTGGCGACAGTTAAAAAGAGTCAGCCAGATGGATTTGGCCCTCGATATTGATATTTCTTCCAGACACCTGAGTTTTGTTGAAACAGGAAGGTCTAAGCCCAGCCGGAATTTAGTTTTAAAAATTGCCAATTCGTTAAAACTACCACTCAGACAACGAAATACAATTTTATTAATAGCCGGTTATGCTCCTGAATTTAGAGAAGAGCCTTTTGACGGACCAAAGATGGAAATTGTCAGAGATGTTTTGCAACAAATATTAGAAAAACATGAGCCCTATCCGGCTTTAGTTATTAATACAGGCTATAAAATATTGATGGCAAATTCCGGATATGAGCAGTTTGTAAAATTCTATGCCGGAGAAAATGCTCTAAAAAAATATGACAATGCCATCAGGCTTCTTTTTTCAGATGACGGCCTGCGTCATTATGTAAAAGATTGGATTTCTGTAGAACACTTTTTACTTGTTCGATTACGGGATGAGGTGGCATCGACTCAAAATGTTGAATTGTCTGGATTGTACAAAGAAATTTCCCAATCGGCAGCCAGTAGTGGAACAATTGATTTTCAAATTGATAATGAACTTCCTATAATGAGTTTGATCCTTGAGAAAAATGGAAAAAAAGCCAGCTTTTTCACTACTATTACAACCTTTGGCACACCTCTTGATTTGACGACCCGCGAACTCCGAATAGAGCTACTTTTCCCGTCAGATGAAGAGACAAAAAATATTTTCTATTAATTTATTACATCCTGTGAAGGGTTTTGTCTTACCTGGCTTTTGTTGTGTATATTAATGAAAAAACCAGTATATATTTATAGAGAATATTTTTTTAATATTTTCTATGAAAAGGCACTCATTCACAAGATTTTTATTGAAATCTTTATTTCTCTGTGATAAGATAATAATAGGAGAAAATATTCTGAAAACATGGAGTTTTTCTTATGCTCAACACTCTGAAAGTCTATGAAGAACTGAATGAAAGTCTTGACAGTAAATCTGCCAGGAAGATAGCAGAACTTATGGGCAGAATCTATGAAGATCTGTTAAACACTGTCACAAAGGTTGAATTTAATGAACTTAAAGAGATTGTAAGAGATCTTTCAGAGGCTCAGAAAAGAACTGAAATAAAAGTAGAGGAACTTGCAGAAGCTCAGAAAAGAACTGAAATAAAAGTAGAAGAACTTGTAGAGGCTCAGAAAAGAACGGAAGAAACCATGAAGGAACTTGCAGAGGCTCAGAAGAAATCCGAGGCAGCCATACAGTCTCTTACAAAAAGTGTTAAAAACATTCAGAAGGAAGTTGGAGGTATTTCCAATACTGTCGGCTTTCATCTTGAAGACCTGGCTTATAAAGCACTTCCTGATCTTTTATTGAGAGATCTTAATATAGAAGTTAAAGACAGGTTAAAGAGAAAATTCTACACTTTTTCGGATGCCAGGGAAGAGGAGCTTAATATATACGGAAAAGGCATAAGAAAAACTGACAGGAAAGAAGTTTATATCATAGGAGAAGGTAAAGCCCATCTCGGAAAAAAAGATATAGATGTTTTCCTTAAGAGACTGAAAAGACTGGAGAAAGAGTTAAAATCAGAAATAGTACCTTTAATGATAAGTTATTCCATAAGACCTGAAGTAGAAAAACTTCTGCATGCACATAATATGACCTATTATTTCTCCTATGATTTTTATTAGTATTCCTCTGTAAATATTTTCACCGATTAAGTAAAGAAGGTTTAAATTATGAGTAATATAAAGTGTTCTTTCTGTCATGAAGATGAGGGACATGTTGAAAAAATTTTTGTCGGCCCTGGCGGTATCTATGTGTGTGATAAGTGTATAGATCTGCTTCATGAAATGCTCAATCTTTCCAGGGAAGAAGAAAACATCAGTGATTTTGATGATAGAAGTAAAATGTTGTAAAAACGGCCATGATCGTTTCGGTCATAACGAATAATGAGATGCTATTTCACGCGTCACGCGTTACGATTATCATATAAACCCATGAAAGAAAATTCATGAAACATATAATAAATATTTTACTGTTTCTGCTTATAAATGTTATTCTCTATGGACTTGGCCGGTATGACGAAGCGCTTCTCTGTTTTGATAAAGCACTGGAAATTGACCCTTCCAATGAAAAAGCTCATAAAGGTATGGAACTTATACTGAACGGCACGGGAGAATAAATCTAATCCAGAATTTTTCTTACCTTGCAGACAAAATCTTTCAGAGAAAAAGGCTTATTTATGAAATTCACTCCTTCATAGAGTATTCCGTGATGTCCTATAAGTTTCTCCGTATAGCCCGACATATAAAGCACTTTCATCTGCGGTCTTTTAACGGAAAGTTTTTCGTAAAGCTCTTTCCCGTTTGTATCTCCCATTATTACGTCTGTAATCAGCAGATCTATTGTTTCTCCGTAATCCTCTGAAAATTTCAACGCCCTTTCACCGCTTGATGCTTCAAATACTTTATATCCGTATTTCTTCAGCATCGCACAGGCAAGTTCCCTCACATGTTCTTCATCTTCCACAACAAGAACCGTTTCATCGCCGCCACATGGTTTGCTCTGTTCCTGAGCTTTTACCTTTATGCTGTCCTGTTGTTCCATTACAGGAAAATAGACTTTGAAATTACTTCCTTTCCCCGTTTCACTATAAACGTTTATATGTCCCATGTGCTGTTTTACAATTCCATATACAGAGGAAAGCCCCAGTCCGGTGCCTCTCCCCATATCTTTTGTTGAAAAGAAAGGCTCGAAGATTTTTCCGAGGGTTTCTTTTGACATACCTTCACCTGTGTCACTTATTACCATCATAGCGTAGATGCCGGGACTTACTCCTTCATGAGATTTCACATATACTTCATCAAGTAGTAAGGCTTCCTCTGTTTCAATCAAAAGGGTTCCTCCGTCAGGCATGGCATCCTGTGCATTTAGACAGAGATTGAGAATTATCTGTTCTATCTGTCCTTCGTCACCTTTAATAATCTTCAGAGAAGGGGAAAGATTCATTTCAATTTTTATATTTTCTCTTATAGTTCTTCTGAGTATTTTCTCAAAATCCGTAAGTATTCTGTTAAGACTGACAGGTTTCATTGCCATTGTCTGTTTTCGTGCAAAGGCCAGAAGCTGTTTCGTCAGATCTTTTGCTCTCTTTGCGGCTCTGATTATTATATTTACTTCCTGGCGGAAAGGAGAGCCTTCCTGCATTTCTTCTTCCATTATTTCTCCATGTCCCAGGATAATGGCGAGAATATTATTGAAATCATGGGCTATACCTCCTGCCAGTCTTCCCACTGACTCCATTTTTCTGGACTGAAGTAACTGTTCTTCCAGTTTTTTTCTTTCCGTAATATCCAGGACAATTGACAGAAATTCATTTTTTTCTTCATATAGCTGTAAATGGATTTCCACCGGATAGAGACTTGCGTCATGTCTCCTGTGTCTTGTTTCAAAAACAATCTTTTCTTTTTCCCCGGTAATTAATGGAGAGACAAGTTTTTTGAAGGAATTTATATCAAAATCCCTTTCTATATCGACCGGTGTCAGATTTTTAATCTCTTCTATTGTGTATCCCAGGTTTTTTAAAGCACCTTCACTGACAAATTTAAAAAGAAGTGTTTCTTTATCAAATATATAAATTTCATTCAGGCTTGAATTGAGAGTGTGATAAAATTGTTTTATTTCTTCTTCTGCTTTTTTTCTTTCTGTTATGTCATCATAAACTCCGAGTATTCCATAGACATGTCCTTCTTTATCGGTAAGAGGTATTTTTGTTGTATCAATAATAATTTTTTTACCGTCTGATTGTTGAAGTGGTTCTATGATATGCCTTTTAATAATATTTTTTTCCATAACTTCACGGTCGTCTTTTATATAGGCTTTTGCTTCATCTTCCGGCCATGGAAGATCAAAATCTGTTTTCCCTTTTATTTCTTCTGTATTATCTATACCGACTGCATCTGCAAAGACCTGATTACATCCCATATATACACTGCTTTTATCCTTCCAGAATATAGATTGAGGTGTAGAATTCATTATACTGGAAAGCATTGCCCTGTTTTCTCTGAGTTCTTCTTCTACTTTTTTTCTCTCAAAAATCTCTTTCGCCAGCTGTATATTACCGTAACTGAGAGTTGAAATCACTTCTATTAATTTTACATAGAAATCCATTACCGTATTGACTCTGTCTTTACTCCACCTTGGTACTCTGTCAAGGGCAGAAAGATATTCATCTCTATCAAACCCGTATTTTTCAGCCTGTCTGGCAAAAAAATCATAATCAAGTTTTTCATCTTCATAGAAAAATTGTCCCAGAAAAAGATTTCCCTCATGTTTACCACCTATAATGATAGGAGTAACAATGTCCCACATATTATTTTTACATTTATAGGCAAGGTAATGTCCCTTCTTTACATTCTGTGTGAGATAACAATCGCTTTCTATACAGTTTTTCTGTGTCTCAGGGTGAATACGATGGAATTTTGTACATATATCCTGCCAGCCTGTTCCGACAAGAATATTTCCTTTTAAGTCCAGAATACCGACTCCTGTTCCGGTGAGCTTATAAAAATTATTCATAAGCAGTTGTATTTCTGTTGCTTCTATAATATGTTTTAATCCTTTTTCTTCGAGCTCATAATCAGATGATAGAATATTTGTTAATTTTAAATGCAGTTTTTCTTTATTTGAGTTCATTACATTCTCCCTTTTAAAATTTTTCAGTTAAAACCAGTTAAAAAGCTTTTCTATGAAAAGAGCATAGAAGAGTAGAGCCATCCATCCGTCCCATAGAGTAAGTTCTCTGTCATGAGCTATAATAACAAATATACCTGTAGCCATTAACATAACAGGCAGTCCCAGGGTTAATATAGTTGAACCTACGGGAAGATTTCCAAAAAGAGCAGGAATACCCATGACGGCAAAAGTATTGAATATATTTGAACCAAGAATACTTCCGACAACTATGTCAAAATTTCCCTTTTTACCTGCAGAAATATTTACCATAAGTTCCGGTAAAGATGTGCCAATTGCTACGGCACTGGTAGCTATAATTTCTTTACCGATATTAAAGATTTCCGAGAGTTTTATAACAGAATCAACAGTGTATTTTGCTCCCAGATAAATAAAAAAACCGCTTATAAGGAGTAGAATGAAATCTTTTACAGGTATTTTTACAGGAGATTTTTTCTGGCTTTCTTCAAGGAGAGTCAATGTATGGCCAAGAGAAAAACTGTTTTCTATAATCTGTAAGAATTTATCTTTAAAATCTTCTTGACCTCTGAAATAGATAATATGACCGAAACATGAGGATTTTATGTCAGAACAGGATTTGCTGTGAATATTTTTTTGGAGGAAATTTTTTATATTTATTTTTGTTAAAAAATCGGCAAATTTCCTGTCTTTTCCAAGGATTTTTTGTAATCTTTCTTTCTCGCAACCTGTTTTAAAATAAAGCAGTCTTTCGAAAAAATTCAGATTTTCCAAACATTCTGAATTTCTTTTTAATTTTTGCTCCAGAAGTTTTGAATGAGTTAATAAATCCTGTTTTTCTTTTGACAGGTTTGTTGCAGTATAGGAAAGATATATAACAAGGCCTCCAATACATATGAGGGCTTCATATAGATTAAAGACTCCGTCCCATACTGTTACTGTAAATAAAAAAGCTGAAAATACAAGTAAAGGTATATCGACCTTTCCTATTTCATAATTGATATTTATTTTTTTACTTATTATGACTGTAATACCGAGTATAAGAAATATATTGCTTATATTGGAACCGGTAACATTTCCTGCCACTATTTCAGGTGAACCTTCCAATACTGCAATAATAGAGGAAGCAAGTTCAGGTAATGATGTTCCTGCCGCTACAAGGCTTATGCCTATTATAAAAGGAGATATGCCGAGAGAAAGACCTATTTTTTCTGCAGAATCCACAAATGAGGAAGAACTTTTTATTAAAACCATAAGGCTTGCTATAAATACTATTATCCATATAATCATTTTATTAATCTCTTATTTTTTGAAGATAATTATAAACTATAGTTTTGCAAGTTTTAAAAAAAATATAATTTCTTACATAGTTGAATAAAATTATGTAAGGCTCAAAGAGTTATCAGCTATTAGCTTTTAGCGTATGTTCTTTAGAGCCTATCCGAAAAGTCATCAAATACCTTCCGGTGTGTGAGACTCTTCCGAAAAATCTATAATCCTCTTGCAAAAAACTCTTATTACAGACTGCTACGATATTACATTTGTTTAATTTATAAATT
>CAYSLJ010000103.1:0-26679 GCA_964431735.1 uncultured Synergistia bacterium | reverse complement strand
TTAAATTATAACACATAAAACATAGTAACAGAAGAATAATCTATATGATAAGAAAAATATTTACAAAAATTTACCGGCGTAATCATAAATAATACATATATGCTCTCGTGACGGGTTACACGTTACGCGTCACAGGTGGAACTGCCGTAATTTTAAATTCTTATGAAATCAACCAGAGAAAAGGATTAATAAAATACTTATAGAAATTAAAAGATTATAAATTTTAAATAAAAGAGGTGTATGAATGATTACAAAGTTAACTATTTTAATCCTGTTGTTTTTATTGGTTACAACCTTTTGCTACAGTCAGGACAGTGTAAATGAAAGAAAAACAACAGCTCCCCTTATTGACAGTGAAGGAAATATTTATGTAGGATGCAGTGACGGTCAATTATATTCACTGACCGGTGAAGGAAAAAACAAATGGTCTTTTAAAAGTGACGGACAATTATCATCAGATCTTCATATATTGAGTGATGGCACCATATATGCATATTCCGGGAATGATACTCTTTATGCCTTAAATACTAACGGGTCTCTTAAGACATCTTATCAAAAGCTCGGTTCTTTTGTTCCTCCCGCTATAGGAGAAGATGGAACTATTTATACCGGTGAAGAATATCAGATAAAGGCCTATAATAAAAACAGAGAGGAACAGTGGAGAGTTGTTACAAGAAGACAGATAGTCAACGTAGTTGTTGCCGGAACAGGAACAATCTATGCAACGGCAGGAACACAGATTACTGCCATTAATCCTGATGGTTCCACAAAATGGGGCAATTTCCTTGATAAAGAAGATGGATCTGTATATATACCAGTTGCAGATAAAAATGATAATATCTATGTATGTACATCGGGAAGTAATTTCTATGGCTTTGATAACCAGGGCAATCAATTATGGAAAAAGACTTTATATCTACCTGCCAATGTTTCACCTTCTGTAGGTGCTGACGGCACTGTATATATATGTGCAGAAAGCACTCTATTTGCTTTCAATCCTGACGGTTCATTGAGCTGGAGTTACAGAATAAAGGGGTTCAGAAACCTGTCAGGGCCAGCACTGGCAACGGACGGAACTGTATATGTAAGTGCAGGAGATTTTTTATATGCCATGAAAAATGGGAAAGAGCTATGGAATTTTAATCCTGAAGACAATATCTCAAAGAAACCTGCCATAGGAAAAGACGGAACCATATATATAAGTACAGATAAGGGCGGCCTTCTGGCACTGACGCCTGATGGAACATTAAAATGGTCTGCTGTCCTCGGGAAATAAGGATTAATATGCAGTGAATGGCTCTGTCATTCACTGCATATAAAACGACGAATATGATTACAAAAAAACAGGAAGATAAACTTATTAAACTGGCCATAAAGGCAAGAGAATATTCTTACTGTCCCTATTCAGGTTATAAGGTAGGCGCATCTTTACTTGCTTCAAGCGGAAAATATTACATGGGATGTAATATAGAAAATGCTGCCTATTCACCTACAACCCATGCCGAAGTAAATGCCATAAATGCAGCTGTCGTAGCAGGTGAACGACGTTTTATTGCCCTGTCGGTAATAACGGAAAATGAAATACCTCCTTTTCCCTGCTGTATATGCCGCCAGTCCATAGCAGAATTTGATGATGGCACAATGGAAATTATAGCTGCAAATACCTGTGGTACAGTAAGAAGGATAACATTTTATGAACTCTATCCTGAACCATTCGGTACAAAACAGCTGGGAATAAATCCGGCAAAATATCAGACAGAGTCATGGAGGCAGATATGAGTATAAAAGCAATCATATTTGATTTTTCAGGAACACTTGATAACCTTGATGAAGTGAGACTTTCAGCAGTAGAGAAAGTAATCGAAGAAATAAGAGGAGAAATATCACGGGAAGAAAGACTAAATGAAGCAAAAGAAGTAATAGTAGAAATATTCAAACTGGATAATGAAATGCAGTCAGCTTCAATAAAAGATATATTCCAGAAAGCTGTAACTGTCAGATATGGTGAGAACGTATGTCTCGAAAAATTATGGGATATATATTATGCCTATCGTAAAGCTCACAGAGGTTTACTTGAGAGTTTTGTAAATAATTTTTCCGTTATAAATGAATATAAAATATTCATACTTACCAGAACAAGAGAGGAAACTATAATAGAACTGTTAAAAAGCTACAATATGAATGAATATTTTAAGATTTATAAAACAAAAAAACCTTCTACTGAAACACTGAAACAGATTATGAAGGAACATGATCTGAAGCCACAGGAATGTATTATGACAGGAGATGACGTTACACTTGATCTTATGCCTGCAAAAATGCTTGGTATGAAAACAATACTGCGTTCTAACTATGTAGATTATTTTATAAATAATTTTGATGGTATCGAAAAAGTCCTGAAAAGTTTGTAAAAATCTATTAAGAAAGGGGGGCTGTTACATTCTTAAGGATTACAGAATGTATCAGATAGTAATATGAAAAACCCGAAAGGAATCGATCAGAACAGACTTAAAAATTTAATGGAATCAGTAGAAACTAAAAAGCGTATAGAAGAACAGGCGATAGAAGCAAAAAAACAGGAAGAAGAAAAAAAGAGACTGGAAGAAATAGAAAAGAGAAATAAAGAAGAAGAGGAAGTAAAATGGAAAAGCTATACTTTCTGTGCCTGGCATCCCAGTGTTAATGCAGAATATACATGTGAATCCTGTAATAAACGTTTCTGTATAAAATGCCTGGGAGAAAAAAAAGGAGAAACCGCTACCTGTAAAAGCTGCCTCAGTAATAAAAAATATATAAATATTCTGAAAACGTCTTCAAAACTTCAGGAGGAGCCGGCAGTAAAAGATGAAACAGATATCCTTATAGACACATTCAACAAAGAACATGATCAGGAGAAACTTTTAGAAACTATAAAATTACTCGGTACAAAAAAATCTCCCGGAGTTGTTACGGCTCTGCTGAATAAACTCGATTACAGGGATGAAAAAATAAGATGTGAAATCATCAAATCTCTCGGCAAGACAGGTGCTCCTTCGGCAGTGTTGCCCCTGTGCAATCTTCTTGCAGATAATAATATTTCCGTTAAAAAGATGACTCTGTGGGCTCTGGAATCCTTGAATGATGACAGGGCACTGGACCATTTAAAACAGCTTCTGAAAATAGAAAAAAATACTTCTGTCAGGGAACTTATAGAAGAAACATGTAAGAGTCTTCAGAAGGTAAGAGAAGAAAAAGTCTACGAATTAATAAGAAAACTTACTACAGATAATGAAGAAGTAAGAACAGCAACGGTAGAAGAACTTATCAAACTGGGAGAAGCATCTGTTGCGCCACTTATGAAAATCCTGGGAGCAAACAATCCAGAGTTAGTTCTGGCAGCTCTTGAAATACTGGCTACAATAGGAGATAAAAAGTCTGTAGAAGGAATTATCCCTCTGTTACAAAATCCTGATGAACACGTAAGAGTAGCCGCAGTAGAAACACTTGGCAGATTTAAATATGAAGCAGTTATTCCTCATCTGGTTACTTTACAGGAAGACAGAAGTGAACAGGTAAGGATGGCAGTTATAATCGGGTTAAGTTTTTTTACATGTGAAGAAATAGTCAATCCTTTATTAAGCGCTCTCTTTGATGAGTCAGATAATGTGAGAAAAAAAGCAGCAGAAACCATTGACAGTCTGGATATGCCTGAGATAGCATCTGCTATGGTTACGATTCTGGTACAGGAAAAAAATCTCAGACATATTGCATCTGAAATACTCAAAAAGAGAGGTAAATATGTTCTTTATGAAACAGGTCAGGCTCTTTATGAAAGTAATGATGGAGAGGTTCAAAAAATGTTACTCGATATACTCATCCTCTCAGGAGATAAAACGTCTATAGATGCAATCAAAGAATTCTCAGGCAGAAAAGATATAAATAAAGACATAAGGAATGCAGCAAAGGATGCATGTAACAAAATAGGGAAAAAGCTTGGTATCGGGTTTATGCAGACAATAACAGGGTTCTTTAATAAAGTAAATAAATCTTATGCCCATATGCAGACAAAGGCCAGAGAGACTGTTATGAATAAAATGAAAAAAGAAGCTAAAAAAGAGGTATTACCTTTATGTTCTGTCTGCGGAAAAATAATAAGAAAACAATACCCGGAGCTCAAAGGAGAAATATTATGGGAATTAATTCATAAAAGTGATTGCGAGAAATGCGGGAAATCATTCTGTCCCAAATGTGCTCTTAAGACTCCTATGGGAGGAAATACTATACTTATAAGCTGTCCGGAGTGTAGAAAAAATAAGTAAGGCGAATGGTGAGTCGTGAGTGGTGAATAGTGAGTAATGAAAAGTGAGTTGTAAAAAGTGATAGGTGAAGAAGGAAAAATTCAAGGAAAGAACATAAAACTCTTTGTGAATTATAATATAGAAAAAATAATTCTGTCGGGCCATCCGTGGGTTTTTGATAAATCCGTTATATCCCAGAAAGGAGACGGGCCTCCCGGAACTCTTGGCATTATTTTTGACAGAAAAAACAAATTTCTGGCGGCAGGCCTCTATGATCCTTTATCACCTCTGAGACTGAGAATTCTTCAGAAAGGAAAACCTGCACCCATAAATGAAGGTTTCTTTATAGAGCGACTGAAGAAAGCTTTTTCCACAAGGGAATTTCTGCCTTCTACCGGTACGACAGGATATCGTCTTATTAACGGAGAAAATGACGGGTTTCCGGGGCTTGTAATGGATAGATATGAAGATACTCTCGTAATAAAAATTTATACATGTGCCTGGATAGTACATTTGAAAAAATTTCTCCCATACCTTGGTGAGCTGTTTCCACATAAGAGACTGTTGATGAGACTTAACCGTCACTGTATGAAAGAGACAGATTATCTCCATGGCTTTTATGACGGACAGATTCTTTATGGCCCTCCCCTGTCCGGACCTGTAGTTTTTTGTGAAAATCATCTTAAATTTGAAGCAGACCTTCTGAAAGGACAGAAGACAGGTTTTTTTCTGGATCAAAGGGATAACAGAAAAAAGGTTCAGGAACTGAGCAGAGATAAGAACATATTAAATGTATTCAGTTATACGGGAGGATTTTCTCTTTATGCGGCAAAAGGCGGGGCAAAACATGTTACAAGTCTGGATATAAACAGACCTGCCATGGAAAGCATGGAAAGAAATTTTGCCATGAATCCCGAACTGGCTTATATACAGCGCAACACTATTCAGGGAGATGCCTTCAAAGAACTTAAAAAATTAATAGATAAAGGTAAAAAATTCGACATAGTAATTCTGGATCCGCCCTCTTTTGCAAAGAAAAAAGAAGAAAACTCCGATGCTATAAAAGCATATAAACAATTAAATTCTCTCGGATTAAGCCTTTTAAGCAGGAGCGGAATACTTGTAACATGTTCCTGCTCCGCTCATGTATCACCTGAAGAATTCAGGCATGCTGTTTTAAGTACTATCAATAAAAGGAATAAGTCTATAAACATAATAGAAGAAACAGGTCATGGTATTGACCATCCTGTGACATTTAAAGAAGGAAGATATTTAAAGGCTTTATTTATAAAATCGTGATGCGTGACGCGTGATATGTGACGCGTATTTCACCGGTCGAACTGTATTCGCCCCTGCAAATCACTCTTCACCGCTCACCACTCACAACTCACAACTTCTTCAAAGGTCTTGTAATCTTCGTAGTTATCTGTCTTACAGGTTCCGGCACCTTTTCAGAAGTGAACAAATTTACAAGTAAATCTACAAAATCTTCATACCAGAGAGATTTTTCGTCTTTCCACTCTCTCAGGACAGACTCAAGGTGAGCAGCAGATTGAAATCTGTCAGAAGGGTTTAACTCAAGGCACTGCATTACAATGTGGCTGAAAGAAGAAGATATTTTCTGATTAAATGTCTCCACAGGGGGGAATTTGAATTTAAAATCCACAGGCTCTTTCCCTGTAAGTAAAAAATACATGGTTGCTCCCAGGGAATATATATCGGAAGCAGGAGATGTCTGTCCACGCCCGTATTGTTCGGGAGGAGAATATCCGGGAGTTCCCAGAGGTGTTGTATCTTTTATTTTCTGCGGTTCATAAAACCTGGCTATGCCGAAATCTATAAGACGAACGGTTCCGTCAATATTCAGCATAATATTTGAAGGTTTCATGTCTCGAAATATTACGGGAGGTTCTCTTGTATGGAGATAGGTAAGGACTTCACATAACTGAATTACCCATGGCAGGAGTTCTTTTGCAGAGAAAGGCCCCTGTTTTTCAACTATTTCTTCAAAAGTGAGACCTTCTATTCTTTCCATTATGAGATAGTTTTTCTTATTTTCCGTAAAATAATCAATCACTTTCGGAAGGCCCCGGTGAGACATTTCCATGAGTAAAGACGCTTCTTTTGAGAAAAAACTTTCGTGGTGGAGGTGCCAGAATTCCTTCGCCGCCCAGGTGGCACCCTTTTCTTTATGATCTCTTACAAGATAGACTGCTCCCATACCTCCCTGTCCGATACAGCGGAGAACTCTGTATCTGTTTCTTATAATGAAGTCTTTATTAAGTAAATTGCCCATATGTTAACGTCACGTAAAACAATTATAATTTTTCTCCTAAAATGATATGCCTCATTATCCTGACAGGTGATGAACCGCACTGTAACATACTGTCATGAAAATTTTTCAATGTGAAAGAAGAACCTTTCAACTTCTTAAAATCTTCTCTGAGTTTTAAAATTTCAAGCTGTCCGAGCATATAGCTCATAGGCTGGGTTGGAGTCATAGTATAACGATTTACTTCCACTTCTGCCGTACCTGCAGAAACAAGTACAATATCATGGAGGAAGGATTTTGCTTCTTCTATTGTCATACCCTGAGTATGGAGCCTTATATCTATAATAACCCTTGCTGCTCTCATCAACTGGTCTACCTGCTGGGAAAGTTCCAGTTTTGTTCCCTTCAAATAACCCACTTCTTTCATCATTTCCTCACAGTAAAGCCCCCACCCTTCTACGAATATATTCGAATGAACTATTCTGCGAAGAGGGCTTTTCAGCCTATTTGCCATACAGAGCTGAAGATGATGTCCCGGATAGGCTTCATGAGGAGCAGTAACCTTTGCAGTATAAATATTATGTTCACCTGTAAGTTTTATTATTTCTTCATCGGAAAGCCCTTCAGGCAGAGGAGTAACCCAGAAAAGTCCTTTTTGCACTTCATCATAAGGTCCGGGAGAAAGGTAGGCAGCCACAGGTATAAGAGGCCTTATAAAAGCAGGCGTTTCAGTTACATCCAGAATTATATCGGAAGGAACTGTTACTATATCATTCTTTATAAGAAAATCTCTGGCATCATTCATATAATCAAGATACATTTTAAGAACGCCTGAAGGACCGGGATTTTCCTGTTTTAATTCTCTGTATATCTCATACCAGCTCCTGTCAGAGTCAAGTCTGGCACCGAGTTCTGTCAGCTTTTCAGATATGGAGGCAAAACATTTTTCTCCTGTTTCAAGAAGTTCGTCCAGATTTTTATCTATCATATAACCTGTTCTGACAAGCTGTGAAAAAATCTCTTTCCCTGTGGCGAAAGATTGCTCTTCTCCCGGCTCCATAGTCTTCAGAAAAAAAGCAAAATCACTTATAGCTTCTCTGGCTTTCATAGAAGCTTTTTTGAAATCTTCTTCGAAAGCAGGAGATATTTTCCCGTAAATACCGTTTATTGTATCCATAAATTCAATGCCGCAGAGAGCAGTCTGGGAAGAAACCCTGAGAAATACAGGAGGGCATTTGACGAGATTATCTTTTGCTTCTCTGAACATGTCAGGAATTTTCTCCAGTTTCTTTAATATCATTTCTGCCGTATATTCTAAAGGTCTGAAAGATTTAAGCATAAGGGTATTTATGCCGTCAAGAGCTTCATCCAGATATATTTGAGGATTTTTTTCCCAGTGTCTTATATGTTCTATACGTAATAAATACAGTTCTATATCCCTTAAAAGAAATATTTTGTCTATTTTATTATCGGAATTCAAGTCGTCTGTTAGAATATTCTGTGCCTGACTCTTAAAATTATAAAGGTTTGTCAGAGCATCATGGCGGCTCTCCGGGGAAAAACTGCCTGTTAACGCATCATAAGAAGATAATCCTAAATAAGATGCAAAACCCGGTTCATAATCATATTTCCATTTAAGATAATTCTCAACTAACTGTTCAAATTTTTGATTTTCCATAAAATACATATCATCCTAACTTAATAAAAATCGTTACACCCTTCACTATTCACTTTTCACCACTCACTATTCACTTTTCACTACTCATCCTTCACTCTTCACTCTTCACTGCTCACCATTCACTACTCACCCTTCACTCTTCACTACTCACCATTCACTCTTCACTACTCACCACTCACCACTCACCATTCACTTTTCACTACTCACCATTCACTCTTCACTTTTCACTACTCACCATTCACTCTTCATATAAATTTACATAATAAAAATTTCCTTTATATCTTCAACCCTGTATGGCTTTGTAACAACTCCCTTAAAACCATATTCTTTGTAATTGGAAATTACGGGGTCACTTGAATAACCGCTGGACACTATGGCTTTTACATCAGGATCTATTTCTACAAGATGTTTTATTGCATCTTTACCTCCCATACCACCGGGAACGGTAAGATCCATAATGACCATATCGAAAGGCTCCCCCCTGTCCTTTGCCTGTTTATATAATTCTATTGCTTCTGCTCCATCACCGGCAAATTCTACGGTATATCCGAGATGTTCAAGCATTTTACCGGATACTCTTCTTACGAGATCTTCATCATCCATTAAAAGAATCTTGCCCTTACTGGTCAGAATACTGAATTTTTCTTTCTTTAAATCTGAAATTTCTTCGGAAATAATATCTGAAAGGAAAGGTTTTTTGTGAAGAGCAGACACGGAAAAACTTAATAATTTCTTTGTTAATTCCATAGCTCTTAAAGAAGCTTTTTCTGCATCTACAAGTAATTCATATAATTCATTCTGTGGTTTAACAGATATCTTCATAAGAGAAATATTACCGGTAACTGCCATAAGAAGATTATTGAAATCATGGGCAATTCCCCCTATAAACATACCTATTTTTTCCAGTTTTTCTTCATTCACTATTTCTTTTCTAAATTGTTCTTTCTCCATAGCCAGGGCTTCATCAGCCATTTTATGTTCAGTTATGTCATTGACAAATCCTTCTACACCAATAAGTGTTCCGTCAGAAGAAAAAACGGCATGCCCCTGTTCCCAGAGCCATTTTTCTTCTCTGCCGGAAGAGATAATTCTATAAATAATCTGAAAAGGCTTTCTCTCGTCTAAAGCACTTTTAATATGTTTTAATACATAGTCCCTCTCATGAGGATGTATAAGTTCTCCATAAGAAATATCCCTGTTTTGAATTAAAGATAAAGCCGTGTATCCTGTCAGGTTAAAACATCCGTCACTGACAAATTCCATAGTTCTTTTTTCATCAGCTTTTCCTCTGTAAGCCATGCCAGGTAAATTACTCATAAGAGAGGTAATCATGTTCAGATGTTCTAAAGCCTCTTCTTTATTATGTTCATTTGAATTATTCACCGGAGTCCCCCTTTAAAATCGTGACGCGTGACGCGAGGATTATTTTAATCGTAATGCGTGACGCGAGGATTGCCTTGTATAAATAATTCTTTTTATGAGTCTATCATCCTTCTAAAAAAGAGGATAATAAAATCTCTTTAACATTCCATATCACGTTTTCGAATAAAGATTTGCATCATTTTCGTCTGTTTTATTACCAAGAATTCTGTCTATAGATTCTATAAGTTCTTTATGATCAACAGGTTTTGTAATATAATCATCCATACCATATTCCATGGATCTGTCACGGATTTCTCTGATTGCATGAGCAGTAAGGGCTATTATTGGAATATGTTTCCCATTTCTTTCTTCTTCCCTTATTTTGCTAGTCGTCATAAAACCGTCCATTTCAGGCATTTGAAGATCCATGAGTATAAGATCATAGGAATTTTGTTTCAGAGCAGAAAGAACTTCAAAACCATTTGAAACAAAATCTGCTGTATAACCGGATTTTTTTAAATAGTATTGTATAAGCTTGTGATTCAAAATATTATCTTCTGCAACCAGAATATGCTGTTTTTTCAAATAAATTCCCCCACATAATGACTTTGAGTTATAACAACTCGCCTGAATTATAATTTTACCACTTATTTGCAAAAATATACAGAGTATAAAAAAATTCTCTTAATAAACCTTTTCCTCCCGTCACACGTGACACATCACGAGACTATTAATAGACATAAAATCTTATCTTTTCACTGATTTTATCTTTTGCTTTTACCTGTACAGTATGTGTTCCCTGAAGCAGATGCCATTTAAAAACAAAAGGATTTTTTGTTTTACCTGCCAGCTGTCCGTCCATATACCAGGAAATAATTTCCGCTCCTTCAGGGACTACTGCTTTCATATGTATTACCTGAAATTCCTTACGAAGGACAGGGTCTATTTTAAATATATCTCCTGTTGAAGGAAATACAACGACAGGTCTGTTACCTGAAGGATTTTCAAGGAAAGTTAAAATATTTTCAGGAGGCATGATTCCCTGTTCCTTCATCCAGTTATAATAGAGAGGAGGATATATTTCATAAATTTTTTTAAATATATATTCGTGAGAACAACCAGAGGAGGCAGGGCTATTTGTTCTCCTGTCTATTTTAACCATTCTATGGACTTTACAGACTCTGTCCGGCACTGTGCATTTTACGAAATATTCTTTTACCCTATCCGTACAGTAAGGCCCCGGTATATCTCCGGAAGAAGGGCAAATATTTAAAGAAATTATCTTTTCCGGTACTGTAAAATTCCTTTCTTTACCTGGATATTCTTTGTCCAATAAATACATTATATCCCTGAAAATCGGCCCTGTTCCTGTTATACCTGAAACATCTTCCATAGGGTCGGCATTAAAATTACCGGCCCATACGCCAACAGTAAAAGAAGGAGTATAACCTATTGTCCAGTTATCCCGAAATCCCCTGGACGTTCCGGTCTTGGATGCACAGGGGAAAGGAAGATTAAGAGGGTTTTCTCTTCCAAAAGCAGGAACTCTGGCTTTATTATCGGACATAATGTCTGTAAGTATAAAAGATGTTTCACGGGAAAATATTCTTTTCTCAGTATTTTCAAAGGGAAAATAAATTTTATTACCTTTATCGTCTCTTAATTCTTTTATAACATTCAGAGATTTAACAATACCGCCTCCGGCAAGTCCGCTATAGGCTCTTACCAGTTCCATAAGGGTAACTTCACCATCGCCCAGGGTAAGAGCCACTCCATAATAATCCGGCTCTTCAGTGAGACTATCGAAACCAGCTTCATGAAGCTTTCCCAGAAGTCCTTCCACCCCTACCTGCTGCTCTATCTCAATGGCAGGAATATTATAAGAACATCCCAGAGCCTGACGAAATCTTACAGGGCCATGAAATCTATTATCATAATTACGGGGAACATAAATACCTTTTTTTGTAGGTATATTCATCGGCAGATCTGCTATCAAATCGGAGGCTTTAAATCCATGTTCAAGAGCAAGGCCATAGGTGAAGGGTTTCAGAGTCGATCCGGGCTGACGAAGGGCAATACAGGCATTTACCTGACCTTCAGAGGAAAAAAAGTCAACAGATCCTGCCATGACAAGAATATCTCCTGTCCTGTTATCAGCTATCAGAACAGCGCCATTTGTAACACCTCTATCTTTAAGAGAAGCTATAGTATTTCTCAGTATTTTCTCAACCTCTTTCTGAAGATAAAGGTCAAGGCCTGTTCTTATCTGTGATATGCCGGACATATGTTTCTCTGAAATTTCTTTTTGAATAAAATCACAGAAATGAGGAGCAAGAAATGTATCGGTCATGGGTATAACAAGAAGAGGCTCTTCCATAGCCTGTTTATATATCCTTTCACTTATTCTGCCGTTACGATACATTCTCTTTAAAATTAAAAATTGCTCTTTTTTCGTTTCTTCAAAATTCCTGTAAGGATCATAAATACTGGGACTCCTGGGAATAGATGCAAGAAAAGCTGCTTCTGCAACGGATAACTGTTCGGCAGGTTTGCCAAAATAAAGTAAAGAAGCTCCTTCTATACCATAGGTCTGATTTCCATAAGGAGCACGGTTTAAATAAAGCTCCATTATCTCTTTTTTGGAATATTTAAAGTCAATTTTAAGGGCATAAATAGCTTCAAGCATTTTACATTTAAGACTTCCCCTGGGTATATCATAGGCAATGCCGGCCAGTTGCTGTGTTATGGTAGAACCTCCCGATACTATACGGCCTTCTCTTAAATCCTGAACAAGAGCCCTGGCAGTAGCAAGTATATCTATGCCGAAATGGCTGTAAAATCTTTTATCTTCTGCTGCCACTGTAGCATCAACCATATGAGTGGAGATTCTGTCCACGTTAACCCATGATGCTGTGGAATACTTTGAAGAAAGTACGGTTCTGAGAAGATTTCCTTTTCTGTCAAGAATATTGCAGGAAACCATTTTCTCCGGGTAAAGTGATACGTAAGGGAGAGGAATTAAAAGAAAAACTATAAAAAAAAGAGAGAATATAATAAAAGAGACTGTAGCAATTATTTTTATTATGTTCCTCTTTTTTTTAGTAACCATATGACCTCGTGACGCGTAACGTGTGACGCGTGACATGTTCAGTCACGCGTCACAATTTTCTTATTTCTCTACAACATTAACGGTTTCCTTTTTAGAATAACCGAATACCTCCGGTTCATACATAAGTTCTGCCTTTGTATAAGGCATATCAAAGGTTCCGTAATGAATGGCTCTCACAAAATATGTAAAGGTATGTTCACCTGACTTTAAGAGATCTGCAAAAAGCAGTATCTTATCATCATAATTTTCCCAGTGATCAAATGTTCCCCACCAGTCATTTCTTTCATTTCTGCGTATTTCTGAAAGTTTTCTCAGGAGATCTCTATTTTCCGTATCAAAGGATTCTCTCACCAGTTCAAAACCTCCCGGCAAAGGATCATTTACGACAACATAATGTCTTTCCATAGGGGTAACTATGGAGAGAGTTACTTTGTAGACAGTTCCTGCTATAAAATCCTTTGTCTTAGTACCTTCAAGTGGTTCTATGGATTTAAATACACTTATACCTTCATCCCTTGCAGGACGGGGGGCTGTCGGGGCATAAACAAGTCTCATAGTATAATAAAGTCTTCCCTGACCTTCTTTATCAAAAGTAACTGATATGTCTTTTCCCAGAGGAATATCTGACACAGGAACCACCTGTTTCACACATTTAGTCTCTCTTCCTTTAAAGAAATTTTTCATAATTTCTTTTCCGTCAAGAGAAACTTTACTTTTAAAATTCGGAATATCTTTTTCAAATTTATTGAAATAAACTCTCAGTGCTTCAAAGGCAAAAACATTTTCCTGTGTCGAAGCCCATCTGCCCAGGCTCTGTGAATCTATAAGCCATTTTACAACATTCTGAGCCTGAGGAAAATCTGTATTCAGTTCAATCAGTGTCTGAAGCGTAAGAGATGTAGTTCTTACAGTAGAAGTATAAATCCAGCTCATATCATCTGTTATTCTTTCTTCAAAATAAGCACTGGTAGGAGACATTTTTATATGGTTCAGGAGTTCTTTTACCATAACAGCTTCTTCCTCTTTGTCCTTACCATACATATGCATTGCCCTTACCAGCATGCATCTTCCGAAGAGTGAATTTTTATTCCTCTGTTCGTACATGGTATGTAAATAGGATGGCTCACCTTCTCCTGCCAGATAAAGAACATAAAGGGCGAAAGATTTTACCGTAGCCTTAGTTCTCTCTTTATATGGATAAAGCCATCTTTTGTCATCTTTAGAAAATCTGAGTATTTCTTTCAGATATTTCCGTCCCTCTGACATAACAGAAGGAGAAATTTTATAGTCTGACTCTTCTGCGAGCGTAAGTCCGTACATGGTATAAACGGAAACAAAAGGATTCTCGAATTCTCCTCCTTCCCAGACGGTAAAACCTCCTGAAGGCTTCTGGTGTTTTACTATCATATCCAGATTTTCCTGAACAAAATCTCTCAATGCCTGTCCCTTTAAACCTGAAAGGTTAAAGGCATTTATAAGGTCTTCTGCAGTAACAAGAGGAAGAACTCTGGAAAGTTTCTGTTCCAGACACATATAGGGATAATCTACAAGATATTCAAGGCCTCCCTGAAGATTTATCATTGCAGTAGAAGAATTATTCACTTCCAGATATCCTGTATTGGGATCGGCAGTTCCGGGAATAGAAAGTTTCTCTTCCCTGCTGTTATCTTCAGATGAACCTGTTGTAGCAACAGCTTCCGTAAGTAAAGCCGCTTTTACCGGCAATTTTTCCAGCACGCCGTCACTGTAAGTGCCCATGGTACATGAGAAAGTCAGTTTACCTTCAGTTACCTTACCGGCTTCAAAAGAAAAGAGCACTTCTTTTTCCTGTCCGGGAGGTATATCTACTTTTTTAAGTCCTCTCTCTGAAAGTTTAAGACCTTCACTATTACATTCTACAATCGCTTCTCCATCTTTATCAGTTCCGTTAAATACGAGAACACCTGCTTTAAACTTATCATAAAGTCTTACAAACTTTGGCATAGAAGGCTTCATAAGCAATGGTTTTGTGCTTACAATCCTCTTATCACCACTGCCGAAAGAACTGTCTTTTGTTTGAGCCGTTGCCATAATGAGAAAAGTTGTCACATTATCGGGAAGTTTAAATTTAACTGAAGCGTTGCCACTGTTATCAGTAATCACAGATGGTTTAAACATGGCAGTGGCTACAAAATTTTCCCTCAGAGTAGAAGGTTTACCTTCTCCGTCACCGCCGGGATTACCTCCTTTTTGCCCGTAATTCTTCTGGTCTATAATATATTTCCTTGTTTCTGCCGTTATAATATCAATGCCTCTCATATAATAAAAAGAGTCAAAATAATCAGGTGTTTTAAAACCTGTAAGATTAAGAACTCCGAGATCTACCGCTGAGAGGCATATTTCACCTTTTATCCCCTGCCCATTCTGGTTTTCCAGATGAAGAGTTACAGTAACTTCATCTCCTGGCTCATATTTATCTTTATCCGTATTTACCGTTACTTTAAGTCTTTTATTATCAGGAATGACAGGCATATTAAAATAGCCTATTTTAAAAGACGGTTTACCCAGGTCATCACCTGTATCGGAGAATTTACTGTCTGAGACTCTCCCCTGAAGAAGTATGACAGACACATAGACATTGGGGAGATAATCTTCTTCTACCGGAATCTCCACCGTATCGGCACTGCCTTTAAGGTCTACCCAGAAACTTTTTATTATAAATTCTCTCTCAATAGTTACAAGGGCTCTTGCCTGTTCATAAGGAGATTTGACAAGTATTTTTGCCGTATCTCCAGGCTTATATTCCTTTTTGTCAGGCACTAAATCAATCTTATCATCATCATATCTTGCCCATGCAACATAATCTTCACCGCTTACATAAAAGGTTGATTCTGTCACTATATTATTCTTTCTACTGTCTGTACCTGTAGCTCTTATAATGTAAAGCCCGGCTTTATCCGGCTTAAATTGACCTTCCACACGATTTCCTTCACTTTTAAGGTCAAAACTCTTAATGACTTCATCCACCTTTTCCGAAACCCATCCTGTCTCACCGTTCATTCCCACCTTACGTACGGAATTCCATTCCCTTTTTATAATATCTATCTTTACAACCTGACCTGTTCTGACTGTTCCGTCAGGGGAAAGAACAATCATATTGAAAGTCTGTGTTTCTTTATTTGACATAAACCGTGAAGAAGGTTTTATTCCTATATAATATTCGCCGGGATGGACAAGAACCTGCTTATAGCCCGATACAGACTGGCGACCTGCAGTTTCTACCGTTCCCTGAACTGTCAGTATATAAGGCCCCTGGTTTATTTTATCGGTAATCTCAATAGAGAGAGGGACTTCACCGTTATCTTTCAGCTTCCCTTCTCCTGAACCGAGATATTTTTCCTCTCTTTCTTCGCCCATATCATAGAAGTCCCTGGTAAAATCAAAATCTTCATAAGTGGAAGGACTGTACCAGGTAGGTTCAAGATAAAAAGACCAGTTAACACTGTCACCCTTCATAGGTGCTCCGAACAGATACCATCCTTTTACCGTTCCGTTAAACTTATCGCCGAATACGTAATAATCACGGTCCGAGTTTACTGTAACTTCATACTGTGCCGCCTGATAATCTTCTACAAGGAAGCTTCCGTAAGCAGAAATATTTTTATTACCTTTCTCTCCTGAAATATATATGGAGTATCTTCCTGAAGAGCCGTCAGCAGGAATGGTAAAGGAATGATCAAAAGAACCGTAATCGGAAAGTTTTAAAGGAGTTTCAACGATAACTTCATCCCTTGAACTGGAGATTTTCAATTTCAATTTTTTAAGAGAAGAAACGTCCCATTTACCTTTTATCTTTTCTCTCATAGTTCCTTTAAGGTGAACCTCTTCGCCGGCTCTATAAATACCTTTTTCTGTGAAGACATGGATATTAAAATCAGAAGAGTCATAATAGTAATCATACATATAGAGAGGTACTCTCCAGTTCCTGTAAGAACTGCTAACACATATATCGTCGCCTTTTGAGGCAAAAACCCATATTTCATTATCATCTTTTGCTAATTTCAATTTATCCCATCCATCAGTCTCTACCATACCCTGTCTGTCTGTTTTTCCTGTCCATACGATTTTATTATCACTGTTACGAAGCTCGACAAGAGCATCAGGTACAGGCTGTGCAGTGTCAAGGGTATTGACTGAAATAATATTATTTTCGGGAGAGAATTTCGCCGTTATTCCGAGATTTGTAACCTGAAGGAAGGCTTTCTGGTATCTACTGTCATAGGTGAGCTGTTCCATGGCGTCTAACTGAAGAAAAACAAAACCATATTTTTTGTCTCCCAGAATGTCATCCATATCAACAGGCCGCCACCATGACTGATTTTTCTTTAAATTCAACTTCCACTCCCTGTCAATTTTATAAAAATCTTCTCCAGGATTATATTTTGTATCATAGTCAAAAGCTTTCCCGTTAAAAAGGGGAATAATCTGATCCTTTGAGAGAGAAGCAAGCTTCAGATTTACCTTATCTAGATTCATAAAGGATACGGGGAATGTTCTGGAAGAATTTGCTTCTACTGTTCCCACACCGTTTTCAATATAGCAGGAAGGAGAATAATCGGATGTTTTAAATGAAAAACTCACATCATGGCCAAGGGTATTACCGAGAATATCTTTTATATCTTTTGAAATATGTAATGTATATTTAGTCTGTGCCAGGAAAGGGAGATAAAAACAGAGATTCTGACTCTGGCCGTATTGTTTGTAATATTCAGGTATTTTTATATGGGGAGTAAATTTTATCTTATCGATTACTTCTCCGTAATCTACAGGATTTGTAAAAGCCAGCTCTATAGAGTTTTCAGGGCTGTGTTCCTCTGAGGTGCCGGCATCGGACATACCGGAAAATTTAAAGACATTTTCACTGTTAAAGGTCATAGAAGTATCTTCCATAAGACCGAGATCACCTGTTTTACCAGGTAAATTCTTTTTTAACGTAAGGATATAAGCATGTCCGGGAGATAATGGTTCCGAAGGTTTTATAACAATTACATTATTCGGATCCCACTCTTCCATATCTTTATCTTTTTCAAACCTCCTGTGCAGTTTAACGGGAATAACCTGGTTATCACATGACAATTCGATAAAATCAGCAGCTTTTGACGGCTCCATCGGCTGATTGAAGAGCAGGTATATAGAACCTTCAAGAGCAAGAAGTCTGTTATAAAAATAATCGGCAGGTTTTGAAGAAACAAGTGCCGGTCTGACAGTTTCAAAGGACCATTTATAATCTTTATCAAGAACTGCACCTGTTAAAGCTTTAAACCCTTTCGGAACTGTAACATGATATAATGTGCCGAACGGCAGGGGGTTATCAGGAATAAATTTCAGTGTTGCAGTGCCCATCCATCTGTATTTACCGGACAGAGGAGGTTCAAACGTTAAAAGTCCTTCCGGTTCATTTTCAGGAAGGGTAGTGAGAGGAACCATAGCCTGATTGAAACTGACCGTTATGGCATCAAGCTCGCTCTGTTCCTGAACAGGCCCGTCCGGTGTGGCAAAAACAACCTGTAATTTTTCAATTTTACTCGGTCCTGCAAGAACTACTTCATTAATCCTTGAGCTATTGCAGGAACTGGAAAAAAATGCCAGAAAAATAAGAAAGATAGAAAGAATATTGATTTTTCTCAAATTGAACACCTCTCCCTCATGGTTATGTAATAAACAAACATATAGATATTATAGAACAAAAGTTGAAATATGGCAATTAAATCGTAACGGGTAACGCGTAACATGTGGCAATTTACTGACCTGAGCATAAGCATTTAATAAAGTTCTTCCTCACGTCACGCGTTACGCGTTACCCGTCACGAGAGCATATATGTATTATTTATGCTCACCACAGTAAATTGCCGTGTAGATAATTAGCCGTCTAGATAGGAATATATTTCGACGAATCTATTTTTCTCCAGAGCCTCACTCACCGGCAGGTAAAAGGGTACCCATAAAAAGCTTCTGCCTGGCAGGCTCTGGAGAAGAAAAATTAGTTTTTTCTATAGTATTAAAAATTAAATAAGGGTTACTGACCTGAGCATAAGCATGTAATAACAGTCTTCCTCACGTCACGCGTAACGCGTCACGAGAGCAGATATGTATTATTTATGCTCACCACAGTAATTTATTGTCTGTAAAACAAATTATATAAGGCAAATTATTTTTCTTCGTAAGAGCCTGTCAGGCAGAAGCTGATAAATGGTTACGAACTTATCTGGAGAGGTACTAAGCATTTACAGCTTTTTATAAAAAGCTTCAACCCTTTTAAGACCCTGCCTTGCAAAAATATGAAAGGGGCTCAACTCAAGTGTTCTGGAATAAAAATAACGGGCACGGAAAGGATCTCCCATTGTTTCGTAAACAAGGCCGGTAATCCAGTAGGTATCAGGGAATTCCGGTTCTGTTTTTCTTGCAGAAGCCAGTTCTTTTAATGAGGCTATATAATTGCCGTTATCCATAAACCACAGGGCCTTTATGCAGTAAGTAAAGGCAGATCTGTAAGGACTGTATGAGAGAGCCTGAGAAAAATATACTTTCGAATCATTTTGTATTCCCATATCCCTGTAAATAAGTCCCATATAATAATAAGATATGGCCTGGGAAGGATTTACGGAGAGGGCCTGTTTGAATTCTTCGATTGCTCTGTCGTTTTTTCCCCGGTACATATTAAGAAGTCCGAGATTTATATAGGCAAAGGAATTTGTAGGATAGGTCTCGATAAAAGATTTTAACATATCCTCCGCTTTCTGGAACTCTCCCGTATTCAAATAAACTACTCCGAGGGAAAAAAGAACTGATTTGTTGGCCGGGTCAAGAGTCATTACTTTTGAATAACTTTTTATTGCTTCTTCCCAGTTACTTCTTTTCTGGTATATGACACCTAGAGCAAAAGGTATGTCCATATTGGACGGATCCAGTTCTATTACTTTATTAAATTCTTCTATGGCAGCTTCATCTTTTCCCTGAACATAATAAACCTGTCCCAGGAGATCATGAAAGGTAATACTGTCAGGAGCAAGTCTTATGCCTTTTTTGAATATATCTATTGCTTCATCGAATTTGCCCAGGGAATAGCATGAAAAACCGAGATATTCCAGCACCTGAAGATTATCAGGATCTATCTCTCTAGCCTTTCTGTAATACTCGATTGAAATATCTCTCTTATCCAGATTGTCATATAACAGTCCAAGAGAAAGGTAAGCCCCTGTATTACGACGATCAAACTCCAGACCTTTTTCGAATTCCTTTATTGCTTCTTCATATTTATTCTCTGCAATATAAATTCTTCCCAGGCCGAAATACCCCTGTCCGTTCTGAGGGGCTAAATCTATTGCCTTTGTAAAATACTGTGACGCAAGAGACATATCTTCTTTACTGAGAGACAGTTCTCCGAGATATAAATAAACATCAAAAAAATCAGGTTTCTTTTCTATTATATAATTAAATTCATTCATAGCACGATCAATTTGCCCCGACATTGAAAGAATCTGTCCTTTTATATAACGGGCTTCAATATCATCGGGAGAATTTTCCAGAAGTTTTCCGCAGTTATATAGGGCTTTATTGAAATCTCCCCTGTTCATATAAACAAGAGACAGACCTTTCAGGGCATCTCTGTTATCAGGAAATAACTGCAATATTTTTTCATATTCCGGCACTGCATGAGCATAATCGCCTGTCGTAAGATAAACCTTTCCCAGTTGTAGAGAGAGAAATAAATTTAAAGGATCCGATGATTTTGCTTTATTAAAAGATTCCAGGGCAAGTTTATTGTTTTTAAGAAATAGATAAACAAGGCCGAGATTGTAACTGGCTGCCGAATTATGAGGATCTATGTAGAGAACTATATGGAATTCCCTGAAGGCTTCTTTCATATTGCCTTCAAAGAAATATTTTTTTCCTCTTTCAAGGTGTTTTTCTATATTGAAAACAATTTCATCTTCAGTTTTTTCGTCAGGTAAAGATGTAACAGCAGCATTGGCAGGAAAAATAAAAACCGGTAGAAGGAGAAAAAAAATAACGAATTTTGTTAAATACACAAAGAATTACCTCATTATCAGTCAATAATCCTGGATAAATTCTTTACATAAAATATTTATCCTTCCTGTGAATATATATTTCTGTTATTTTAAAGTATTTCATAACGTATGATAATTTAAGTGAACAGTAAGTGAAGACAATCTTTTACTCACTGCTCACTTCTTCTTAAAATTATTGATAAAATTTTTGAATAAAGGATTAAAAAATCCTGTTAATCCATCATCCTGAAAATCCCGGTAAAAACCTGGCATAATCTCTGCAGGAAAAGAGAGAAGATGAAAGAAATCTTAAAGAATAAAAATCAAAAAAGGAGGAACAGATATGATCCGTTCTAAAACATTAGTAATTCTTGCAGCTATAATAATAAGTATATCTATTCTGCTTATGAGCCGGGCAGACAGCCAGACAAAACCCAAAACCCTTGATTATTACAGCATAATACCTGAAAAAAAGGCCAAAAGCCTCCTGGTTCTTGAAGGTGAAGAAGTGAATGTTACACTTCTCTATCAGAATCAAACTCTTTATGCAGGAGCAGATGATATGATGAAGGTTCTCGGCATAAACGGCTCTTATGATACAGAAAAAGGCACTTATATAATCAACGGGAAGGAATTTTCAAAAAGAAAGGTTTATGAGGTAAAAAATCCCAGTACAAAAGAAATAACCGTATTTTTACCTGTAGATGAACTTCTGAAATTTATCGGTATAAGATATACTCTGTCAAACCTGGGAGAATATCCTACAGTAAGGATTCAAACAAGCAGTTTTGCCCTTCCCACACCGACACAGGTGCCGCAGCAAACAGGCATAGCCGTACCAGGAACAGCAGATGTTACAGGTACGCCCACACCTTCACCGCAGCAGGTATTTTCACAGAAATGCAGTAAATGTCATGCTATAAATAAAGTATTTGAAAGTGCTCATTCGACTGCTGACTGGTCACGTATAGTGCCTCAGATGCAGGCAAAAGATCCTCAGTGGATAACAGGTGAGGAAGCTTCTGTTATATTGCAATATCTCTCAGGAGGGGGACGGTAACAATCAGTGCTCAGTGACCAGTTATCAGTAAGGTAAAATTTCCGGTCACTGGTTACTGAGCACTGGTCACTGGTTACTGTTTACCTGTAAACAAAATAGGCTTTTATATTTCCTCCACCCTGTCCTACATTAAGACCCGTTACTTTAACAGACAGAGTACCTCCGTTGCCGCTGTAACATCTCATAAACCAGGGAGACCATTCATAGAGATTTCCGGAAAAGCTGTCGTTTCTTGCTATACTGACATTTATACCTTCAGAGTCTGTATTACCGAAAGCACTCCATGCATTATGAAGTGATGTTCCTCCGTAACTGGTATTTCCTGTAAGATCTATTCCTGTAAAGGTATAGTTGTTATCACTTACCTTTCCGCTCAATGCAAGGGCCAGGGCATGCATATCAAAGAGATTTTCAAAGGTGCTTCTGTTACCTGCAGCAGCATAGAGACTGTCAAGACAGATTTTTCCATCAGCCTGATTTAATCTCTTAATACTATCAGAGCCGAGTTTCTCATAAAGATATTCTACATTGAAAAATCCCATTTCATATGTGCCAATACCGTTATTACTGTTGCTATTGAATGTTCCCGAAGTAAGACTCGAAAGTTCCGGAGCCCGTAAATAAGGTTCAAGACCGCCGGAACGAAGGGTGTTAACCTTCGCATAATTATCTGTAATACCTCTGCGAAGAAGCACATTTTCAGTATACTGGGCACATCCTTCATGGATGCAAATTTCACTGGAGAAATAATTACCCATAGTAGTATAATCTATAGGTGTTCCCTTATTGCTTGCAATATATTTCATATTAAATCGTACCATATGAGTATACTCATGGCCTGCTACTGCCTGAATCTGTGCAAGGGTATTTTCAGCAGCTTCAGGATTTCCCATAGAATCCGTAGAAGCAAAGACAAGGGGATCTATATATATGGCTTCGACTTCATTACTGTATTCTCCCGACGGAAGGCTTGACTGGGGGTAGGGATCGGAAAAAGGATAATAGGCATTATTGAAATTGGCACTCAAAATAATAAATATCCTTGTGTCTCCGTCTATACCGGGAGACCATTCATATCCAACCCTCTCGTGAACCAGGGGGTATATCTGGCTGTCAAAATAAGATGCAAGCTCCCGGGCATAAGTACCGGCATTATTATAGTAAAGAGGCGGATCATCTGTATCCATAAAAACATAACAGTGTTCTCCAACTGCATAACACTGACATGGTCTGTCCATATATCCATAGGGGGAAGGAAAATAAATCCAGAAATTTCTTGTATCTCCAACCTGTACACTGGCAATCATCCCATCTTTTCCGAGTCTCCCTCTGGATTTTAATTCTTCATGACTCAAGCTTCTGGGATATTTACCCTGCCTTGACAGTTCCTGTACAAGTTCAAAATCATGACGCAATTTATCCAGATGATTTTTATAGTATTTCTTATATTTATCAGACATATTTGCCGGCAGGGAGTTTTCTTTCACAGAAGAAACTCTGGAAACAGAATCTCCCCTTCCTGATGTACTGTTGTTGAATGTAGCATTTATGGCTATCGGGTTTGCAGTGTCAGTCGGTGTATCAGAATGATAGGTAAGTAAAAGATAACCTTCATTTGAAGAACCGAAATTATTTACTGATAATTCCAATGTTCCGTTAGAAATATTTGCAGGAACAGAAGTATAACCATTGGGAACAGGAACATTACCTCCTATGGGGGAAGTAGTCGGAGTTGCAGTAGGGCCTTCTGTTGGTACAGATGTAGGTCCGGAAGTGGGTACAACTATGGTGCCGGAAGTACCGCTTCCCCCTCCGCAACCATTAAAGATAGATAAAGAGATTAAAAGAATAAACAGTAAAATAAATGGTTTCAGCAACAAAACTCCTCCTTAATTTTTTTGTATTAGAAACAGTTATTTATAAATAAAATATGCTTTAATATCACCGTTGATTTATATATATACCCTTCTATACAGAAGTGCATACATAACAACGTTAACCCGAAGGTTCTTATCCGAACTTACTATTGTGCAATAAATCACACAAATCGTAGTCGCTTTTAACTTTTACCGGGTTACATAGTTTAAACCAGCGGATTCCCTCCTTTCTATTATTGACATTTAATTTACAGACTATATTTTTTATATATGTTTTCAAAATGACGGTATTTGTATACTTTATCTATTATATAAGGCTTTATTTGATTGTCTTTAATCCTTATCTTTTTTGTATAATATTCTCCGGAAGAATTGCTTGCCCTTCTTAAATTACTGCAATTTTTATTTACAGATTTTGTAAAAGCTATTGCAGTGGGTACTGCAGTAGACTCTATAGAAAGTGTTGTAGTTACAACAGATAATGAAGTTTGTTCTGAAAAACCGGCAGGAGTAGACACGGCAGATATGACCCCTGCAGCAGTACTGCTTCCTGTAATTTGTAAAATACATAATAATAAAACTATTACTATAGATTTTAATTGCATCTTCACCGGAAATTCCTCCTTACATAGTTTATTATCGACATATAAAAAGTAAACATTATAGTCAAAAAAAATTGTTCTATTTTCTAAAAATTTACTATATTTTACAATAAAGTTATTGGAAAAATATTATTATTTGTAAAAATTTGTAACATTTTGTAAAGAATTGCGGGGAAGAAAAAAAAATGTAATATCCTATCATGACATGTGAAACGTCACGATTTAAACGTATATAAACCATAAGTGGCAGTTTATTTATAAATAAAATATGCTTTAATATTGCCTCCTCCTGTACCGGGAGAAAGGCCTTTTATTGTAACTTTAAGACTTCCGTTCAGATTATAAAACTTTATAAACATAGGAGACCATTCATAGAGATTTGTAGTAACGCTATCAGAGGCCAGAGATGTAATATCAATACCTTTACCATAATCACCGGTATTGGAAAAGGCGCTCCACACATTATGCAGTCTTATATTACCGTAAGCTGTAGCACCGGAAAGATCGACTCCCTGAAAGCTATAATTTCCGTCATTTATTCTACCGCTTAAGAGAAGGCTTAAAGATTGCTTATCGAACATATGTTCAAATTCCGCTCTCCCTCCTGTTGCTTCATACAGGCTGTCAATTCCCACTTTACCGTCAGCTTTATTCAGTTTTATCACAGCATCATAGCCCTTCTTCTCATAAAGATATTGTAATATGAAAAATCCCATTTCATAAATGCCTGACCCGCCTGTTGTATTATAATTAAACTGTGCAGACGTTAAAGAACAGAACTCCGCAATATTAAGATAATATTCAATCCCCGATGCACGCATGGCAGCAATAGATGTGTAATTATCACTTATACCTCTTCTGAGCAATATATTTTCAGCAAACTGTGATGTTCCTTCATGGATGGAAAGTTCGGTACTGAAATAAGATGCCATAGTATTAAAATCAACAGGTTTCGTCCCGGAACCAACAAATTTCATATTAAAACGAACCATGTGGGCAAATTCATGACCTGCAACAGATTGAATCAAAGCAATTTTACTGTCTGCCTTTCCGGTAGAAGAGAATAACATGGGATCTATATAAAGAACTTCGGCTTCATTACTTATTTCCCCTGAAGGAAGGTCACTCTGTTTATATTCATCTGTAAAAGAAAAATAGGCATTGTTAAGACCGGGTACCAGAACTATATAAACATGACTGTCTCCGTCTATGCCGGGAGACCATTCAGTACCAATATATTGATGGACAAGAGGATAGATTGTGCCGTCAAAATAAGCGGCCAGGGTTGAAGCATAAGAAGAAGGATTATCAAAATAAGTGGATATATTTTCTTTATTTATATAAACATAACAGTGTTCTCCCACTGCATAACATTCACAGGTTTTTTTCTGATTGCTATAAGCAGAATAATAAACAGTAAAATCTTTAGTGTCACCTATAGCAGAACTGACAAATCTGCCACTTACGTCAATTTTACCTTTAGCTCTCAATTCGGACGATGTAAGCTCTATCGGGTATTTTCCACTGTAGAACATAGTTTTTAAAAACTCGAAATCTCTTTTAAGTTTATTCAGATGATTTATATAATAGTTTTCGTAAGGGTTGGAGGAAGCGCGTAAATTTATATTATTTCTATTCATATATCTTACAGATGTACCTCCAGAAGATCTGTTCGGATTATCAAAGGTGCAGTTTATGAGAAGAGGATTTGCCGTATCTGACGGTGCCAGGGAATGGTATATTAATATCAAACAGGCTTCTTGAGCACTACTGATGTTATTCCACGATATGTTAAGATCTCCGCCGGAAATAGTCAGAGGTAAAGACTGATATCCTGCCGGAACCGGTATGTTATATGACGAAGGTGCTGTTGTAGGAGCAAAAACAGGAGTAGCCGGTACAGCAGTCGGCACTGTAGGATTTGAAGGATTTGAAGGATTTGAAGGAACGGACTTTGTAGGTTCTACAGGAACAGAAGTTGCTTCTGACGCAGGGGTAGGAGTAGGAGTAAATCCTTCTATCTGTGTCGGACTTAAAGAAGGGACAGGAGAAGTATTTGCCTGAGGAGTAGAAGTCGGAATTACAGTCATAGCAGGTGTAGTGGCAGGTGTTTCAACAGGAGGAACAACAGGTATCACTCCCGACGTATTTCCACCACCACCTCCACAGCCAGTAATCAGAAGAGTAAAGAGAAAAATAATAATTATATTTCTGTACCGTAGCTTCACATTAATTCCTCCTTATGGGTTGTAAAAAAATAACCTTATCATATGTGTAATCGTGACGCGTAACGCAAGGACAATAAAGATAATTTATCAGAGTTATTTTCCTTACAGCCCTTTAGGGTCTGTGAAAAAATAACTCCATCATATTTACAGTCTATATCGTGACGCG
>CAYSLJ010000102.1:0-26844 GCA_964431735.1 uncultured Synergistia bacterium | reverse complement strand
GAAAGTAGAATTTTTATAGTAGACCTGGAGAGACTTCCGAGTTTCGGAAAAAGCTCGAGAAGAGATGGATTGACGGTGTTATGGCAAAGAAGAAAGGGCTGGGGTTTTAAGTAAGTACAGTAATAAATAAGGCAGGTGAAAAATATGGACTTATCAGATAGAATTTCAACAGATCCTTCTATATGTCATGGAAAAGCATGTATAAGGGGTACGAGGATTATGGTGTCAGTTGTTTTAGACAATCTTGCTGCAGGTGTTACTCAGGATGAATTATTAAAAAGTTATCCTACGTTGAAAAAAGAAGATATTCAGGCTTCTATATCATATGCGGCAGAACTGGCGCGGGAAAGAGTTGTTATGCTTAGATAGGGAGATGTAGATAATGAAGTTTAAAATTGATGAAAACCTTCCGGTTGAGTTTGCTGAACTTCTCCGTGAAGCTCATTACGACGCTTTCACTGTAGTTGAGCAGAAATTAGAAGGACAGCCTGATGAGAATATAGCTGCGATATGTTCACATGAGGAAAGAATTCTGATAACTTTAGATACTGATTTCACAGACATCCGGGTTTATCCGCCATGTAAATATCCTGGATTTATAGTCTTTCGTGTTTATAAACAGGACAAATATCATTTAATCAATCTTTTAAAAGAACTAATTCCTTTATTCAAAAAAGAACCTATCAGTCATCAGCTGTGGATTGTTGAAGAAGATAAATTGAGGATAAGGGATTAATTAAATAATAACTTCATTTATTGAGTGAAAGGAGTTCCTTTATGGCTGCTATAAAACCATGGTATACAGTTAAAGGATTCGATCAGAATAATAAACCTTTTGCTGTGGATAATGTTGTATGGGATGCTACAGGCGGGAAGATAGATGAAAGTGGATTATATCAGGCAGGGGATGTGCCGGGTAGTTTTATTATTACTGCTAAATGTGGAGATATATTACACAGTTTATACATTAATATTACGAAAAAACCGGATGAATTGGAAAATGGTAATGAAGGCAAATGGGAAGATTTTCCACATCCACCACCTCCGGCAACAAAAATTGTATGGAATGGTGCTATTACACCTCAGAAGTGGATGAATTTCTATGCCAAGGTTCTTGGGAAGCATCATGCAAATAAGAGTCTTGAAATATCTGTTAGCTTTAAGCTTAAACCGGAGGGTGGAGTAAATGCTCAGAATACAGAGGAGATAAAAGCAGCTCTGAAGGAACTGGGATTGAATGATAATCAGGTTTGTTCAATACTTTCCCTGGTAAAATCAAGAAACTTCTCAACTTCATTTAACAGGAACTGATTATCTTCCGGTGTTGCCTGATGGTTATAAGATTTCCTTGCCAGTTCAATATGTCGTTTCCACTGTGATAGATTATTATATGCCCAGTCTGATGCCTGTGCCTTAGAAATAACTACATCCTTTGTTTTAAAACTGTAAATCAGCCGGCACATATTCAGGATACAGTAGGCAGGATATTTGTCCAGATGTTTCTCTATAAAATCCAATTCTTCATACAGAGCAGTTTCTATTTCCGGCCATGATGCAGGCTGATATATTTCCTCTGGAGCCGGTCCATAAAGAACAATACATCTTCCTGCCAGAATATGTTTACGGTGAAGTGCCCAGGATTTATCTGTAGCTCTTTTCCATAACTGGCTCTGTGGTGGTGTTTTACATATAGCATCTGACAGAAGGATATAATACCCATCAAGTTCACCACCGAGAGGAGGAAACTTCCTGGCAAGAGAATTATGGAATTCTTCTAACTCTGAGCGTTCATTATCTGTGAGTTCACTCTTTATAATTACATGGAAATCAATATCACCAGTGGGAATAGCATCAGGAAAGGCTGCAGCACCATAGATATATACGCCGTGCAGTTTTTCTCTGAGGATATTTATCAGACCATTTACAAAAGCCTGAGTAATAATATTTACTTCCTGTAACATAGGCATCTCTTCTTTCTGTGCATAATTTACAGTATATAATAAAACCGGGTGGGGCACATTCAAAACTTTACATTCCTAAAATGACATCCTATCTCCCATAGTCGTGAGAGCTATTTCCACTCTCTTATGGGGCGAAATCCTTACTCGCAGATGATTCAAAAAGGCCTTTTGAGTTTTCCTGTAAGGACGGCTATTGCCACTTCCTCATCGCTCATCTCAAGAATTCTGTTAATCGTGCCTTTCTTGATTTCCTCTGACACTGCAATGATTTCCTCACACATTTTCCGGTATTTCAGCATCTGGCCGGTCAGTCGTTCTATCTCCTGGGACTGTTCCCCGGTAAGTTTCTCTTTCTTCCACCGGGCAATCTGCTCATCATAGACCCATGCCCCTTCCAGGTATTTTCTGTGATTGTTTATGGCACGATCTATTATCATATCATCCATCACATGGGGTTTCTTCCTTGCTTCACCCAGATTCTTATGCAGATCTTCAAAGTTATCTACTTCTTCATCAATAATAGATGCAATAGTAGGCAGCATGCTTAAGGGCTGCCAGTTTGGCTTTTCATCCTGTTGCTTACTCATCCTGAACCTCCTCTGTACATATGTTATTATTGGTATTTTAACAGATACAGGCTTTCTCCTCTAATAAGGGGTCAAATTTACATGATAAAACAGGAACAGTATCTTCTTTCCGACATTAAAATATGGTATTATATAACTATGGAACATCATCTGTATGATAAAACTTTGAAGGAATTATTCAGCAGGCCTGAGATAGTAAGGGATTTCCTGCAGGGGTTTGTAGATTCTGACTTTATAAATGATATAGATTTCACCCGTATAGAGAAGAAGAATACCAGTTATATAGCAAAGACCTTTAAGAACAAATATACAGACCTGGCTTTAAAGCTGAATATGACAGGTGGTAAATGTGCTTATCTTTACCTGGTCATAGAGTTCCAATCGACGGTAGATAAGCTGATGCCTTTGAGAATACTGAGTTATATGTTATCAATGTATGATGACCTGATAAAGCAGAAAGAAATATCAATAGATGATCCTTTACCGCCGGTATTTCCTGTGGTGCTTTACACCGGCACGCAGACATATAATGCTCATACCAGATTAGAAGATTTAATAGCTAAACCATATAAACGTTTACAGAGATATGTGCCTAATTTCGAGCACTATCTTGTAACATTACAGTCAAAACCAAGGGAAGAATTAAAGAGGATGACTGCCCTGGATAATCTGATTGCAGGACTATTCTATTTCCTGACTGCCAGAACAAAGGAAGAACTTAAAGAGGCAGAACAGGTTGTAAGTGACAGGATAGATTATGCTTCTGAGTTTGGCAGGTTTTATGTAATATGGCTCAGGAAGTATTTAGAACATAAGGGTATAAAGATGAAAACTCATGTTAAAGAAGGAGGGAAAGTTATGCTTGAGACACTGGTTGCAGATATAAGAGATGAAGGAAAAGCTGAAGGTAAAGTTGAGGGGAAAGCTGAGGGACAATTTGAAGGTGAACAGAATGCTATTTTAAAGATACTCAGGAAGAAGTTTAAAGAACTTCCCCAGGCTATTGAAGATAAGATTAAGGATGTGCACAGTGTAGAGAAGCTGGAGGAGATATTGCTGGCTACCCTGGATGTAACATCTATAGAAGAAGTGGAAAAGATTATCAATCAATAGAGTTTTATATAAGGAGATCTATGAAACAACTATTTAATATTATATTCCTGTTCCTGTTAATATTATCGGTTACAGGATGTAATTCAGCATCGTCTTCTAATACACCGGTCCCTGATACAAATACACCTGTACCTGTTATAACACCATCTGAAGTCGGAACTCCAGAATGGATATTCGTTTCATCCAGTGGCGGATATGATGGTCATGGTGATAAGAATGTCGGATATGATGGCATTACTATTAACACTGATAATATAGTGTATTATAAGGATGGCAAAATAATAGATACACAGAAGATTGTTTATAAGAGTGAGAAATCAATCAGAACCGGCAAAGATACAGATTTATTACATATCGGTGGAGAAGGCAGTATGCCATGCGAAGTGGTCATTGATGGAAACAAAATGACACTATATGACAATTTTCGTGATGGATATCAGTATGATTTTAAGAAAGCTACTTCTAAAGAGTAGTTTTACATTAGAAATTGACCCCTCTGTAATTAACATAAATTCCACCTATGATTAACCCTCTCAAACAATAATGTCGTTAAAAATCCTCTTTAACGCCATTATTATTTTGACTGAATAATACAGAAAAGGTATATATGGTAAGGGTTCTGTCGATTATGACAGAAATATGATGACATGCAGAAAAAGTACACTTCAGATAGAATGTTCTAGAAGTGGCTCTATGTAAGGGTTTATGGCAAAATAGATTACTGAAATTGTAAACTATCTGAACGCGCAAACTTTGCGTTACCAGATACCTCATGAAATTGTATCATAGTCAGATAGAGTGAGTGATAATGCCATATCTAACCTCGTCAGGATTATACTTATGTGACTGTACTGCTACATGACTGAATAGCATCTCCTTCTTTGAATGTTCTGACAGCAAAAACAATTACAGGTAATAACATGAGCGAAGACAGACATAAATATGCGTAAAATACAGATAATCCACTGAAATTCAATAACCATACCGATAAAGGATAAAAGGCCATAGCAGAAAACGTTGCTGTAAATAGATATGCTACATGTCTTTTACTTTCACAGAGGGTAAGAAGAGACAGAACAGGTATGAAATGCCAGGGGTAAAACAGGGAAACGGTAATAAGAAATACAGTCAATATATCAGTCACTCTCTCTTCCGCCTTGCCCTTTATGAAGAAAATCTCGATAAAGAGAAATATCAGGAAGATAATACCGAAAACAGGTGTTACGTAAGATATACCTCCCAATTTATTCACCTCATATATCCTTTCATCATGGAAGGAACGGACAATCCTCCCGTATTATGGTATGAACTCATGCCGGATAACATCCCTTTTATCATGTTCCCTCTGTCCCAATAAGGAACAAAGAGAATTACCATTATCAGGAAAGATAACAGACATGACAGGATGATTTTATTCATGTGCCGGTGTTTTCTGTAAGACTCTATAATAAATAACGGAAATAACGGCAGGGTAAAGAATTTTATCATAGCGCTTAACATAAGTAAAGGTAAGGAATATATGGAAGCATGCCTTAATTTGAATATGGCAAAAATTAAAAAGAAGGTCATCATTATGTCATTGTGACCGTTTACCGGTCCTTCAAACAATATAAGAGGATTCATCAGAAACAGATACAGTGAAATCCATTTCCTGTCACTGTCCTGATAATGATATATGAGAATAGCCGTGCCTGCGAGGAACAGGCAATTATATGCCTTATACCAGATTACCATAGAAAGTATGGAAGTAAAATCCATAAACATAGATGGTATATAGCATAACAGAAGCCACAGAGGTCCGTATCCGAGAGTCATATTTACTGTGTTTGAATAATTCCTTAAAGGATCGGTTGTAAAAGCACTGAATGTATGAATATACGGGTTAAGATGGTGAAAATATGCGAGCTTACAGGAAATTATATAATTAAACATATCAGGTGCACCCAGAGGATAGGTTAAAATAGCTAACAGAGCGGAAACTATACAGGAACATATAAGAGTAAGTTTCATTGTAATCGGTATTTCTTTATATTTTCTTAGACGAATATAAGTCAATATATATATCAAAGGCAGAAGTATGAACATTATTGTATTAACGAACTGTTTATCAGGAACACAGCACATGGTAAAGAGAGGAACATTATAATGGATAAATATTAAATAAAAACTATATAAGAATAGCCATATAAGAATATATAAACAGGTAAGAAGTATAAACATATTAGATTTATAAAATAACCGGGAGAAAACTTATATATATGTAAGAAATATTTATAATTTTCCCCCGATGGTTAATATTATTCTGATTTAATCGTTTAATCCGTGACGAGAATATACTTTTACATTATCAAACTGATTACCACCATATAATGAAAGATACTCGCAATAACCATATGCTGAAGGTCCATAAAGGATATTATAAAAGGAAATCATTGTTTCAGAATTATCAATAATAATACTGCCTTTATTGGTATCGTTTATCCAGTAACTGACTTTTTGGTCTGCACCAAATCGAATAGTGAACCTGTACCTGGTATCAGAAATATATTCTCCAAGATCCAGATTGTTGATACCATAGATTTTATGTATGTCATTATTATCGCTATCCTTTGAAACGTCATGCCATAAAACAGGTTGAGTTACATAATTGCCCCAGAAACCTACAAAACTAAAACCTACAATAGGATGGTCTCCATAGGATCATTTGAGTTTGCCTGAAATGTAGCTTCTATTGTTACATATCCTGCTGTATCACCGATAAAATTTACAGGACAATTTCCATCCTGATACGTTGTAGCTTCAATTGTATTTGGATCTATTTCGGAACCCTGGAAATGGCCTTTTCCTTCCGTCAATCCATTTGTCTTTATCTCAAATTTAATTGGTTTACCGGCTACAGGTTTAGGAGCAGGAGCAGAAGCAGGATTATTCGGATCTGAGGGTGGATATTTAATCTGAAGAGTGGCTGATAGAGATGCAATATCACCTGCAGTAGTTTCAAGAGAAGGAGGAAGAGTTAAGTCGTAATTGCCAAGTTTTAAATTGGCTGTTTGGTCTCCTACCTTTAAAACCATATAATGTTCTGCTGTTGATAGTGCACTGTTAGGGTCAGTTGCATTCGGATCAATAAAACATCCTGCCCATACTTTTACAGGAATAGCAGGTAATATATTCGGATTAGTAGGAACCTGAGTAGGAACTGGTATCGGTATTGTTATCTGTGTCTCAGGCGCCGGCAATCGTCCTTCCGCCAGGATATTATCAGTGTTAGTGAAATCAATAGGTAAACTCTCATCTTTACCTTTATAGTTAAATATCTTAAGTTCAATCTTCTTTGCATCATGTGGCATAGAAGCTGTTATCTCCTTTTCCTCATTACCTGAAGACATAATCAGCTTCCCTGCCATACCCTGCTCCGGCCATTTGACCTTTATTGTAATATAGGCCATATTATCTGTCATATTCGGTGTTGGAGTGACCAGGGAAGATGGCTGAGTAGTTCCGCTTCCTCCTCCACAGCCGGATGATATGATTATAGTGAAAATAGTTATGAATAATAGTGTTAATAAAAGCTTAACTTGCATTATTATAAGTCCTCCTTAAATAAAAGTTTATTTGATAATTATTTTAATTCATGGTTAGGTCTGAATTTTTGTATGCGATAATTACCACGATCTAAAATATATATATTATCATAGGAATCTATAAGTATTCGCCCAGGGCATTTAAACTGTCCATTCTGAGAACCTTCTGAACCAAACTTTGCTATGACTTTTCCTTTAGAATTAAATTTCCAGATACAATTGTTAGTTGTGTCTGAAATAAAAATATTATCTTTGGAATCTATCGTTATACTGCTAAAGTTATCAAAACGCCTATTCTCCCTATCTTTATTGTACCATTTCCTCAACAACATACCATTACGGTTGTAAATCCATATAGTAGATAAATAAATAGCTCTACCAGCCTCTAATCCATAGGGCTCTGTAGGAACTGCCAGAGCATTTATTACATAAATATAACCAGTTCTAGCGTGAGTTTACCGAATTTTGCGTTTTTTTTGATATTGATCTCTTGAAAAACTGTGATATAATAAGGAAAAGCTAATTTTTCAGAAGCCAATTTTTGTATAGTATAACCATATACATTATGAAAGTCAGTATTTACAAGGTAATTGCAAATGCTGTATAGTATAACTATGTGTAAAACCAAAATCAACTTAATTGAAACAACCAATATTTCTGTCATAAAAAAAACTCTTTCTAACTCATATCCTATAATGAAAAGATCACGGTTATACTATACATTTTTTTCTTCGCTTTTCCTTATGAATAAACGAAAAGATTAATGTCAAGAATGAATTTTCAGTAAACTCACGCTAGTTATTGCCATGCCCGCGATAGACTCAGGAATTTCGACTTGTATGGAAGAATTTACAGCAATCCAGTTTGTTATAAAATTGCCACTTGAATCAAATTTATAGATACCTTTATAAGAACTTACATAGATATCATTACAATTAATTGCTATATCTAAAGGGACGACCTCATTCCCACTACGTGAAGCCAGAGTAAGGATTTTACTTAATTTCCCATTGGAAGTGAATTTCTTAATACTGTAACCATAGCTATGGTCTATAATATAGACGTTATCCTTTAAATCGATTGTAATCTCCATTGGATTATTGATAGAATTATCATCTTCCCAGTAACCTTTGTAGTTTCCATTGAGATCAAATTTTTGAACAGGATAATTCCCGGTATCTGGTGAACTTTTAATAAAAGGTGTGGATATTTTTTCTTTAAAATTTCCAGATATAGCTCCATCTACTACGTAAATAATTCCTTTTGAATTTAATGCCATACTAACCGGATTTTTAAATTGCCCCTTTTTATTACCCTTTGAACCCCATTTTGTTATAAACCTATAAGATTCCTGGTCAGAAGAGTTTTCACTATTTAATGTTACCTCTTGATCTGTTGTTACTACATTTTTTTCTTCTTCTTTACAGCTTATAATGCTATAAAAAATTAGAATTAACAAACATAGAGTTATAGTTAAATTACTTTTTATATTCATGTGTACATACCTTAATTCAGATATTATTTCTCTTTTTCAATTGTTACTTCTAAAGGAATTGGGAAATAAGTATTAGGTCTCTCATCATTCTCATTACAAATTAGCATGCAATCCTGGTATAGAGGTGGTTTACCATGAACAAGAGGATAAACCATTGGATCTGGATTTACTCTATATCTTCCACTCGCAAGAGATGATGTTAGCTCAAACCAACTTTGAGAAGCGCTCAAAGGGGGGGGTATGTGGTGTTTGAGAAGGAACAGGATTACCAGTTATATTTATTCCAGGAACAGTATCAGGATAAATATATCCATACATCATATAGAAAAAAAAGTAATAAGAAATTTCTCCACCCCAAACTTTATCAGACATATGATCATAACCTAAATAAGTATTATTAGGAAATAAATTTGCAAGATCATTTCCCCAACATACATCCATATATATGATGGAGTTTTTAACATTGTTATTATTAAAAAATTTCCTGAGAAGTCTAATATGTTTAGTATAAACATGGTGATTTAATGTTCCATCTGGATTATATACTGGATAATCTGGTTTATAAAGAAATTCCCAGGTTCCGTCTTTATATCTATTGTCGTTTATTATGCAATAAGTCGCCCAATTCATCTGCCTGGGCACTATACTCAGGCAGAGGCTTACTCTCTGAAAGAGTCTTGTTTAATTGAGCATAAAGCTCCTGTATGCTGGGATTCGCCCAATCTTCCGGGTAGTCTTGCTGTAAGGAATTTGCCACCTGTTTTACAAATGGCTCATTCCCTGAAGTATCTGCCTGACAGGCAGCGACATCAAGCACGTTAATACGGGGAACTGTTTCCCCGTCATCTGTTGTTATATTATTAGCATAAATATAGCCTGTGACAGAAACATTAGTAAGAACAGGCGTAGGCGTAGGATTTGTATAACCCACTGCATTTTCAGTGGGTGTTATGCCTGACGAAGGGACAATAGTAGAATTGCCTCCGCCTCCGCAGTTTGATAAAAGTATGAGGCATAGAGTTATTGTAACTAAAGCCATACAGGGGTAAAGTTTCCTTGTTTTGAACATTTAAATAATCTCCTCTCCTTGAATATACATATATATCCAGATTTAATATAATATACTTACTTAAATAGAACCTGTTACAAGCATGTCCTTTGTGCGACGCTTGCTTCGGGAGACAAACTTTTCATAGCAAAAGTAATAAGTCTCTATAGAAAATTAGGATTCTACTTCATAAAAGTTAAATCCTCCCAGATATATGAAATATTTAACAAATATCATACAGTGCTTAGTATAACTAAAATAGTTTATTATGAATAAGCACTGAAAGATAACAAAGCCTTGTACCAGGCCAATGTTCAAAAATGATACATACTTTAAAAGAATCTGGCAGTGCAAACTTTGCACTACCTCTTTCTGTTAAGAAGGATGGAAAAACCGTAGGAAGGATAAAGTGTTACATGGACTTTCCATATTTGTAACATATATTCCCTGGTGAAATATCCTGATAGAATGAAATATTCTTCCTGAACCTGCGACTATAAGTGACAGAAGAGATATGCTATTACATAAGTTGCTTACATACTTCGGCTGAAAAGCCATACAGGTTCAACTCCTGTTATCTCCACCATAAATAGGGGATATTGCCTAACGGTAAGGCAAAGTTTTTAATACAGCAACTTTAACTTGCATATCTTTTCTGCTTTACTGACACTCACAGCCATTTAAATCTAAAAAAACGCTATATATAATAGTATAATACCGGCTATACCGAAAGGAATATTGATCAGGAAAATCCATTCCCAGGTGAGATATTTCAGCCGGCTGCAAGAGCTATTCCGCCAATAACACTTGTAAAGCTGAAAGCCCGTCCTCTAATGTCGGAAGGAAGATTGGCCACAATAATTGCTCCGTAAGTAGAGAGAATCATCGCTTCACCTATGCCATGGATAAAACGAAAAACCAGTAAGATATTTATATCAGGTGAAAGGCCGCATAATAATGAAGATGAAGCTGATATTATAAAACCAAGGGCAAATATTCTATCAACACCTTTTATATCACTCAGGCTGCCAAAAACAAGTACAAAACTTGTAATAGCAAGTAAATCCAGAAGACTTATCCTGGAAACCATACTGGTGCTGACATTGAATACTTTTGCAAGAGAGGGAAGGGCTATGTTTACCATACTTGCGTCAATGTTGCACATGAAAATACCTGTAGATACAATGGCCATTACTATATAGCCCTTTTTATCTAACATGTTATTTTATCCCTCGGTCACGTGCTGATCAGTTGCTGAAAGATCCATTGTCATTGAGAGTATATTACGGTCGTTTTCTCTGGCATAATCTATAGTATTAACACTGGTTTTTACAAGATAGATTCCCAGTCCTCCTATGGGCCGTTCTTCGAGAGGTATGGTCAGGTCAGGCGGGGGAGCAAGGAGAGGATTGAAGGCTATGGCATCGTCTTCTATTACAATTTTTATTATGTTATTTTCTATATGTACGTATATATCTATATAATGTTCTTTGTTATCTTTATATCCGTAAGAAATAATATTGGTTAAAATTTCATCCATAACCATGTCTATTTTAAACCTGGTATCTGCAGGAATATTATGCTTTTCTGTTAACTGATCAAAAAATGATTCTACATGCTTTATTTCGCTCAGTGCACCTGCAATGGTTATTTTTGTTTCCATATATTTAACTCTCTTTCGATGTTTCTCCGGGTTCTACCTGACTCTCCATAAGTTTTAAATGAATTTTCGGTACATTATTATAAAATCCTTTAATTAAAATAATTTGAAAGAATATAAATCATAAAAACAATTGCTTTTGCCGGTTTTTTTTAGTATAATTTGATTTTAATTTAATATTACAACAGAAAGGATGGTAGCAAAAATCATGAGCGAACCGGAAAATATTAAACCTACTGATTTTATCCGCGATATCATCGATGAAGATCTGAAGAATAAGAAGAATGACAGCAGGGTTATGACCAGATTTCCTCCCGAACCAAACGGTTATTTACACATAGGTCATGCCAAATCCATATGTCTTAATTTCGGTATTGCACAGCAATATAATGGAAAATGTAATCTTCGTTTTGATGATACAAACCCGACTAAAGAAGATGTAGAATATGTAGAATCCATACAGGAAGATGTAAAATGGCTTGGCTTTAAGTGGGACGGACTCTACTATGCATCTGATTATTTTGCTCAGATGTATGACTATGCCGTAGAGTTAATAAAAAGAGGTAAAGCCTATGTATGCAGTTTAACTGCTGAGGAAATTAAACATTACAGAGGTACATTGACAGAACCGGGAAAAGAAAGCCCTTATAGAAACAGATCCATAGAGGAGAACCTGGATCTTTTTGCACGTATGAAGGCCGGAGAATTTGCAGACGGCACTCATGTGCTCAGAGCTAAAATAGATATGGCATCTCCGAATATAAACATGAGAGATCCAGCCATATATCGTATCAGAAAGGCAGAACATCACAGAACAGGAGATAAATGGTGTATTTATCCCATGTATGATTTTGCTCACTGTCTTTCAGATTCCATAGAAGGTATAACTCATTCCATATGCACACTGGAATTTGAAATTCATCGTCCTCTCTATGACTGGTATCTGGATCAATTGCCTGTTCCATGTCACCCGCAGCAGATAGAATTTGCAAAATTATGTCTGACCAGAATAATTTTAAGCAAAAGAAATCTCCTTAAACTGGTAAAAGAAGGCTTCGTAAGCGGATGGGACGATCCACGTATGCCTACTCTTGCAGGTATGAGAAGAAGAGGCTATACACCGACATCGATCAGAAAACTCTGTGAAACAGTGGGAGTGGCAAAAGCCAACAGTACTGTAGATATAGCTCTTCTGGAACACTGTCTCAGGGAAGATCTTAATAAAAAAGCTTTAAGAGTAATGGCAGTTCTTCATCCTCTTAAGGTCATAATAGATAATTATCCCGATGATCTTGTAGAGGAACTGGATGCAGAAAATAATCCGGAAGATCCTTCTATGGGAACAAGAAAAATACCTTTCTCTAAAGTTATATATATTGAACAGGAAGATTTCCGCGAAGACCCTCCGAAAAATTATTTTCGTTTATCTCCCGGCCGTGAAATAAGGCTGAAACATGCCTATTATATAAAATGTGAATCTGTTGTAAAGGATGAAAAAACAGGTGAAGTAATCGAAGTCCACTGTTCCTACGACCCGAAGAGCAGGGGAGGATGGACAGATGATGGAAGAAAAGTAAAAGGCACTTCTCACTGGGTATCGGCAAAACATGCCGCAGGTGCTGAAGTACGACTTTATGATTATCTGTTCAAAGATGAAAACAGTGAAGAAGACGAAGAGGAAAAGACTGATTTCTTAAGCAAGGTAAACAGGGATTCTCTGGAAGTAATAAAAGGAGCCATGATTGAACCTGGCCTTAAAGAGGCAAAATCAGGTGAAAGCTATCAGTTCCTCAGGCAGGGATATTTTTGCGTCGATTCTGTCGATTCCAGACCTGATGCTCCGGTGTTTAACAGAACAGTTTCACTGAAAGATACGTGGGCAAAACTTGAGAAAAAAAGCACAGGTTAAAAAAGTAGTGATACGTTCGTATCCATTTCTAAAACCTGTCCCTGGCCGGACTCTTCGGGAAAATATATTATCCTATTGCGTGACAAACTGGTTTTTTAGACGTTTAATATTTTGCATCTATATAATTTATAACTCTCTTTTAATACGGCATATCTTTTCCTCCAGAGCCCGGCCAGGGACAGGAGTGAGTGCCATATTTTTTTGGTTACCAAATTACAGGAAAATTTATTTTTTTATCCGCCTGATAGGATTAATCCTTTAAAAATAAGGACCACATAAGCAGTAGTACTGCCGCACCTGTAAGCGAAAGCCCTGCTTTTACGAGTAATATTATGTCAATACCGGCATCAGGAAGGTTCTGGTATTGAAAAGCTATTGTCGAAAATTCTACGACAAGAAAGGTAACAACAATGCCTATGAAACGGGATACAAAACGATTTGTTTTTTCAGTGGAAGGAAATTCTTCTGTAATAGAAGTTTCTTCTTCTTCTTCGACTTTCTTCTTTTTTCCAAAGAGAGGAAGTGACTTTATTTCCTGATCATAAATGGTTTTTGCCAGGTCCAGACATAAGGCACCTACAATAAGTATACCCAGGGGGCCTACAAGACTGAAAAGAAGACCCATCGGGTCTTTAGGCATGTCTACAAAGATATCCAGGAATTTATCTATACTTGCTATGGTCAGTAGGATAAAAGCCAGTCCCCCTATAATCATAATTACAGCAAATAGACCTTTAAAGGTATAATCGCTTATCTTTTCCAGAAGTCCGGGATTTTCCATAAAAATAAACCTTTCTACTCAGTAAAATTAAGTCAGGTAAATTACTGTGAATTCGTCAAAGTTATCTAAAATCCTTCTATAATATTGAGAGTGAAAAGTGAAAAAAGTTGAATTTTACTTACTTTTCATTTTTCACTACTCACTTTTCACTAATTATATGTTATAATATTTAAGATAAATAAAATAAAGAGAAATAGGCAAAAATTAAAAACCAGGAAGGGAAACATGTTATGATGTGGAATTGACTCATAACGGCTAATATATTCAAGGAGAGAGTGATTTATTATGGCATCAAAGAGTAAACGTAGAAAATTAGATTTTTACTGGCCTACAGTATTAATTCTGAGTATAGGGGTGCTTTTAGGGGCATTATTTCTGGGTAAATATATAGGAGAATCTTTTATAAGCGGAAACAATTTTAAAACTGCTCAGGGAGAAGGTAATAATTCTCCTGAAATAAAGACTCTGTCTAAACCTACTATTATGCCTCAAAATGTTAATACGTCATATAACCAGAAAGAAAATTCTGCAATTATCTTACCTCCTTCTTTTAAAAGTGAGACAAAATATAAGCAGACATATTCTTCCAAAAAGACAGAAACGCCTGTCACTAAAAAAAGTAAACCTTCAGAAAGTGCTTCCACCATAATTCCGACCCCTACTCCTGTTGCAGTAAGCAGTAATAAAAAGTCTTCCGAACCTGTAGCTGAAAATAATACATCAGGTAAAACCAGCAGTGATATTAATAATATGATAGGAACTTCGACGGAACAGCCTAAAAATGAAGAAAATTTTGATCGTGTGGAATTGAATGAAGAAAAACCAGAGGAAACAAAATCAGACACATCTTACAAGGTACAGGCCGGATATTATGTAAATAAAGATAATGCTTCTAAAATGGCAGATGATCTATCCAACAAAGGTTATGATGCCACTATAGTTCAGGTCAATGATGAAGGTAAAACCTATTACAGGGTTCAGGCAGGCTCTTTTAACAATAAAGAAAATGCTAAAAAACTTGAAAAAGAGCTGGAACAGAATAATTATGATAGCTGTGTGGTCAATGAAAAACAGCAGTAATTTTATCGTAGAGTAGTGAAAAATAAAAAAACACAATATAATTATAAAAGTAAAGGGCTTTACTTTTATAATTATATTCAGGTATAATAAAGGAAGAAAATTTAAAAGCAGAACGGGTGATCGCAGATAATCTATAAATGGAATATCTGAGGAAAGTCCGAGCTCCCTAAGGCAAGGTACTGGGTAACACCCAGGAGGAGTGATCCTACGGACAGTGCAACAGAAAATATACAGCCGATGGCTTATGAAGATGAGTACAGGCAATGGTGAAATGGTGCGGTTCCGAAAGGGACTTAATGTAAGAGCGCACCGGCAGCCAGGAGACTGGCTGGCCTGGTAAACCCTACCTGGAGCAAGATCAAACAGGGGATTGTTCTTCGAAAGAAGACGCTGGTAGCCTGCCAGTTATCTCCGGGTTCGATCGCTTGAGCCTGTCTGGTAACAGACAGGCCAGATAGATGATCACCGTCTCGCCAGAGATACAGAACTCGGCTTACAGGTCTGCTTTTAAATTTTTCAATTTTAAACCGCTCCCCCGTCTGATTGTTGTAAAATCTTCAGATGGGGCTATGCGGTAACAGGATTCTTTATATGGAATTCAACCATCCGGAAACTCTCTGGCTTCTCTTACTCATAATACCTTTATATTATTTTACCAGAAATAGCATGGCCAACCTCCCGGGATGGAGATTTATTCTCTCTTTTACCCTGAGAATAATAATATTTATATTATTAATAGCTTCCATATCTGAAATACAATTAATAAAGCCAAATAACAGATTATGTGTTATATTTATAGCAGATGTTTCCAAAAGCATATCAGATACAAATAAAGAAGAAATTAAATATTTTATAAATAAATCGACAGGAAAAAAAACGAAAGATGATATGGCAGGCCTTATAATAACAGGTGGTAATTCATCTATAGAGTTTGTTCCTTCCTTAAATCCCAGAGCCGGCAATTTTACTTCTATAGTAGATACAGATCATACAAATCTTGCCAGTTCTTTCCAGCTTGCTCTTGCCATGTTTCCTGCCGATGCAAATAGAAGAATTGTCCTTTTGAGTGATGGCCAGGAAAATGCCGGTAATGCTATAGATGAAGCTACTATTGTTTCTGCAAATCATGTTCCTGTAGATGTAGTGCCTCTCGATAATTCTCTGGAAAAAGAGGTTTTTATTAAAGAGTTTACCATACCAGATCATGTAAGCAAAGATGAACCTTTTGATGCAAAAATAGTTCTGGAAAGCACTGTACCATCTGATGTGAAAATGCAATTTTATAGAAACAGCAGTCTGGCCGGTGAAAAAAAAATATCTTTAAAAGCTGGAAAGAACATTTTTTTTATTCCCCAAAAGGTAGAAGAGAGCGGTTTTTATAGCTATGAAATTCAGGTAATTGCAGAAAAAAATTCTGATACTCTTATGGATAATAACCGTGCCCGGGCTTATACGAAAGCATCAGGGAAACCACGTGTTCTTATAATAAGTGAAGATTCCCGCATGGACAGATATCTTATAAATGCTTTAAAGGGTATAGAAGTATCACATCTTTCATCCGATAATATGCCGACAGAGCTTTTTCAGCTTCAGAATTACCAGGCTGTTATATTAAATGATATTTCATCAATAAGATTTTCTGATGAACAGATGAAACAGATACAGAGTTATGTAAGAGATCTGGGAGGAGGTTTAATAATGATAGGAGGGGAGAACAGCTTTGGTACAGGCGGATATTACGACACACCGGTAGAAGAAGCCCTCCCTGTAAGTATGGATATAAGAAAAGAACGAAAAATGCCTACTATGGCTTTAGTTCTTGCCATAGATAAATCAGGCAGCATGGCAGATTACAGCTCAGGAGGAGTTGAGAAAATTGCCCTTGCAAGAGAAGCTTCCATCGCCTGTGTGGAACTCCTCTCTCCTTCTGATCAAATAGGTATTATAGGATTTGATGATGCGTCAAAATGGGTTGTTCCATTCCAAAAAAGAGTGGATGATAAAGATTTTATAATTAAAAATATTGCTTCATTAAGAGCAGGAGGCGGAACCAATGCTTATCCTGCTCTTAATGAAGCCAGCAGAGTACTTGCAATTACAAAAGCCATGTTAAAACATGTAATACTTTTATCTGACGGAAGAACTGCTCCGGGAGATTTTGAAACTCTTGCACAGACTATGACTGAAAACAAAATAACCCTGTCCTGTGTCGGTATAGGAAGTGATGCAGACATACCATTTCTTCAGTCTCTTGCAAAATCTGGAGGAGGGAGATTTTATTTTACCTGTGACGTATCACTTTTACCAAGGATATTTACAAAAGAAGCACTTATTGCTTCTAAGTCTGCCATTATAGAAGAAGATTTTTCCCCTGTAATTAATTGTTATGATGAAATACTTGAAGGAATGGATAATTTCCCGGCTCTTGGAGGTTATGTAGTGACTACGGCAAAAGACAGAGCTGAAGTTTTACTGCTCACAAAAGAAGAAGACCCGCTTCTCGCCAAATGGTATTACGGGATCGGAAAATCTGCTGCTTTTACGTCAGACGTGAAGTGCCGTTGGTCAGACAGATGGATAAATTGGAAGTATTTCCCGATATTCTGGTCTCATGTTGTGAGATGGACTATGAAAAGTGATGAAAGTTCATGCCTTGAAACATTTGTTTCTATGGACGGAAATGAAGGAAAGATATTAGTAGATGCCGTTGATAATGAAGGGGAATTCATAAATTTACTGCATCTTAAAGGAAAAATTATATCACCGTCTCTTAAAATTACTGAAGTTTCACTGAAACAGGAAGGCCCCGGCAGATATGAAGCCAGATTTCCCGTTACAGAAAGAGGCACGTACCTTATAAGTGCAGGAAATGATAAGGTTGGTTATCAGGCAACAGGTTTCGATATTTCAATACCACCGGAATATAAATCAACGGGCTGCAACAGAGATCTTCTGGGACATATTGCCAGAGAAACAGAAGGAAGGATACTTAATTTAAATGATTACCATAAAGTGTTTGACCATTCTATAAAACAGTCTTATCAGGTAAAAACTATATGGCCATTTCTGATTGTACTGGCAATGTTGCTTTTCCCGATTGATATAGCAGTGAGAAGAATCTTTTTACCTGAAGGGTGGACAGAAAAAGTTTTAGTAAGATTTATTGTAAAGAAGGAAATAGCAAAATCTTTTAAAAATGAACCTTTATCCAGGCTTAAAAATAAAAAATCTGAAATAATTAAAAAGAGAGAAGAAAAATTAGCTCTTCTGATAGAGCCTTATATGGAAAAGAAAGAGAAAAAAGAATCTTTTCTAATTCAATCATCAGAAAAAAAAGACATTAAGAGCGTTGAACAAGCTGACAAGATTTCTTCTATGTCACGTCTCAAGGATGTAAAGAAGAAAGCACTTAATGAATTTAATAAAGATAATTGAAAGGTTATAGTTAAAGAAGATGGCTGATTGAAGAGTTAACAGGCACCTCTGGCACTTATGACAGCATAAATAGTTTTAAATAATATCATTATATCCATCCAGAGAGAACGTTCTCTTATGTATTTTATATCAAGAGATACTCTTTCTTCATAAGTAAGTTCATTCCTTCCGCTTACCTGCCAGAGGCCTGTAAGCCCCGGCTTTACACTTAAAAATTCATCTCTGTGTCTTCCGTATTTTTCAAGTTCTACTATCACTATCGGTCTGGGACCTACAAGAGACATGTCACCTTTTAAAATATTAAAAATCTGAGGAATTTCATCAAGGCTGCTTTTACGAAGGTAATAACCAATTTTCGTGACTCTTGGATCTTCTGCAATTTTATAACATTTCAGATATTCTTCCATAAGTTCCTGTTCCGATTTAAGCATATCTTCTGCTTTTGCCACCATAGATCTGAATTTTATGGCACGAAATACCTTACCTTTCAGTCCAAGCCTCTTCTGAAGAAAAAACACAGGCCCCGAAGAATCATATTTTATTAAGACCGGTATGATTATAAATAAAGGCCATGTAAGGAACAGAATAAAGACTGAGCCGGTAATATCTATAATTCTTTTAATAAGATTGTAACAGAAAGATTTTTCTACTAACGTAACAGGTAAAGAAAGAGACATTTCTAGTTTTTTCATTTTTTACAAGTTATAAATTTTATTCAACACTTGATAAGATTTTAAAGATTACCGGGATAGAGCATTTTTTTATCTTATTCATTATCCCGGTAATCCCATAAATCCTGTAAATCCCGGTCTTTTAACCTACTTTATTTCCGCATCCTGCACAGAATTTTGCTCCCGGAGGAATTTTGGCCTGACAGTTTCCGCAGACAGCTTCCTGTTCAACTTTGTTTCCGCAGCTGGCACAGAATCTTGCCCCCGCCGGTAACGGTGCTTTACAGTTATTGCATACTCCTGCTTCAGGAATTTTTGCACCGCAGCCTGCACAGAATTTTGCCCCCGCCGGCAATGGAGTTTTGCACTGCGGACATGGCGCACCTGTTGCAGATGCAGGTGCAGATGTTACCACTACCTGCTGCTGCGGTGGAGGAGCTGCCTGTGGAGGAGGAGCGTACTGCTGCTGCTGCGGATGCATTGCCTGAGCTCCCATCATACCTGCAGCCATACCCAGTCCCATCTGCATGCTTTGTCCCATAATACTTCCGCTTCCGCCTCCGCCGGGCTGTTTGGATATATTTGCCATAGATTCTGCAGCCTGATACTGAGTATACTGGGTCATATCTTTTATACCGAGTGCTGCCATACCGGCACGTTTATCCATCATTTCCTGAACATTGGGAGGGGGTGTTATGGCACCTATGAAGAAATCAGGCAGTTCCATGCCGTATTTGCCGAAATCTTCCTTGACCCTTGCTTTCAACATGGTTGAAATTTCATCATAATACTGGGGCAGGTCAAGAACGCTTTTTCCTTTTAAAAGTTCTCCGAGAACGTCGTTTAATCTTGCCACAATAACATTTTTAAGGTATGCTTCTACTGTAGATGTTGTATAAACACTCTGTGCACCGACAAGTTCATTGATGAAGATATTTACGTTATTTCCTTTACCTACCCTCATAGAGAAAGTTCCGAATGCTCTGAGTCTTACAAACCCCAGATCGCTGTCTCTGAAGTTTACCGGTTCCTTTGTTCCCCATTTCAATTCATTGTAAAGCTTATGATTTACGAAATATACTTCATAACTGAAAGGACTTATACCTGTAGCTTTTTCTATAATCTGACTGAATACGGGAATATTCATTGTAGTCAGTTCATGCATACCGGGGCCGAAAACATCCATTGTTTTACCATTGGCAAAAAATATGGCAGATTGATTGTCTCTTACTACGAGATGCAATCCGAATACCTTTCCTCCAAGGCTGCCCTGACGGGGAAAACGCTGTACTATTTCCGTATTGGTCTGATCATAACTTTCAATTTTTTCTATAACAGTTTCATGTATACCGTCTTTTACAAATGCAACACCACTTTTGATAGTATTCTGTACACCTGTTACAGTATTACTTACTGCTTTTTTAAATTCACCTAACATTAGCCTTTCACCCCCGATATTATATTATCTCTATCATTGAATAGGTTATCAAAATCATTGAGAATTTTTATTACAGCTTTTGCCTTCTTTTTCAGTTCACTGTCATCTTCGCCGTTTTCCATGCCATTCTCAATAGCTGTCAGTGTACCGCCTATAGACTGGGCAAATTCTACAAGGCCCAGATCGAATTCATACATTTTTGCAAGTGCAGCTGCATCTATCTTTACTGTATCAAAAAAACCAGAATAACCGTAGTCTGCATAGGTAATTTTACTTATCATTTTATCCAGTTTTTTTGTTATTTCATCCATGGGATTTAATAAATCCAGTTTCATGGCATTTGTAATTTCAAGCACTATATCACTTACTTTGCCTTTATGAGCAGTAAGCTGTTGAGCCAGATAATCTCTCTGTAATTTATCGGAATTTCTCCTCTGTTCGCTTTCTACATAACCGCCTAAACCGGGGATAATCTTGGTCAATTTTCCAAGTAATCCACCATCCTGTACCATTTTTTGATATGCATCCATAATTTCCTGCTGGTTAAAAAACCAGTTGCTCCCCCTCCTTTATTATAATATTGTATAACTGAAATTCTAAATAAAAGATTAATTTCCTGCATTTATAGAGATATTTTTTCAGTGTTTTACACACTAAAGAGTGAGTAGTGAATAGTGAGTAGTGATTATAAAACTCACTCACCAACAACAACGAAGTATGAGAATTTGTTCCTCCCGTTACGTGTTACGCGTTACGATTCTCATATAAATTACTTATAAACCTGCAGGCTTATATTCCGATTGATTATGAACAATATAATCAGGTCTATCTTTTATATTTAAAGTAATTTTTCTCCACCTTTTTTTCATATCTGACGATTTATAGGTTATAATGTACTGACATTTTAATATGTCGGCTATTTGAAAATAAATTTCCTGTAATTCATTTACTGCAGGGGAAAAATATGTTATTCCTCCCGTTTCACCGGCCATAGTAGCAATGTGTTTATCTACCTCTTTTTTCAATCCTACAGGATAAAGGACAACATTTTTTTCCTTTCCATAGAGAAAAGTTTCCTGGAAATTATGCCTGCTTCCCGGCCCTGTTTTTTCATCATTCTCATCAGATCCATCTGTAAGAAGAACTATAACTTTTCTGCCTTTTTCATTACCGAGTAAATCAATAGCTTCATAGATAGAATCAAAAAGAGCAGAACCACCGTGGGAGGACATGGTTGATATTATTTTTCTGAGTTTATTTTTATCAGATGTAAAGTCACATTTTACCTGAACGGAATCGGAGAAAAATATAACAGACGTTCTGGCTGTATTCTCTATTAGATTTATAAAATTGCATGTTTTATCTTTTACGGTATCTAAAGACGTTTCCATAGACTTACTGCAGTCAAGGATAATTACTAAAGATAGAGGGACAGAATTTTGTATTTCAATAGGCCATTGAGTTATTCCGTCTTCTTTAAGAATAAAACTTGCCGGTTGAAGGTTATCAACTTTTTTACCGTCTCTGTCAGTTATGGTAGCTAACAGGGAAATATCAGGAGCTTTAGCTGTTTCTATATTTATTTCTGCAAAAGACTCCCTGCCGTCTTTACAGTAAACTACTGCTTTTAATCTGTGTTTACCTTCTGTAAATTTTTCGGCAGAAAATTCAAGGGTATATGGAGTCTTATATAGTTTACCAAGTGAAATGTCATCGACAAAATATTCAACCTGTTCAACAGGACTCCCGGTCTTATTCAAGACTTCAGAAGTTATATCTATAATTCCTGTTATTACGTCTCCGTCTTCAGGATTTTTAATATTTATTTTCAATCCTTTAGTTAATATAAAAGTTTTTTTATCTGTTACTTTATCATTGTTTTCATTTATGGCAACAGCCATTAAGGTATGTTTTCCATCAGGGATTCCAGAAAATTTATATTCTCTGTCATAAGGGGAATTACCGGCAGAAGCTATAAATTTATCATCAAGATAATATTCGACTTTTTCTGTACCATAGCCTGTCTGATTATCTATATGTACGTGAAGTTTGATTTTTTCCTCACTGATAACCTGTCCTTCCGGTGGATTCAGTAATTTAATCGTAAAAGGTTTCTCAATTTTTATAGATTTTTTGTCTGTTGCCATGAGCTCTTTAGAGTTATAAACAGTAGCTTTCAGTTCATAAGAACCGGAAGGTATATCTCTGGTGTTAAGAGGAAAATCAAAAGGAGTCTTTTTACTATCACCTATAAGTTTATCATTCAGAAAATATTCAACTTTTTTTATTTTAGAATGTTCGTCATCCTTTATATTTACTTTAATGATACTGTTAAGTCCTATAATATCATTCTCTTCCGGTTTTACAATAGAGAGTTTAAGGGGGCCCTGAATATTGATTTCTCCTTCTCCTGTGGCCTTCTGTCCGTCTCTGGTTACTACCGTAGCTTTTACTTTATGGATACCGGGAGAAATTTTATCAGGCAAAGGAATAGTAAAAAAGGATTTTGCAGTTTTGCCGGCTGGTTTTTCATCCAGAAAACATTCTACATAATATATATCAGAACCGGTATAATTAAACACTTCTCCTGATATTTCTTTTATGCTGTTATTTATATGTATTGAAAGAGGATGAAAAGAACCGGCAATCCCTGCCAGTGCCCAGGCAGAAGTAACATATTCCGGTATGTCCGTATCTACGAAAGACCAGAAACTATATATTTCCTGATTATCCATCAGATATGATACACCTTTCATAAACGACAGGCTGTTCATATCAAAGCCTCCTTTATTCAATGCATAAAGAACCTGTCCTGTAGAAAAAGGATTGCTTTTCTGCCCTTTTTTATCTCCCCATCCTCCGTCTGTATTCTGTTCTGTTACAAGGAGAGTCATGTCTTTTTTTATTACAGGGTTTGTAATATCAGGCCCTCCCAGAGCCAGTCCGAGAATTCTGAATGCAAGATCCTGTGTCGTAACTGCTTCGGAAGATTCGAGCCATACCAGCCCTTTTGTAAGAGAATCCAGGAACTCCTGAGAATGTTCATATAAAACAGCCTGTTTTATAGCTATAATACTGTTTGCAGTAACCATTATATCTCCCTGTTCTACAGGAGGATTTACTTTATCAATTGTCCAGGAACCTCTGACATCCTGTTTTTTTACCAGCCATCCGGCTATACTTATCAAAGTTTTTTTATCAGGATTCCCGATAAATTTATCATAATAAGCAAGAGACATCCCTGCAAACTGCTCTGCAGTAAGTGATCGGTCAAATAAAAGAGAACCATCTCCCAGTGTTGCTCCTTCTATATAATCACACATAAATCTTACAGATGATCTGCATCTATTATAACTGCAGGCTTCAGAAAGACTCATAACAGCATATGGCTGAACATATGAACTGAAAGTTTTATTTTTATTCTGCCATTCTATGGAAGAACGGGCAAGCCGCTCAAATCCCATATGTAATGCATCTTTTATTGTTCTGTTGCCTCTGTCAGGTATATGACCTAAATATTCTTTTGTTATTATTTTAAATTCCTTTTCTTCAGGTTTTTTCCAGGAAAATTTTAAACCTCCTGACTTATATTTTTCATTTTTAGTTTTATAATAAAAAATTTGAACACTATGAGGACTATCAGAGAGATTAAAATAAGATCTATTCCAGTAATCCATTGAAGGAGAGTATAATTCTTCCATAACCGTTTCACTGTCAATATATATTTTATATCCGCTTCCCGGAGCCGCTCGTGCCGCTATTTCATAAAGCCCCTGAGACGGGGGAGAGAGAGTACCTTTCCAGTGTACAGAGTAATTTTCTTTATCCATGTCTGCAAAGGGGGGACTATCTTTCCAGAAAAAATCCAGCTTTTCATCTATAATTTTTTTTACAGGTTTTTTAAAGTTTAAGCCGGAATAATAAGTACTGTTGAGACCCTGTAATATTTTATTTTCTATATTTTTTTTGTCTTTATCGGAAGAAATTGTTTCAAAGATTTTACATCTTGATATTTCAGGTTTCCCTTCTTCATATAAAGAAAGAATCCTCAATTTCAGATATGATGCGGGGACAGGGGGAAAAGAAAAAATTTCTTCTCTTTTATTCTGATTATGTGATATTTTACAGATAGTATTAAAATTCTCCAGAGGACTTACGGGAGAGACAAGTAATTCAATATCTTTTACAGAACTCTTTTCATTTGCCGGAAAAGATAAAATTACCGTATCTATAAGAGATGTTTTTCCCCGGCCTGTTCTGATTACCACTTCCGCCGGAACGGTCTTTATTTGCCAGGTGCCGTTTTCATCTTTTTTTATAAGATTTTGTACGCTTATATTTTCTTCTGTATCCATGCCGGTATAGGAAATTATTCTTCCGGAGTTTGTATCCAGTCCGATGTTTTTACCGAGTGTTGAAGTCTTTAAAGGTATATTATCAGACAATATTTCTATTTCCGTAAGTTCTGTTTTTATTTCATTTCCATAGTTTGATAATATAGAAATCTTTATAAATTTTGCTTTCTGAGGATTGAATTTAAATTCCTGCGGAAAGGGTGTATTGGCAGCAGTGATTTTTTTTATCAGGAGAAAAGATTTTTTTTCTCCTGTCATAGAAGAATAAATTTCAAAATCTTTTATACCGGTATTTGTTCCTGCTGCACTGTTATATATAATTATGCGATTTACCGTAAAAGCATCATCTTTATCCGGTTTTGCAAGAGAAAAAACTATTTGATGGGGGAAAGGGGCTTTTTCGGCACTTGACCATTTTAGCGGTGAAAAACAATTTATTTCACCGTCATTCAGTCTGAAAGCCGCCTGATCATACAGGTTAAACTGTGTTGAAAATGAAACTATTTCTCCTCCATTTTCTCTTGAAAGTACATTCATAGTGCCTTTAATACCTTCAAAAGATCTGGTAATGCCACCGAGAGATGTTCTGAAATAAAATGAAGTAAGTCCCATAGATGTTATTATTAAGATCGATAAAAGAAAAACTGCCCAAAATATCATGGAAGATTCTTTTTTGATTAATTTTGTTATTATTCTTATTATAATAAGTAATATTACAAGAGGAAGGAAATAAAATAGTGTCAATACGGCAGGTCGCAGGAAAAGAGGAAATTTATTCCATAACCATATTCCGTAAAAAGATTCTTCAAGACCTGTCCCTGTAATTATAACATGGAGGTTTCCTCCCAGAACATAAAGACCTGTAACAGAAAGAATTATCTTGATAAATTTCGGCATACCGGGAAAGAGCATTATAAATATTATTCCTGAAACCGTGCCTGTTATAAAGAGCAGAACACTTAAAAAATCAGTTCCTTTATTTAATATGGTATAATTACTGCGAAAAGTTCCGAAATATGAAGTGGAAAAAGCTATTACACTTATAAAAAATAAAAAAAGAACTGATATCTTTGTCTCTACCCGGGTTTTCCCCCAGAAAAAAAGCGTAGATACAAGAAACAGCCCGGATAATACATCTACAGAGATTTTCCAGTATAGAGGCGATTCTAAGAACCATACTTCATAGGCACCATCGCAGATTAAAAAGATAACTCCAAGAAGCAGAATAAATTTGAAGAGTAATACAGTAAAAGATTCTTCTGTTTTTTTCTCAGGTTTTTTGGTAAAATCTTTTCCTGACATCATATCTAAAGGTTCTGTTTTTATATTATCACTGTTTATCATGATGCTTCTCCTGAATAGGTAGTAATTTTTTATCTAAAATTTGCGAACCTGCAGTAATATAATAAGTCCTGTGATAAATAAAATAAGGCCTGCTTTTTCTCCTTCCGAAAGGGCGCCAAATTTTACATACAGGTTATATCCGAAATAGATTAATATAATGGCACCGGTCAGAACAATATTACTATAATTATATCAAAAACCTCATGTCATGTATATAAATTTTCTCAATTGACATACCTGTCTGAAATTAGAGGAATAAATATTTTATCATAAAGACCGCAGAATACTCTCTCTATAGCTGAAGGCTTAGTACCGCAACAGGTAAATTGGTACCCAAAAAAATATGACACTCACTCCTGTCCCTGGCCGGGCTCTGGAGGAAA
>CAYSLJ010000101.1:0-26907 GCA_964431735.1 uncultured Synergistia bacterium | reverse complement strand
CGAGGATAATAACCGTTCTGACAATTTGCAAGGGTTATTTCTTTACAGTCTCTAAATACTCTTTACTGTGACACTGAAAATTTAACTGATAAAAGGACTTAAAAAAGGAATCTCTGCTGTAATATATTATAATTATAAACTTTTTTAAAAAAATAAACAGTGAGATTAGCTACATTAACCTGATCATTAAAAGAAATCTTATTGAAAAACAATAAAATTATGATAAAATATAATTATTGTAAATTTTTACAGAATGAGGAGGTTTTTTATGGGAGAAAAAACATATGCAATAGAAAAATCTTTTGAATTACAGGAACAGGACAGAGCACTCGGCGCTTTTTGTTACGGAGGCATCCTCTTAAACCTGGTTACCGGCATAGGAGGACTTATTGTGCCTCTTTATGTGCTTATATCGGAAAAGAAAAATACACAGCCTTTAAAACTTCATGCCATACAGTCTCTTGCAAGCCAGGGAGGATTTTATATTATTACCGTTCTGGCATGGGGACTGGTACAAATAATTTCTAATTTTAGTTGTCTGGGATTATTGCTGGCCATACCTCTGGGACTTTTGCTGCCTCTTGCCTGTGTTGGAGCACATCTTTACTGGGCATACAAAGCTTACCAGGGACAAAATTTTACCATACCTTTTATCTCGGATTTTGTGACAAAACAATTCAACAAAGAATAAGGTGATCTTATGAATTCCGATTTTTCATGGAAACCACCCGATAATTATGAAGAAGTAGAATCGGCAGTTCCGGGAATTACAGTATTTGCTCCCGTATGTGAAGATTCTGACACAAGGGAAAAAGTCAAAAAATTTGAATGTCCTCAGTGCGGAGCAGATACAAAATATAATGTATCTGCCGGAGGAATTGCCTGTGAACACTGCGGTTTTGTAAAAGCTGTAGAAGCAAAACATGAAGGTACATCAGCAGAACAATTTGAATTTACTCTTGAAACAATGAGTGAAGCAGAACAGGGATGGGGCGTGACACGTCAGGAACTTCACTGTAACAGTTGCGGTGCCGAATTAATACTTGCAGAAGGGGAAATTTCTACGAACTGCCCTTTCTGCACTTCCAGTAAAGTAAATATTCAGACTGCAAAATCGGATATATTGAGGCCCCGTTTTCTTATTCCTTTTAAGATAAAACCGGAAGATACGGGAGTAAAAGTAAAAGAATGGCTAAAGAAGGGATGGTTTCACCCGAAAGAACTGGCCGGTTCTTCAGATGTAAAGAATTTTAGCGGTATTTATATGCCTTTCTGGACCTTTGATGCAGATGTGTCCTCTAAATGGGAAGCAGAGGTAGGACATGAAGAAAGTGAAAGCTATTACGATTCCGATGCAAAAGAATGGAAAACAAGAACTGAAATACACTGGCAGTGGAAAAATGGTCATGTAACACTTAACATGGACGATATCCTTATAAGCGGCAGTTCCTCTACAAGTCGTGTCATACTTGAAAAACTCTATCCTTTTAATCTGAAAGAGCTTGTGTCATATAATCCCGATTTTCTTGCAGGGTGGAAGGCTCAGGCCTATGATGTAACTCTTATAAAAGCATGGAATGACGGTAAAACTGTTATCAGAGAAAAGACAAAGAACGCATGCTACAGTGATACTGGCTCGAACCATGTACGCAATTTCACAATGACGGCAGATCTATCAGGTGAAAAATGGCGTTATATTCTCCTTCCTGTCTATATTTCCGCCTATATGTTCAGAAATAAAGTCTATCAGGTTATGGTAAACGGCCAGACAGGGAATGTGGCAGGACAGAGACCTGTCATATGGTGGCAGGTGTGGGCATTAATAGCCCTTATGCTGTTGCCCGGAGGGTTACTTGGATTAATAGGATTGCCTCTGTTATTTCTTGGCGGAGTCGGCATCGTTCCTCTTATTCTGGGATTTATTTTACTTATTTTCGGCATTACAGGTTCAGTATGGGTACATAATTATGCAGTCAATGAGGAGGCTTCATGATGGATAGACCACCGTTACCTTCGGTTCAAATAGTAGAAAATACTGAAAATTCCTGGTGTGCTCACCTTGTTTCTGCCGGGTGTATTAAATGCGGCCACGCCCATCTTATAGCAAACGAATTTCTGAATCAGAAATGCCCCTGCTGTTATGAAGGGAACCTTGAAAGCCAGCCTGCAAGACTCAGGAAAGAACCTCCAGAATACATAATCCCCTTCAGTAAAACAAAAGAAGATATAAAACCTGTAATTGAAAATTTCACAAAAGGTATATGGTTCAAGCCTGATGATTTCAACTCTTCTAAAATGATGGAAAGGCTTATTCCCATGTACAGACCTGTATGGCTCGTAGACAGTGACGTAAAAGGAACCTGGAAGGGGGAAACAGGATTTGATTATCAGGTAAAAAGTTCACAGGAAAGTTTTGATGGAGGCCACTGGAATACAAAAGAGGTTATAAGAACGAATATAAGATGGGAGCCAAGGGCCGGAGAAATCTGTCGTCATTATGATAATATAAATCTTCCTGCATCGGATGATCATAAACGTTTAACAGACATGGCAGGTGATTACGATATTACCTGTGCCACATCATATTCAGAATATGAGAAACTGAATATTACCATCAGAATCCCTGATTTAACACCGGAAAGTATCTGGCCTGACGTAAAAAACAGTATAAATAATAAAGCGTCGGAAGAATGCAGGATTGCATCTTCTGCACAGCACATAAGGGCTTTTACATTTAAAGGGAACTATGAAAGTCTCAACTGGACACAGCTTCTGTTACCTTTATATTCCACCTGTTATAAAGATGATAAAGGCAAATACCATCCTGTATATATAAACGGTCAGACAGGCGCCATAGGGGGCATAAGGCTTGCTTCTCAGAAAAAAGGTTGGCAATGGACAGGCGGACTCCTTCTTACCGGTATTATTACTTTTATTCTCGGTCTGCTTATCGGAACAGTAATTCCGCCTCTTGCACTTATCGGTGCTTTCCTTATACTCATGTCTTTTATTCCTTCAATCCTGTCTATTTTCCCTGTAATTTCCACATGGAGATGGAATAAAAAGCAGAAGGAAAAGAGATTTATCAGGAAGTAAATAAAACGGTTTTTTATCTATAAAATTACTATTATCAAACAGAAGGAGTTTTTTATATGAATAAAGATGAAGCGATCAAAAATCTTAAAAACAGGATTATCAAATTCAAAAAAACTGCCTGGTATCCCATTGTTAAAGACGGTGACGGAGGTATTAGAGACTCAAAATTCTCCGGCATTCCATGGCTTGGTAAGAACGAACAATGGCCTGTATGTGCTAACTGTAAAGAACCTCTTCAATTATTTCTTCAGCTCAATCTCAACAATCTTCCAGAAGAACTGGAAGGCGAATTCGGCAAAGGTCTTTTGCAACTTTTTTACTGCACAAACACTGTTTTCAACTGTGAATCAGAATGTGAGGCCTATGTTCCATTTGCAAAAAGTGTAATAGTCAGAATTATAGACTGTGATGACGAAGGGGAAAAATTAAAAATCCCTCTAATGGAATATTTCCCTGCAAAATTAATTACAGGCTGGGAAAAGCGGGAAGATCTGCCTTCTCCTGAAGAATTTATGGAATTACAGGATAATGAAGGACTTCCTCTGAAAAAATATGAACAAGATTTGCTCTATGAGTTATTGAACAACAATCTTGCATCATCTTTACCTGGAGATAAACTGGGAGGTTGGCCTCTATGGATACAGAATATAGAATATCCTTCCTGTCCTCTATGTAATAAAAGAATGAGATTGATCTTTCAACTGGATTCAGAAATAAATATCCCCTATATATTCGGCGATGTTGGCTGCGGTCATATAACACAGTGTAAAGAACATAAAGACAGACTTGCTTTCGGATGGGCATGTGGATAAGGTATCTATTCCAGGAATTGCTATACCATAAAAATCCATTGAATTCAGAAGTCATGAATCAGATTTATGCACGGGCAGTTTTAATTCTTCCCTCTTCCACAGAATTAATCTGAACTTTATCCCTGATATAATCTGCCACAATAAGTCTTATTTTTCTTCCGTCTTCTACAGATCCTTCATCTCTTCCGGCCATAAGAGGATTCCAGTTGCCCAGAATATAGGAAGTGGCAAGTTTATAATTTTTACCTGCCTCAAGAGATTTATCTCCCACAAAAACATCTGAAACCCTCTCCCCTTCGGGTTTCTTCGGGTCATAGGTCATATTCAATCCGGAAACCTGGTAGAGACCCTGTGTTTTTTTAGGCCCCAGTAATTTACTCACACCGTCTTCCAGAAGTTTCTTTATTGTTTCTCCTGTCACATTCCATGTTTCTACCGATGCATCAAGAGATTTTCCCATCCAGAGACTGGCTTCCGTGAGATCTTTCATTGTAATCTCACCTTCAGGGAGAACACTGGGAAGCGGATTCTTTCTGTCTGTAGCAAAAAAATTACTGTCAAGAAGTGCAATATCAGCCTGAGTTTCCTCCCTTATGGCATCTGTCACCAGATTGCCAAGAGTAGAATCTGTTGGCGTTTTTATGTCATGAATTAATTTTTTATTTAAAAACCCCAGTTTTTCCGAAAGAAGTGTATTTTCTTCCATAACATATTTATCTTTTATAGTTTTTACATCTTCATCAAGAGGTGCTTTTCTGTCTACTGGAATCAATTTATGATCTATAGAAACAATTTTCCCTGTCCCCCTGTCAAATATTAAAGACAGATCGCCTAAATATAAATCATCTGTATTTACATCCGTATGGGCGCCTATGCCGGCATGGACGATCCTTGTGCCGTTCACTTCCACTTTTTCTTTTGTAGGCGTATGGGTATGGCCTCCTATAATAAGATCTATGCCGGGAACCTGCCTGGCAATATCTTTATCGGATATAATATCTTTATGTGCTTCATTCGGTTCAAGGCCCAGGTGAGAAAGAAGTATGATATTTTTAATGCCCTTTGATTTCACTTCTTCTACAGATTTTTTAACAGCTTCCAGAGGGTCTGTAAGGATTAAATCTTTTACTTTACTCGGATCTACCATAAGATCTTTCTTATCAGGTGTCCTCACACCTATAAAGGCAATCTTTATACCTTCTATCTCGGCTGTCCCATATGGTGCAAGTCCTTTTGTATTTGCTCCAAGTATGGGGAAATCAGCCCTTCCTATAAGAGCTTTTCCCAGTTCAAATCCTCCGTCATCATAAAAATGATTGCCTGTTATGGCAATATCACAGTCTCTGTTATTCATAAGATCTATCTCTTCTCTGCCTCCTGAGACTATGGAATGAAATCTGTAACCCTGTGATGCATCACCTGCATCAACCCAGAATTCATCCGGCTTTATAAGAGTAGATACAGGAGCCATATTGCCATGAATATCATTCGTATGTTTCATGGAAAGAACAATTTCTTTATCGGTAACAGTTCCCATTATATGTTTTTCTGTCTTATGTCCTTCTATATCGAGGGTAACGAAAAGAGGAGTAGAAGATTTATTCTTTAAAGTAAGGAAATCTTCTTTTGCCGGCTCATTGGAAGATATAGTAACGGAATCTTTTACAGACAGAGAATGTTCTTCTGGTTTCTTTTTTGATGTTTTTACATCATATTCGTTTTTTGTATAATTTATTCTGTTTATATTCATGGCATAATTCCCCTCTGGAAATAGATAATAAATCCCCACTATTTTATTATAGTATAAAATTTAATTTATTTGGGAATTAATATGTTAAATTTTTGTTAATTTTTCAAATAAAAAGTTTCTTCCCGTTACGCGTAACGCGTCACGAGAGCATATCTGTATTATTTATGCTTACCTCAGCAGCTTCATCTGCAGATGTCTATTACTTATATTCTAGTCCTCTTCCAGGTGTATACTGGGGCCAGCATCCTTCAGGACATCCAATGGCACTATGGGAATTTTCCACGCCACAACATAATGTAAAATTATTGGGCTTTGAACTGAAGACATATTTATAGCCCGTTAAAGATACAGGACATTCCGGCATTGCTTTTACTCTGTTACCAATATAGACATCTCCATTTTTATCCCCTTTAGTGAGATACTCAAGTGAAGGAGGATAATATCCTTCGTTATCAGTTGCATACATCTCAAGGGCCGTAGCAATATTTTTCAAATTACTTTCACAGGCGGCAAACTGTCCTGATGCTCTTGCTCTTCCAAAATTTGGTATAAAAACAAAGCAAGCAAGACTATAAAAAAGAAAGACTCCGATTGCTACCGGCTTAAATCCTGTGTTTTCTCTCCTGTCTTCAGGGACACGGAAAAAGCGATGGAAAAATGAATAAATTAAATGCAAAATCGACCAGCTATAGGGAGATAAAATAACGGAAAGAGCAATTAAAAAACCTATAAATATATAAGGATCTCCATTGAACATCCTTCGACTATGCTTTAAAGCCATAGGAAGACCTTTTGCCCCTAAAATTGCCAGTGGTGAGAGCATATATAAATGAGCAATATATGCCAGAATAACGGATACAGGAATTATAAGTATTTTATTTACATATCTATAATAATAAGATTCACTGTAATCGCTGCATGAGTAAGTGTCTGTTATACTTTTAAATGTATAAACAATGCCTTTTAAAAAAAGCCATATCATAAAAGCGCAGATAATAATAATTATATTGTTCAGAATAAGGGAGACAAGACTAATTAATAAAAATCCTTTGTTTATGCTTCGTGCAGATCCTATAATTAATAATCCGTTACCAATAGCCATAATAATAATAGTTGTTAAAAATATTATCCTTGTAAGAAGGGGATATTCATTTATCTTTTTCTTTTTTGCATTGATAAAGAAGTTTACTATACCCCAGAGGATAAAGGCTATAAAGGCTATAAAGATGGACAGGAGAATATTTGCCATAAAGGGCATAGGAGGATTATTGAAGAACAGTAAAGCGTTTCCTGTAAGTATTGCTATAGACGCCAGGGCAATCATTATTTTAGAAACTATTGTTATGCCGGCAGAAGGAGATTTTTTAAAAGGAGATTCGTATTTACCGGAATATTTTTCCAGACCTTCTTTAAATTCTACTATACTGATATATCTTTTAAGAGGATCCAATTCTATTGCTTTCATTACAATGTGTACAAGTTTTTTATCCGATAGTTCCATAGGAGGAAATGTGAAAGGTTTTATACTCGGACCATATCCGGTAAGCATCTGAAACAGTATTACTCCCAGGCCGAAGACGTCTGACTGTGGTGTTGACTGACCTCTCCCTTTGTACTGTTCAGGTGCTGCATAACCGGGAGAACCGTAACTGAAGGTATCGGTATTTTTATCGGGATTATAATAACGGGCTATTCCGAAATCTACCAGTGTTGCCTTTCCCTCCGGTGTTATAATAATATTAGAAGGTTTTAAGTCCCTGTAAACAATTGGTTTATGAAATGAGTTATGAAGATAATCCAGAATTTCAGCCAGTTCCACAGTCCATTTTATAGCTTTGTCTTTTTCAATTGTTTCATTACTGATTATTTCCTCAAGTGTTTTTCCTTCAATATAGTCCATTACAAGATAATCTTTTTCTTCCTGAGAAAAAATTCCATACATTTTAGGGAGACCTCTGTGGTCGAATTTAACCATAAATTCAGCCTCTCGGAAGAAAATTTCCCTTGCCGTATCTGGTTCGATTCCCACTGATTCCGTAAAAATGAGTTCTTTTATGACGAATTTTTTATCGTCCTTTATTCTTTCAACAAGATAAACATTACCCATAGAACCTTTACCCAACAATGTTACAACTCTGTAGATATTATTCAGTACAGTTCCTGTTTTTTGCACAAAAATCACCTCTAAATTTTAATATATCACAAAAAAAATAAAGGGGGGTCATTTTTTTATAAGAAAAAAATTATAGATTACTATCCGGTTTGAAAGAGAATTCACTATTCACTTTTCACTAATCACTTTTCACTCCTTCTTACTGACCTGAGCATAAGCATTTAATAAAGGTCTTCCTCCCGTCACGCGTTACGCGTTACGCGTCACGAGAGCATATATTTATTATTTATGCTCACCTCAGTAATTATGGATAGTTATGAAACTAACTATAAAACCTATTGCTTTATGAGAATAAACAAATTAAAATACAGGTAATATATTTTTGGAAAGGTAGATAATTATGAAATCTTTAGTACTGGCAGAGAAACCTTCTGTTGCAAAGGAAATAGCCCACACACTGGGATGTAACACAAAAGGGAACGGCTATTTTGAAGGTTCTCAATATATTATAACATGGGCTCTCGGACATCTTGTGACACTTAAAACACCGGAAGATTACGGAGATAAATATAAAAGCTGGACAGTTGACACACTCCCTATGATACCGGAAAAACTGGAAACAAAAATAATTCCGGGATCAAAAAAACAGTTCTATAATATCAAAGAAATCGCAAAGAGAAGTGATATAAACGAACTCATTATTGCCACAGATGCGGGAAGAGAAGGAGAGCTTGTGGCAAGGCTTATTATGGAACACATACACTGGAAGAAACCTTTTAAGAGATTATGGATTTCTTCCCTTACCAGACAGGCAATAAAAGAAGGATTCTCCAGATTAAAGCCCGGAAGAGAATATGACAATCTCTTCAATGCGGCAAAATGCAGAAGTGAAGCGGACTGGCTCATAGGACTGAATGTCACCAGAGCTCTCACCATAAAATATAATGACCAGCTCTCTGCCGGAAGGGTTCAGACTCCGACCCTTTCAATGATGGTAAAAAGAGAACAGGAAATAAGAAATTTCAGACCTGTTCCCTTCTGGACTCTTGAAGCCTCTGCGGTAGGCTTTACCGCACAATATGCGGATAAAAATAATAATGCCAGAATATTTGATAAAACTGAAGCAGACAATTTGAAAGCAAAACTTTCAGGCAAAGCTGCAACAGTAAAAAGTGTCGTAAAAAAAGAAAAAAATGAAAATGCTCCTCTATTTTATGATCTTACGGAACTTCAGAGAGAGGCAAACAGGAGATACGGATTTACTGCACAGAAAACCCTTAAATCATTGCAGTCTCTTTATGAATATCATAAACTTGTTACATATCCCAGGACAGATTCACGGTATATTACAGATGATATAGTTCCCACACTGAACCAGAGATTAAATTCCCTCCCATGGGATTATAAAAATTATGTTTCCGAAATAATAAAGAATAAAATGTCGGTAAATAAATCATCGGTAAATAACAGTAAAGTTACGGATCATCATGCCCTTTTACCTACTGAAGAAAAAGCGCAGACAGGTAATTTAACACAGGAAGAAATGAAGATTTATAATCTGATAGTAAAAAGATTTATAGAAAATTTCTATCCTCCTTTTAAATATGAACAGGTAAAAGTTACCCTGGACATTGACGGAGAAAATTTCACTGCATCAGGGAGAACTGTAACAGACACAGGATGGAAAAAGGTAGAAGACAGGTCAGACGGAGAAAAAAGTCTTCCCGAACTGAAAGAAGGTCAGAAATTCGATAAAGTCAGGCTGGAATTGAAAAGCAGTCATACAGAACCACCACCGCGCCATACGGAAGGAACACTCCTTACGGAAATGGAAAAACACTGTCTCGGCACACCTGCTACAAGAGCGGAAATAATAGAAAAACTCATAAATGTAAATTATGTAGAAAGGCATGAAAAAAGCCTGATTCCAACGGAGAAAGGTAAACAGATTGTAGATATAGTAGTCACAGATCTCAGAAGTCCTGAACTTACGTCAAAATGGGAAAAAGAGCTTGAAGATATAACAAAAGGAAAAAAACAGAGAAAAGATTTTATGCAGGATATAGTTTTCAATACGGAAAGGTTGGTAAAAGAAACACTCCATGCAGAAAACTCTTATAAACACAGTAACATGATCAGTAAAATCTGTCCCGAATGCGGTAAAAATCTCCTGGCTGTTACAAAAAAAGATACACTTCTCCATACATGTTCTGATAGAAACTGTAAATTCAAAGAAGTAGTGGGACGACTTTCCCATAAAAAATGTAAAAAGTGTCATGGAAAAATGGAAATGAAAGAAGTAAAAGGTGACACGATTTTTGTGTGTAAAAAATGCAATATAGAACAGAAGCTGTCAGAAATGGCAGAAGGAGGAAGGGCAAACAGGAGAGAACTTTCCAGTATTAACAGGAAAAACGACGAAGAATTTAAAAAAGCTGATAATCCTTTTGCTGCTTTGAAGGATTTTTTCAATTAGCCGTCTAATTTTCTACGTGACGCGTGACGCGTGGGATGATAACCTGTGTTACGAGCTTATCCGAAATTTTCACACATGAAAGGTATTGTTTCGGATAGGTTTCAGTTAATGACAGCTATACAGAAATGGTAACCATACTTTACCTGTCACGTGTTACGCGTTACGCGTCACGCTTCATAAGAAAGGAGACTATTTATGGCAATAAGAGAAGGAGCATGGGACTGTCCTGCCTGCGGGCAAAAAAGAAACAGGGGGCCGGAAAAGCACTGCGGTGCATGCGGTTTACCGAGAGGAGCAGATATAAAGTTTTATCTTCCTGAAGATGCACAGGAGGTTACAGATGAAGAAGCATTGAAAAAAGCAAAAAGCGGGCCTGACTGGAACTGCCAGTATTGTAACGGTGACAATGGTGCAGATAAAGCTTTCTGTACCGGCTGTGGCGCAGGTAAAGATGGATCTCCTCCGAGAGAAGTAAAATTTATACCGGAAGGCGGAGAAAAACCGGCACAGGAGCCGGAACCCGCTAAAGATCCTGTTAAAGAAGCTCCGAAATCTCCACATACAGCGGCAAAAGGGGGATGTCTTGCTTTACTGATGAGTGTTATCCTTTTTATGCTTATAGGCTGTTGCTGCTCATCCTTTTTTGCAAAGGATACTACTGTTACAGTCAATGGTTTCAAATGGGAAAGAACAATAGAAATAGAAAAACTGAAAACTATAAGAGAAAAAGCCTGGGAAGGGAATGTACCTGCCGGAGCCCATGTCATATCCAGATCAAAAGAAATATATGAATATGAAAAAGTCCAGACAGGAACAAAAATAAAAACTAAAATTGTCAAAGAAAAAGTTCAAACAGGTACAAAAAAAGTCAAAACCGGTGTAAAAGATATGGGAAATGGCTATTTTGAAGATGTTTATAAAGAAGAACCTGTTTATGAAACGGTAGAGAAAGAAGTAAAGTATGACGAGCCTGTGTATAAAGAAAAACCTCTATATAAACAGAGAGTAACCTATGAGATAGACAAATGGACTGTTACAAGGACAGAAAAGGCAAAGGGTAATAACCAGAAAGCTTCATGGCCGAAAGTAAATTTGAAATCAAAGGAACGAGAAAGTAAAAGAACAGAAACCTATACAGTTTTATGTACAGATGATAATGGGAAAAATCTCACCTATAACCCTAAAACAGAACAGGAATGGCTTTCTATTGAAAAAGGAAAAACCTATAAAGCAAAAGCTGCCTTTGATAAAGTTACAGAACTGGTGAAAGAGTGAGCATGTGATTTAATCGTGACGCGTGACGCGTAACGCGTAACGCGAGGATAGATTGCGTTTAACAATGAAAAGTGAAAAAAATTGGATTTTATTTACTATTCACTTCACTGTTATCTCTAACATGGAGGTAAAAAAAATAAGAGTATTTTCTATATTATTGCTTATCCTTATATTATGTGTCTTTAAAGTCTGTTCTAAAGAAAAAACTTTTACTATGACTTTTGTAGGAGATATACTGCTTGATAAAAACTATCTCCCTGATGAAATATATCCCTTTAAGTATGTAGAGGAAATCCTTCAAAAGAGTGATATTACGGCGGGGAATCTGGAGTGCCCCGTAAGTATGAGAGGCTATCCCAACCCTGCCAAAAATCCTGCATCAGTGGCTGCAGGAAGGGAATATATATTCAGAGCTTCTCTGAAAATGGCTGAAAGTCTATCCAGGGCAGGTTTTGATGTATTGAGTCTTGCCAATAATCACTCAATGGATTATGGCGCTGAGGCATTACTGGACACAGTGGATTTTATCCATAGTTTCAACGGAGGAGCCACAGGGGCAGGTAAAAATATATCTGATGCCAGATGTCCCTATTATATTCAAATCAAAGACACACTGGTAGCTTTTCTGGCATATTCCGAAATAGTTCCTTACAGCTACGGAGCAACTGAATATTCACCGGGTATTGCAGTGGCTTCTATGGATTATAACAGAGATTATTTCCGTAAAGATATAAAAAAAGCAAAAGAGAATGCAGATATAGTAGTAGTATATTTTCACTGGGGAGAAGAGAAAAAGTTCCATGCAGACAGAAGACAGAAGGAACTGGCGAGGCAATCGGTAGATATGGGAGCAGATCTGGTCATAGGTGTTCATCCCCATGTGCTTCAGGGTATAGAAACATATAAAAACAGCCTGATTGCCTACAGTCTAGGTAATTTCGTGTTCAACCCGTCCGATGAAGCTTCAAAAGAAACAATAATACTTCAATGTGAATTTGAAAATGAAAAATTATCACATATAAATCTCATACCTGTTTATATTCAATCAGGGAAACCTGTACCGGCAACAGGGGGAAGAAAAAATAAAATTATGGAAAGAATGAGAAACCTTTCTGCAGAAACGGGTTTTAACCTTAAAATATAGGGAGTTATAAAAATGAAAAGAACATTAAAATTGAAAATGATCGTATATATATGGGGCACTACTGTATTATTATTCTCACTTATTCTGGCTATAAATTTTTATTTCAATGAATATCAGGTAATGACAAGCCTGAAGGCAATCGGTGAAACATTTGCAGGATATCAGGCAAAAAAAATTGATGAACAATTTTCCAAAGCAGCAGTTGTACCTGTTATGAATGCACGGGCTGTTGAACATTTATTAAAAAGCAAAGATGAAAAAGCTCTGGAAGCTTATCTTAAAGACGTACTGGAGAATAACAATTATATACTTGGCACATGCATTGCTTTTGAACCAAACAGTTTCTACAGAGATAAAAAATACTTTGCCCCTTATTATTATTTCAGCGATCCCAGAGGTAATAAACCTGCATTTGTAGTACTGGGCAATGACGAATATGATTATTTTTCTCAGGACTGGTACAGATTGCCTGTAGAATCAGACACACCGGTATGGATAGATCCTTATCTGGACACAGGTGTCAATGTTCTTATGGTAACATATGCGACAAAATTTAAAATAAATAACAGAGTAAGCGGTGTTACAACGTCTGATATTGCATTGCTTAAATTAACAGAAGAAATAAATAACATTACCCTTGCAAAAACCGGCTATGCTTTTATAGTAAGTAATAAAGGATTGCTTGTTGCTTTTCCAGAGGACTGGTTTGAAATATGTGATAAGACTGTAGAATTGATGAAAGGGAAGATTTCGGAAAAAAAATTAAAAGCTCTGGAAGGATTAAAAAAGAAGAGGTTTGTTCAATCAGACCTGGCAGAGACACTTAAGAAAATGTCTTTCAATGATAAAGAGATCGTTATGATATTTACCGGTGAAAATTCTGCCACCACTCCTGCAGTTAAAATTCTTAATAATATATCTAAAATTAATAATGATAAATTCAATAAAAATTCTCTTGCAAGTAAAATGTTCATTCAAATGACTATAGCAAAAGAAAAAGAACTGGCAGAGCAAAATTCAACAGAGCCATATCTATGGTATATAATAAACCAGACAACTTTAGGTAAATTAACAATTGCTCATGATAAATTAAATATTATGAGATCATTGATCAATAAAAAATTTTCCAGAAAACATCTGACGGAAATATTAACCACTTCAGGCTTTACCGGTGAGGACATTGAACATATTATCTCTTATTCCGAAAAAAAAGAAATGCCATGGTTTCTACTCAATGATAATACGCTGGATACGTTAAAAGGAACTATGTCTCTTGATAAAATCAAATCTATAGAACTTCTCATAGAGAACAGAAGAATATCAAAAAAAGAACTTACAGGGGAATTAAAAAAACTGGGGCTTAAAAGTCAAATTACATATATTTTAGCTCTCTTTGCCAGAGAGGGCATAGCACAGTTTATAATGAACGATACGTCTAAAAGCATATTGATAAATAAAGTAACAGATATATATACTTCCATAAAAAAAGCTATTGAATCACTTGAAGACGGAAAAATATCTGAAGAAGAACTGACAGAAAAATTTACTATTATAGATATTGACAGAGAAATAATTGAAGAAATACTGGGGCAACTGAAAAAAGATAAGAATAAAGAATGTTTTATCGATAATAAATCCAGAGATATATTGTTAAAGAAACTGAACGACAGATATGACCCCGTTATAAAAGCAATAGAATTAATTGGAGACGGGAAAATTTCAGAGGAAGACCTGAAAAACAAACTGACAGTATTAGACTTTAATAAAGACTGGATCAGAGGTATACTGGATACTTTACCACAGTATGCAATCAATGATAAAGCCAGAACTATGTTACAGAATATTCTGAAAGACAAATATGTTGCCGATATAAAATTTATAGAAGAAAAACCATATGGGCAGGAACTGAAAGAAAAATTTAATAATCTGACTTTTAACGACCAGGAAATTACCGAAATTCTGGATCAATGTCAGAAAGACGAAAAAGGTTATTATCCTGTTAACGACATAACCGTAAATATAGTAAAAGATAAATTAAAAGACATATATGAATTTAATTCAGACTATATAAATTCTCTGAAACACAGGACTTTTTCGGAAGAAGAGCTGATAAAAGAACTGGACAAACTTGGTATTAGAGACAGAGACATTGATATAATTATCGGACAGGACAGAATCAACTGGATGGATTATGTATTTTTAAGGAAGGACAGCCGTACAGGTGTTGCGGAAAAATTATATACTTTTGTAAGAATCAATGATCCTTACGGCGGAGAAGACTCATGGATTCATCTATATCCCATAAGGAACGGAAACTTCTGCATAGGTTTTGTTTACCCCTATGACGAAATAATGGAAGAAGTGACTGCTGTGAGAAATCACAAGATTTTATCAGGTATAATAGGACTTACTCTTCTGTTGATAATTATAATTCTCCTGTCAAATTCCATTACCCGTCCCGTAGCACATCTGGCAGAATTTGTTAACAGAGTGGCAAAAGGAGAGCTTGACCAGAAAATAGCTATAACAACATCTACTTATGAAGTAAAAACCCTTGCATTATCTTTTAATAAAATGATAGACGATCTGAAAAAGTACATAGAAGAAAATGAAAAAGTTACTGCAGAAAAAGAAAGAATAGCAAATGAAATAAAGGTGGCAAGCAGAATTCAAATGTCTATAATACCTCAAACCTTCCCGGCCTTCCCTGAAAGAAAAGAAATAGACATATTTGCAAATATCATACCAGCCCTGGAGGTAGGAGGAGATTTTTATGATTTCGCCTTTATAGACGATCACCGCCTTGGATTTGTAATAGGAGACGCATCGGGGAAAGGTGTTCCTGCAGCACTTTTCGTAGCAATAAGCCGTTCTTTTCTGAAAGCAACTTCTACTGCCATGAAAGACCACGAACCTGGAGAGTGTCTCAGACATGTAAATGAACTCATATGCAGTGAGGATTATATGAATATGTTTATTACTATGTTTTACGGCGTACTGGATACGAAAACAGGGGAACTTCATTACTGTAATGCCGGCCATAATCCGTCTTATATTATTAAAAACGACGGCACCTTAAAAAGACTTGAAACGGTTAACGGCCCTGCTCTCGGTGCTTTCAGCGGAGTAGATTATAAAACCCTTACGCTCGATATAGGTGACGGTATATTCCTTTATACAGACGGAGTAACAGAAGCATTTAATAAAGAAGGAGAGATATTTTCAGATAAAAGGCTTGAAGATATACTGACAGATATTGAAGATTTTTCACCGGAAAAATCTGTTAAAAAAGTAATTGAGGAAGTAAAAAAATTCTCAGAAGGTATCCCTCAGTCAGATGATATTACTGTAATGAGTGTCAAATACCTGGGAGAAAAACATATGATAACATCAAAATTAGTGAAAAGTGAGTAGTGAAAAGTGAAAAGTAAAAGATTTACTTCTTTTCACTTTTCACCTTTCACTTTTCACTGACCTACCCGAACTCTATCATTATACTTTCGAGCTTTTTCACCTTATCTGTTACTGCATTTATGAAAGAAACGGAAAATGCTGGATATTTTTCCAGAAGTTTTATAAAATCATCGCCTTTAAAAGACATGATATGGGCATCGCCCATAAATACTTCTGCTGTAATGCAGGATGGGCTTTCATCCCATATATTACATTCACCGAAGAAACTGGCAGGGCCCATTACCCTGAGGGTTCCGAGCCATCCGGCCTTTGAATATTTCATAAGTTCTACAAAACCATCAACAATAATATAGAAATTTCTGTCCACATCGCCTTCCCACAGTATATCGGTTTCATCATAATAATATTCCTCTTTTGCCAGTCCGGCAAATACGACAAGGTCTTCTTCGGAAAGTCCGGAGAAAAGAGGAATCTCTTTGAGAAGATTTATCCTGTCAGAAAGAGCTCTCGTAATCACAGGTTTCATCTTTGTCACATCCAGAACAGGCCATTGAAAGTCCAGTTTCGCCAGTATTACATCGGTTTTAAGTGACAGAATTTCTATATTTATTTCTTCACTGCTGAGCCACCCTTTGTGAAGCATAATGTTTTCTATAGAAGTTTTGAACAGAGGATTATCATAATTTTCATAAAGATAATCAATAAATTTCCCTGACGGACATATATCAATATTTAACATAGCTTCTGTTAAAGCAGAAGAAAGATTTATTTTCTTATTATTTGTAATGTGGAATGTTTCATTCAGAAGATTTTTCCTGTCATATAAAAGACATATTGCTTTCACAGCACAGTCTACATAGGTAAAATCTATTTCTTCCGTATGTGGCATTACTCCCAGTTTGATATAGGATTTCACCATGGAATAAAAAGCATTTTCTTCAATATTTTGCTGGAACATGCCTGTTTTAGAATGAAAAACTGCAGTGCCTATTCTGTAAATATTTGCATTGAGTCCTTCATCTCTTGCATTCATAACCAGTTTTTCCGCCTGAAATTTTGTCTGACCGTAAAAAGTTTCTACAGTCTGCCCTATATCAAAGTCTTCTTCTGTAAAAAATACCTTGTTTTTTCCCTTCACATGCCCTTCTGCAACAGAAATAGTTGATATATGGTGTAAATCCTTCTGCTTTCCTTTTTTAGCAAAATCAATAATATTTTTTGTTACAGTCACATTATTCTTTAAAAAATCTTCATAATGGCCGTAATGCCTCACATTTGCCGCAGAATGAATAATGCAGTCTATTTCCTCAGCCAGATACTTATAAGCCTCATCTGTCAATCCCAGCCTTTCCAGAGAGAGTTCTCCTTTTAAAACATGAATTCTTTCTTTATAATCTTCTTTAAAATCTTCGGGGAAATAATATTTCACCTTATCATAGAGTCTTTTTTCAGCTTCTTCGTCATTATTTCCCCTTATTATAAGATAGACAGCACTTTCTGTTTCTTTAAGGAGTTCCATAAATAAATGTATTCCTATATAGCCTGTAACACCTGTAAGAAGTATATTCCTGTAATTACACCTCTGAGTAAGATCTAAATGTTCATATTTTTTTATCTGTTTCTCGGAAAGATTTTCTTTGAGGCTCTGTAATTTTGTCCTGAGATAGTCTTTTCTCTCTTTTATGTGTTTTGCAAGTTCTCCTGCAGTCTTATACTTAAAAATGTCATTTACCGTAATTTCAAAATCTGTCTGAAGTTTTGCCACAGCCGTTACTGCTTTAAGAGAATGACCTCCGAGAAAAAAGAAATTATCATTCATGCCGATCTTTTTTATACCGAGTACTGTCTGCCAGACTTCGGCAATCTTTTTTTCCTTATCATGGACAGGTGCAACGTATTCGCCTGCAAGATGAGCATCAGGGGCAGGAAGAGCTTTTCTATCAAGTTTCCCGTTGGCATTCAGAGGGATTTTTTCAAGCTGAATTATATGGGCAGGTATCATGTATTCGGGCAGTTCTTTAGAAAGAATCTCTTTTATTTCTTCTATATCTAATTTTTCCTCTGAAGCAAAATAGGCACAGAGATATTTATTACCTCCATCATCGTCCCTGTCTATGACTGCAGCTTCCTTTATTGACTCGATTTTTAATAATTCCTCTTTTATTTCACCGAGTTCAATTCTAAAACCTCTTATTTTAACCTGCTGATCCATTCTGCCGAGATATTCAATGTTTCCGTCAGGAAGCCATCTTGCAAGGTCTCCTGTACGGTACATTTTCTCTCCCGGTATAAAAGGGTTTTCTACAAATTTCTCTGACGTAAGGGCAGGAGCATTCAAATAACCTCTCGCAAGACCTGCACCTGCTATACAGAGTTCTCCCGCAACTCCGACAGGCTGTAATCTGTTATATTTATCCACTATAAAGATTTTCGTATTCCATACAGGCTTACCGATAGGAATATTATCATAAAATTTATCTACATCAAAACATGTCGTATAAACAGTATATTCGGTGGGGCCGTATTTATTAAGAACCCGGTAATTTCTTTTTTTATAATGTTTCAGTTTTTCCCCTGCCACGTCGACTATAGATAAAGACCTGTTATCTACAAGTTCCATAAAATGTTCACTGAACTGTGTTGGCAGAAATATTTTATTTATACGGCTGCTTTCAAAATATTCATTCAGGTCTTTTAAAGACATACGTATATCGTCACCTATTACATAAAGAGATGCACCTGTTACAAATGTGGCAAATATCTCCGCTATGGAAACATCAAAACCAAAACCTGCATATTTTGTAGATCTGTCGTCACGTGTAAGATCTATACTGTGAGCCTGCCAGAGAGACAGGTTAAGAAGAGAACCATGTTCAATCATAACACCCTTTGGCTTTCCCGTAGAACCTGATGTATATATAATATAGGCAAGATTGTGAGGTTTTGTAATTACAGGAGGATTGGACGCTTCACCTGTATAAAGATTGATATCATCCAGTTCTATTATCTCTCCTGAAAAATCCTTTAAATGTACGCGAAAATGCTTCTTTGTTAAAATGACAGACGATTTGCTGTCTTCCAGCATATATTTAACCCTCTCAGGTGGATATTTAAAATCTACTGGCATATAGGCAGCACCTGATTTTATAATACCCATGGTTCCTACAATCATTTCAAGGGAAGGTTCTGCCAGGATACCTGTTATATCATCAGGTTTTATGCCTTTAGAGCGAAGCAATCGTGCCAGTTGATTTGCCATGTCGTTTAATTCCCTGTATGTAAGTTTTTTATCTTTATAAACAAGGGCAATATTCCCGGGATTTTTTTCTGCTTCTTCTTCAAAAAGTTCTATTACTGTCCTGTTTTTATCAAAATCCATTTCAGTTTTATTAAAATCATAGAATATTTTCTTATATTCTTCTTCCGGAAGAATATTTAAATTTTTCAATTTACTGTCAGGATTTTTTACTATATGTTCAAGAAGGCAGACAAAATGTTCTGACATGTTTTTAACAGTTTCTTCTTTAAAGATAGCAGTTCTGTATTCTATATAAAAACTGATATCTTCTCCTTTTTCTTCTGTAACAAGGGTAAGATCAAAATTCACACCTTCTATTTTTCCGGGGATAATATTTATCTTCAGTCCGTCAATGTGAGGAGAAAAATCATCAATGTGCTGAACTGCAAATACAACATCAAAAAGAGGATTTCTGCCTGTTTCTCTTTCAAGGTTTAATTTTTCCACAAGATAATCCATCTGGTAATCCTGGTTTTCAAAAGATTTTATAAGATTTTCATGGACTTCTGCGGAAAAATCTCTGAAAGTTTTTTCGTCTTTCGGGAAATTTCTTAAAGGAATAGTGTTAACAAAAAGACCTGCAAGACCTTCGATTCCGGGTTTTCTACCTGTAACAGGGAAACCTGTGATTATATCATCACTGGATACATATTTTGCAAGAAGAATATTAAAAGATGCAAGTAATACTGTATATAAAGGAATATTTATCTCGTGAGAAATATGTCTCAAATCACGGGATAAGGAGGGACGAAGAGTAAAATAATATCTCTTTCCCGTAAAACCTAGCCCCAGTTTTCTGGAATAATCGGTAAGCAAATCAAGTACAGGCACTTCATCTGAAAATACATTCATCCAGTATGTTTCTTTTTCTTTAAGATATTCACTCCCCTGTAATTCTTCATGCCACATAAGAAAATCACTGTATTTAACAGTAATTTCTTTCAGTTCTTTACCATTATAAATATCCATAAGTTCTTCAAGAAGTATATTGAGTGAAATACCGTCAAGGATGAGACTGTGAAAATCCAGAAAAAGAAAATGTTTTTCAGGAGATACATTTAAAAGTTCAACGCGGAAAAGAGGGCCTTTAAATATATCAAAAGGTTTTACATGTTCCGCCTTTATACTCTCTATATCATCCTCTGTTTTTCTATAGGTTTTCTTTAATTTTATTCTCTTATTGATAATCTGAACAGGCAATCCGTCAATCATATCAAAGGTAATCCTCAGGGCTTCATGTCTGTCTACAAGAGTCTGAATTGCCTTACTTAACCTGGAAATATCCAGGTTCCCTTCTATAGAGAGAAGGAGGGGATTATTATTGGAAAGTCCTATATTTCCCATCTGTTCTACTATAAATACAGGTTTCTGCTGTGATGTAAGAGGGTAATAAGGTCTTTCTCCTTTATCGTTCATGTTATCAATATGCGGCAATTTATCTGAAGAAACTATATCTTTTATAATATTCAGAGGGTAATATATACTGTCCATGAAAAATCTCCTCGCTGAAAATAAATTTTATATATTATATCAGATTTACACTTCTTTACAAATTAAAAATTTTTTTTACACATTTATTATTATAATGATAGTGTATTTCATAAGTTATTAGATCGTGACGCGTAACGCGTAACGCGTGACGGGTTTAATCACGCATCACGCATTACGCTTTACGCATTACGAGTTCATTATAGTGTAGTTCACAACAAATTACAGATAATCCTCGCGTCACGCGTGACGCGTTACGCGTCACGAAGCACTTAATTTCTAATAAGTTATGAAACTAACTATAATGATGTTATAAGAAATTATCTGATAAAAAATCCATAGAAATAAAAGGTAAAAAATTTCTTTCCGACGAATGTTATAAGGATTATGAAAAAGAAGCTCTTAGAAAATCACAGGAAAAAGTAAAAACTCCAGATCTGTAGTAATAATAAGAAGAAAGGAGAATAAAGCAAAACAATATAAAAAAGTAAAAAATCATACAAATAAACAATTAAAAATTACAAAAGGAGAGTGTTATAAGTATGAGAGAGAAAAAAAGTGTAATTATCTGGTGTTTTCTCTTTTTTTTGTGTATTTTTTCTTTGAATAACTGCGGTTCTGACTCTACAGTCCAGCCTGTTACTACCCCCACTCCTGTTACCTATACGGTAAAGGGAGTCATAACAAACTCACAATCCCTGCCCATAGGAGGAGTAAACTGTGCACTTTCAAATTACGGCACATCAATAACAGAATCGGCTATATATACCACTCAGACCGATTCTAACGGAAACTATTCCTTCTCCGGCATCCCTTCGGGAAGATATAAACTTGTTAGCAGTAAAGACGGATATGTAAAGGTAAATACCATATTTTACCCCTCTGACCTTACATCTGTTAAAAACACACTCAATATCATTATGATAAGTATTAACGAATGGCCGTCAGTCATGGGTTCTTACCCCTATGATCCCAATACGGGATATGTGATGGTATCGACAGGGAGTTATGAAATAAACCCATCCCTTGCCGGTATTTCCGTAGAAATAATATCCAATAAAGACGGTGCTCCCTCTGTTTACGAGGACAAAGGGTTTTTAAAGAATGACGGGACAGTGGACTGGCCTGCAGAGGTGACATATGACAGAGGAATAGCAAATTTTCACAATGTTAAAACAGGTGAGACCTGCACAATCACCGCTCAGAAAGTTACTGAATTCCAGACAAAAACCGAGACAGACGCCGTAGCGGTAGCAGGCGAAATAAACCATTATATTCTCGTCAGCGGGACAGGTGGTATAGGAGGAGATACACTGGATCTTCCCCCTATGTCATCTTCTGCTTTTCAAAAACAGGGTATATATAATCAGGACGGAAGTCTTCAGAGCAACCCTGCAGTCTATGCAGACACGAAAACAGTTGACGGCATTAACTACATCAGAAAAAAGCTTTCCATCGGTGATAGTATAACCTTTAACAATCAACCCTATACAGTATATGCATCTATTCCCGAGATTATGACCGTAAAATATGCCTATACCACAGCCGATCCCGGTAAAGAATATTTCGACCCTGCCATGTCAGGACGTGTTGACGGATATATGGCAGCTGGTTCAGGGAAAATCAATAACGGGAAAGAAAGCGTTAAGCAGGGAGAAACAACTGCAAGTGCCTGGGATCCAAACCAGAAAGTATATCTTGTAAACAATGAGGCAGGTTTCGAATATTATATTCCCTATTTACCGGGCATAACAGATAATGTAGCCCTTGTGACAGATTATGTAAACGGCCAGGGTACAGGTACAATAATAAACCATATGTTTCCCTTCGGATGGGCCTTTGATGCAAGATCTATTACCTTCAATATTGACTGGAGGGGTGTTAACAGTGATATGACAACCGGTTCCGGCGACTCGGCCACTCTGAGATCCAATGTAAAGAACCATATTATGGAAACTGCCAGTCTGGATCCCAATACTGAATTAACCGGTATCAAGGATTACAGTTATTGTCCAAATCCTGCATTATGGCTGAAGAAAGGTACCTTTATTCCAATCGCTCCCGCTCCGGGATTTCAAAGAAACCTTCTCCGAAAATACACAAGGGCCGGCGTATGGGATCTTAACAGCCATACGTCTGATCTATTCGTCAGAAGAAACAAAGGAGGTATTGAGTTACCTGTCTATGATAACTCTAATATGTACCCTCTCGTTATACAGAGCTGGGAAAATCAGAATTATACACTTATAAATCATACAGATTCTGTGATTTCCGGAGTTATCACCTCCTATCCGGGAAATGAAGCTTATTATACAAACAATGTATTTTTCCCGAACAGTGCCGGAGTAATAACTATGGCAAAGAATTATCTTATTCAGGACAATGCAGGATTAAGTTCGAGAGAAACAGACAACTGGCTTGGATTTAAAGGCGACAGCCCTCTCCAGACAATTCAGTGGGATAAGGGTGAAAATAATGCTGAACCAGGGGGACAGGCGAACAAACCTTATATGTTCGGAGGCCGTAATTCAGATAAATCCAGCGGAAGCAAATATACATGTAATTTGAAACATGCAAACAGTTTCCTTGTAAACAGAGTGGCAAAAAGCAAATTCGAGAATAAGATGTATACGGTTCACTATTATGTTGATCTTAACGATAGTAAAGGATATCAGGAAGTATTTAATATCAGTTATGAGTGGAAAGAGTTAGATGTGGATAAATCAACCTGTAAGTGGATAAAGGCGACTGACGGTAAAGGCACATGGGTGCCAAAAGCTGTATGGAAAAATACTAAATCAAATCCTCTTGCACTGTATGATGTATATGGTACAGATATTCATATTATGCGGTTCAAAGCTGTCAACTGGTCAGGAACAAATGTAGTCGCATGGGGAGCAACATCTGACCAGTTTACTATTAAAGATAATGAAGAGAATGGTGAGATATATTCCTACGTGGCTACAGGTTCTACAAATAACCCGAATGTGAAATTTTTACTTGTTCTTACCAATTAGTAGCGTGACGCGTAACGCGTGACCCGTGACGGGAGGAAGACCTTTATTGCATGCTTATGCTCAGGTCAATAAAAAATATAAATCCTCTGACGGGAAAGAGTGTAATATGGTACCGGCAGGGGAAAATCTAAAAAAAGAGAGGAATATTTATGAAAATAAAAAATTATCACTTAATAGTTTTATTCGTTCTTGTGTGTATTTTTACTCTGAGCAGTTGCGGTTCTGACTCTACAGTGCAACCTGTTACCACTCCTACTCCAACAACCTTTACAGTTAAAGGAGTCGTAACGAATTCACAGGCACAACCAGTGGGAGGGGCAACATGCAGTCTTGAAACCTATGGACTGGGAATAGCCGGATCGGTTATATACACAGTTCAGACCGATTCCAGCGGAAAATATTCTTTCCCCAATATTTCAGCAGGTAGATATAAACTTACAGCTACTAAAGACGGTTATGTAAAGGTAAACACCATATTTAACGCCAGCAACTCTCAAATATATTCGACAGTGAATGTCATTATGGTGAGGTACGACGAATGGAATGCCGTTATGGGCTCAGACCACCCCTATAATGCAAATACAGGATATATAATGGTATCAACAATGGATTCCGTTGTAACAGAAGGCACACTCGGAAAAGATATGACTGCCCAGTTTGATCCTATGGGCAGTGTATCAGTACAGCTTGTATCCAATAAAGACGGAGCACCTGTAGTTTATCAGTCCCGAGGATATTTAAATAATAACGGAACAATAGACTGGTCTGCACTGGTAACCTTTGCAAAAGGGATAGCCTGCTTTTACGATGTAAGAACCGGTGAAGCCTCTACAATCTCTGCAACGAAAAACGGTTATTACTTTACAACCGTGACAGATGCAGTTGCAACAGCAGGAGAGATTAATCATTATATACTCATAGGTACGCCAGGAGGTGTGGGAGGCTTATATTCTGTGGCAATTCAACGTGTTGCAGATAAAAGCCCCCTGAAAGGTATTTGCTACAAACCTTCTCCCCATGACTACAGGCCCGGCATGGCTGGTATATATAACGATTCCGATTTCTGCAATGACGGTTTCAATAAATTATGGGGCTCTGATGGCAGAGATGATATTGGTAACTTTGCGAAAGTAGGCGTTAACTTCCTCCATATGTATGATCTGAACCAGCCAGGTTCGGGACGTAACCATACTAACTTTATGAACTATTGTAACAGGAAAGGAATTTCTATTGCCTACTCGGTATCTGCCTGGTTTGTCGGGAATATAAATAACAACAATGCAAACACGTGGTTAACAAATTTTGTAAATGAAGTATATCCCGGCGGGAAAAGAAATACTGCAGTTATAATGTGGTGTGTTGGAAATGAACCGGAGCTCGGAGAGAATGGTCAGACAATAGAACTGGCTGCAAAAACTATAGCTAAGTTAATAAATGCTGAAGATAGAGCAGGCATAGCTGACAGTGAGAGAATTGCCATTACGTGTCCTCTCTGTTTTGGTCTGTTTGGCGGGACTACCGAGGGTATCGTCAAGCTTCAGGAACTTAAAACTGCTTTAAAAAACAATGGAGTTTCTGATGATGTCTTTAATAATCGTTTTATTGCAGCCATCAATACCTTCAAAGATGGCCCGTCACTGAAAACTTATGTAGAGACTACTTTTCCTTCTGCGTCTGCAGCAATAAACAATGGTAAATCAATTCCATTCTGTTTCTTTGAGATAGGCAAGGAAATAGGAACAGATGTAACAACTGAAGATGGCCAGGGTGAGTATTATAGAAGCCAGATATCATCAGTTTTTCCTTCTGCAAAATCTACGGGGCCATTTTTCGGAGCCTGTGTTTTTTCAACTGTTAATGAAGCATGGAAAACCGGTACAGAAGCAACATTTGGCGTTTATAAAATCAGCGCAAACGGCACAGTTAATGCGGAAGGATATCCTGTAGACACATGGGCAGAAAAACCAAATTTTACGGCCATGAAAAATTATTATACTCAGCACTGATAAAGGATTCGTGACAGGTGATCCGTGATGGGATTATATTCCTGCCCATTATGTGTCACCTGTTACCGCCCTATTACTGACGTGAGCATAAACATGTAAATTGCTTCCTCCCGTCACGCGTTACGCGTTACCCGTCACGAAACCTAAAACAGAAGGAGAAGAAGAAATGAAAAAAATATTTGCCTTTATAGGAAGTCCCTTAAAAGAAAACTCAAATACTTATACCCTGACAAAAATGATGACTGATTCTATTATTGAGAAAGACAAAAATATTACCTGTGAGATTTTAACGGCAGGCCATATAAACATAAATTACTGTAAAGGCTGCTGGCTCTGTATGACAAAAGGCTTCTGTCCTCAGGATAAAACAGACGATATGGCTATGATAAAAGAAAAACTCCTGGAAGCAGATTTTATCATCTTCGGTTCCCCCGTTTATACCATGCAAGTATCGGGGCAGATGAAAACCTTTCTGGACAGGCTCTGCTGCTGGTACCATACGATAAGACTGGCCGGGAAACCGGGTCTCACCGTTTCCACTACTGCAAGCGGAGGACTTAAAGAAGTCCACGATTTTCTTTATATGCTTATGAGTGCTCTCGGCATAAAAGTAGTGGGAAGGCTCGACACCATCGGCTTTTTCCCGAAAGTTCTGAAAGATCCGGCAGAAGCAAAGAAGAAAGCCTCAGAAACTGCTGAATTAATCTATCCCTGTATAACAGGAGAAAAACCTGTAGAGACAGATGATATGCTTGAAGAATGCTTTCTTGCAATGAAAAACAAATCTACCTTTGGCTCGGAATTTCTACCTGCAGATTATGAATACTGGAAACAGAAGGGCATGTTAGAAATAAATTCCTACGGAGAATTATTGCAAAAAATAAGAAAGGATTTTATTAATTTCCGGTAAATTTATAAATATATTTTTGCAGATTTCTTAAAAACAAAGGCTAACGAGCTATTAGACTAAGAACCTATCCGAAAAGTAATATTTATTCTACACCCTTCCGGTGGGTGA
>CAYSLJ010000100.1:22157-28558 GCA_964431735.1 uncultured Synergistia bacterium | reverse complement strand
AACGCGTGACGGGAGGAAGACCTTTATTAAATGCTTATGCTCAGGTCAGTAAATATTATTTTTTTAGACTATTTATATAATCAGAGCCTGTAATCTTTAGCTCATAGCTGATAGCTAACTGCCGAACGCTTACCTTTATTTTTTCTCATTTTCAATCTTTTCTATAATAGTTTTTACTTCCCCTCCATGTTCTCCGTAAGGTGCAAGAGTCATATAAATTTTAAATTCCCTCAGTGCCTCTTCCTTTTTTTCTTCTTTATAATAAACAAGACCTGCCATATAATGAAGCTTCGGCTCTGAAGGATTAAAATCCATAGCCATATTCAGATATTTAATGGCCTGATTGTAATCGTCTTTTCCCATATAAATGGAAGCGATATTATAATAGGCATCAGTATATTGAGGATCACACTCTATGGCACTGTTAAAATATTTTAATGACATATCAGTGCTTCGTTTAAATAAATGAGCATATGCCATACCGGCATAGCCTCTTGCGTCATCAGGATTTATACTGATTACTTCCTGACTGGCACTGACAGCGCCGTTAAAATCAAGACTATCTATAGAATTCCGACCTTTTTCCAGAAACATATCAATCTTCTGCTTCATAGAAGCTTCAATCTTTTCACCCTTTAATTTTCTGAGCCACTTTTTAGCCTGAGTTTTTGCATATTCATCCTTAAAAGGTTGATTAAAAAGCTCTTCTGCCTTTGTTTTATTTCCTGATTTATAGTAAGCCTCTCCTAGATATAAAGCTGCTAAAGACATATTGCAGTTTAATTTAAGAGCCTTTTGAAGGTAATTTATGGCATCTTTTAAATTACCTTCTATAAGAGACAATTTACCTTTTTCCATAAGAGCTTCAGGATAATCTTTTTTTATTTCAAGAGCTTTATCCAGATAAAATTTAGCTTTAATTCTGTCAGAAACCGCACAGGTTCTGCCGAGCAGATAAAGTGCTTCAGGACAGTCAGGTGCTATATTTACAGCTTTATTCAAAGAATCCATAGCAGAATTATAATCAAATTGTTCAAGGTAATGTTCTCCCTGAGATACAAGTTTTTTCACCTGTCCTTTTCTCGAACTGTCAATATATATCTTACATACTGCAGATAATAAAATTATAAATATGATAAGAAAAAGATATATTTTTATCTCTTTTTTCTTTGTTCTACCCCTTTCTTCTTTTAACTTTTCTTTCCTCCAGTCAGTAAGATAATTGCTGTCTATATTATTAATAATCTGCTCAAATCGTTCCTGTCTTTCGGGAGAAGTCTCCTTTTTTAATGTCATAAAAAGTGGTTCAAGAGCTCTTTTTTCTTTCATTTCCATAAGACACACAGCTGCTTCCAGACCTGTGTCTTTATCGGGAATGGCTTTTATTAAAGAGTCTGTAGAACTCTTATCTTTAAATCTTTTTAATACTTCAATGGAAGTCTGCCTTATTTCCAGATCTTTATCAGTAACAAAAGTATTAAAAATCTCAAGTATCATTTTATTATCCATAGAAGCAAGTATTTTTAAAGCTTCTCTTCTTACGATCAGATCAGGTTCTTTTAAAACCAGTGTCATAAGAGGCTGCAACATCTTTCTCTCATCTCTGTGGGAAGAGAGAGATTTAACTACTATATATCTCAGTTCCGGATCATTTGAATCTAGTTGATTCAAAAGAAGATCTACCCTGCCTATCTCCTCTGTAACAGGAACTTCTATTTTTATAGTTCCTGCAATGGCTTTTTTCATTTCAAGAGCTGACTGAAATCTTTCATTTAAATTCAATCTCAGTGCTGTCATAACCACTGCATTCACATGGGACGAGACATCAGGTCTTATATTCTTTAAAGGTTCCAGAGTAAAAGGTAAAGGCATTTTACCGGAAAGAAGATGATGCATTGTTGCACCAAGGGAATATATATCACTTCTGACATCAGCTTTCCCCCTGTACTGTTCGGGAGCCATATAACCTATAGTCCCTATAGCCGTCTTTGTAAGACCTTCTTCTTCCCTGGGAGCAACTGTCCTGGCTATGCCAAAATCTATGAGCATAGCTTTATTATCAGATTTTCTTAACATAATATTCGAAGGTTTTATATCTCTGTAAATAACAACAGGGTTTCTGGTATGAAGATAATTGAGAACATCACAGATCTGAAGTGCCCACTGTATGACTTCTTCTTCTTCCAGACTTCCCCTGCTTCTGAGCAATGACGACAGATCTTCTCCGTCTATAAAATCCATGGCAAGATAATGTCTGTTTCCCAGGGTAAAATAGTCTATTACCCTGGGCAGGTTCAGATGTTCCAGCTCTGATAAGATCTTGGCTTCTCTTTCAAATCTTATAAAAGCAGCCCTTTTTTCTTCCCCCTCCAGGGATTGATTTATTAATTCCTTTATGGCACACAGTTTTGCCAGGCGGAGATCTTCTGCTTTATAAACAGCCCCCATACCTCCCGCTTTAAGGAAATCTATGATTTTATATCGTGAAGCAATAATGTCTCCCCTGACTAAAAGTAATTTCTCCTGATCCTGTTCTATAAATTTCTGAGAGCCACATTCACTGCAAAATTTTCCTGTAGCTTTATGTTCTGCTCCGCAGACAGCACATATGAAATTCATTTAACACCACCCGGATTAAAAATTAAATAGAAAAGCTCCTCAATTTATTTCAAAATTAAATAGAAAAATCCTTCCTTAAATAGTCAAAAGAATGACTCTATTTCAATAATATCCGGTTTACCAGACACTTCTGGTAAAAATCATATAAATTATTTAGATAAACTGCCTCTACATAATTTTTATCTAAAGCTTTATTTTTGACCGGAATTTTCGGGATTAAAGAATTACCGGGATTACAAAATTCAAGTAAAGTAATTCTATTTATCATGCTGGTAATCCCATAAATCCTATAAATCCTGGTCAAAAATAAAAATTCCTATACTCTTAAATTATTTCTTACAAGTGAAACTTTTTATAAATTTCTATGATTTTATTATATAGAACTTTCTCTGAAAGATAGTATTGAAAGTTCTTTTTATAAAATCTCCCTGAAATAATATTAATTTTATAAATATAAAACCAATTGCAAAATGTTATAAAATATGTTATATTTATTGTGTGTTACTGGATACAGACAATAAACTACTGTATAACAAGGAGTAAATTTTTTAAAATCTTATAGTTTATATGTCTTTGAGGGATTGATTTATGAGGGGAAAATCTCCTGTAAGTGGATTGAGTCTTGTTGAGATTATGGTTTCTATATGTCTTTTAAGTATCATAGTACTCAGTATAGTAACTATTTTCCCTTCCAGTATAGAAGCTTTAAAGACAAGTAAAAATATGTCGGTAGCTTATAATGTTGCCAGTAAACATCTGGAATTATATAAAAGTAGTTTTTATATGATCCCCGATGTAGAGACTATGGGGAATGTAGAACTTACTGCAGAAAATCATTCTTCCGTAGATTATGCAATTAGTATAGAAAATACTACTTTCACACCTGTAGTTATGGTAAAAAAAGTAAAGCTTGAGAATGGAAAGTTTGCAGATCCTGAACAGATAGTAGAAGTCATTATAACAGTAAAATGGAAACAATCAAGCGGTATAAAAAAAGTAGTAACAGGCTCTTACGTATATAATAAAGTATATCTTCCTATGAATGTTCCTGTATATTGAAGAAGGATCTATTATGAATGATAACCGGGGACATACTTTAATAGAAATAATGGTAGCAGTTGCCATCTGTGGTGTTCTGCTATCGGCTCTTTTCAGCGTATTTGTTCCAGGGCTCAAACTGTTTATGATTGGGAGAACCAGAGCGGAGGTTCAGAGTGAAGTTCTGGTATCCCTCAGAAGAATGAGAGTGGAATTAAGCAGTTCATCCAACAGTTCCGTTACTATAAACAGTGCAGAAATATATGATGCAAGCGGAACTCCCCATGCAATCAGTTTTTTATCCCCTTATATGGATTCAGGAAGCAAAAGAACTATCGCCCTTGATGATGACAGTTGTACCACTCCTATATGGCAGAAATATGTCATATATTATTTTGATAAAACATCAGGTGAATTAAGAAGAAAAGAAAAGGTATATGACAAAGTCACAGGCGATGCGAGAAAAGTTCCTTTTCCTCTCACACACACAGAATTATTTAATTTATGCAGTGATAATAATATTAAATATACTGTTATTTCCAGGTATATACATACTATAGGAATTTATAGAACAAGCCCTTCTCTTATAAAAATAGAAATCTGTGCAAGAAAAAAAGGAGCTTCTTTTACCGGTTCCGGTAATGAAGAAATGAAATCTTTTATAGAAATTTATCCACATAATACGCTTGGTATATAATAAAATATAAAGGAGAATGAAATATGAAAAATCATCTGAATAAAAAAGATGGATTTACGCTGATTACTGTATTATTTATCCTTGTGCTGCTCTTTATTTTTGTCATATCTTTACTCTCTATAAGCCAGAATTTACTTACCCTCACAGGTCATGACAGAAATTACCTGAACTGTTTTTCTGCAGCAGAAGCAGGTGTTGCCATGGCTGTATATAAAATCAATGAAGACAACTACTGGCCGGGAAACAGTTTTGACCCGAATGCCAGATGGGGTGAAGGAATAACAACATGGAAACATATCGGGGAAGATGAAGGAACCAGTCTCTATCATTATAAAGTAAGGGTTTATAATAATTATAACGGTGAAGATAAGAGATTAACAGATGAAGGAGATGCAGTGCCTGTCGGTTCCATACAGATAGTTGCCACTGGAGGACTGAAATCAAAAGATGGAACCTTTACGATAAAAACCTTCGTAAAACCAAATGCAAAACTTCCTGCTCTCTTCTCAAGCGGTACAATGCAGGTAAAGGGGAATTTATTCACCAGAGGAATAACCGATCCATATACTCTTGAGACAACACCGTCAAGTGACATATGTTCCCTGGATAATATAACATGTGATACTCATTCAGAGTTCATTGTTGACGGCTATATATCTACAAACAATTCTATTAATGTTAATTATCCATATAGAACCAGAGGAATGGAAAGACCTCTCAACAGAGAACTTCCTGCGCCTCCGGAAGAAGTTTCACCTCTTTCTATTTCCGGCATAAAAGACCTTATAACGGAAATTGGAATTAAATGCAGTCCTTCCGCCTGCAGTTACGACAGTGCAAAGAATATGTACAATATTGACGGGGACAAGATAAGCTTACTGGATCCGGGAAATTACAAACTGGAAAATGCCAATCTTTCCATAAACAATACACCTGTAAAATTAAATAAGACCAATATATATGTAGTAAACGGACATGTTATCAATATCGCAAAAGGCCTTACAGGTGACGGTGTGTTAAGTGCAACAGGCCAGGCAATATTGCCTTCCGGTACAGATCCAAATACACCTGCATCAATAAATTTATGCGGAACTTCTACTCTGGATTATGGAGGTTACCCGACTGAAAAGCTTATAATATATGCTGATGGAGATATAACAGTTCAGGGCTCTTCAGAAATTTTAAGTATGAATGGTATCTATGCGGAAAATCCTGCTCCGAATTTCGATGACTGGTATAATATATTATACACTACAATAAATGATAAATATAAGATTAAATCATCTCAGGAAGATTTTCAAATAGCTGAACATGGATGGCCTTTTAATATTATCGGACAGGCATGGGCTTCAGATAATAATGAAAAATTCGAGCCTGTAAGCCTTGAAGCTTTTATAAAAAATTCTGCAGTACAGAGTATGTTACAATCTAAAGGTATTGGCAGTGCTCTCATAGCCAATATGTCAAACTATCTTGTTTCAGATGGGTCCAGTTATACTCCCTGCCTGGCTTCGATGGATGTCAAATCAATTGTATATGCAAGTAATAATAATGAAGATAACCCTCACTCCAAAACAGCTCTCCAGGATATGTTATATTCTATTTCCAGAGGCTATCCCTGTGTAACAGGTATGTTATATTCCGGGAGTGATGTAAAGATTAACGGTAATGTTCATATTATCGGTTCTGTAATAGCCAGAAGTTCTGATTCTGCAAAAGGAAATATAACAAGTGAAGCAAATAAAACATTACTTATTACACCATGTGTTGATTTCTGTATACCTGTATCGGTAAAATTATTAAAGGAACCACGATTCAGAGAAAAAACAGATGGCTATGGTTCAGGAGAAGTTTCTCTATCACCGCCGACTCCGTTACCGACAACAGTACCTACAGCACCACCTCCTCCACCTACTTCTATACCGACTTCAGAACCTACTATAGATCCGAACAGTGGCTTACCGACTACATTACCTACTGTAGAACCGACTGTAGAACCGACTGTAGAACCGACTGTAGAACCGACTGTAGAACCGACTGTAGAACC
>CAYSLJ010000100.1:0-22057 GCA_964431735.1 uncultured Synergistia bacterium | reverse complement strand
TGTAGAACCTACTCAGGTACCACCTACTCCTACTCCCAAACCGCCTACTCCTACTGTAGAACCTACTCAGGTACCACCTACTCCTACTCCCAAACCGCCTACTCCTACTTTAAAACCGACTATAGCACCACCTACTGCTACTCCCACCAGAAGTGGAGGCGGAGGTGGAGGTGGCGGTGGCGGATGTTTCCTTGAACATACTATGGTAAAAACCGCCACAGGAGAAATAGAAATAGAAAAGCTCAGAGAAGGAGACTATGTCCTGAGCTTTGACGGAAATAACATTATAAAAAGCAAAATTGACCAGATGTTGATACATAAGAATAATACTGATAATTATTATATAATTAAAACAGAATATTCTACAGTCAATGTTACAGGGAATCACCCATTCTATACAGGTAATAATATATATAAAAATATAGAAAACCTTAGTGAAGGTGATTATATATATAGCTATGTAAATAACTCCGTAATAAGAGATAAGATTATATCAAAGAAACCGGTGAAACTGGATCACCTTATAACAGTTTATAATATGGAACTGGAGAAAGACAGTCCTCATAATTATTTTGCCGGCAGTTATCTGGTACATAACAACAAGGCGGCAGAACAAGAAGTAGAATCAGCAAGATAAGAAAATTCTGCATAGTTTCCTCTCCCCGATAGGGAGAGGTCAGGAGAGGTGGCGAAAAAATTCATTCATCCCTCTCTTGTCTGTGCAGTTCAGCTACAAAAAAGACAGGAAAAATTTCCTGTCTTTTTATTTTCTATAATTTTCTAAAGCTTTGAGAGCATTATTTTTTCTTACAAGCGGGTCTGTATATTTAGTAGAACCAAGTGACAATATCCTATCATAACATTGAATTGCTTCCCTGTAATGTCCCTGTTTGTCCAGAACCAGCCCTTTATAATAGAGTGCATCAATATTGTCAGGTTCAATGGCCAGAACACTGTTATAACATTCTATAGCTTCATCATACCTGTCATATACATAACCGAGTATTTTACCTTTATCAAGCAATAGTTCAATATTATGAGGAGATAATTTCAATGCATTGCTGTAACATTGCAGAGCTTCATTATACTTATATTGAGCATATAAAGTTTTCCCTTTTCCTGCCCAGGCATCTACAGAGTCCTGATCAAGTTTCAGACATGCATTAAAACAGGCAAGGGCTTCTGTGCAGGCATTCTGCTTTAATAGAGCCAGTCCTTTATTTTTTAATGACACAACACTTTCAGGATCAAGTTCCAGAGCTCTGTTGAAACATATAACAGCTTCTTCATATCTGGACTGATTATATAAAACCTGACCTTTTTTAATAACTATATCTGTATTATCTGGAGCTATTTCCAGGATTTTATCGAAACATATAATAGCTTCTTCATATCTGGCCTGATTATATAAAGCATGCCCTTTTTTAATCAGTCCATCAATACAACCGGGGTTAAGCTCCAGAGCTTTATTAAAACACTTAACAGCTTCATTATAGTTCTTCTTTGCATCAAGGGCTATGGCTTTACTCTGCCAGAAATCAGCACAGTTCGGATCTATTTCTATTGCTTTATCATAACAATCTATAGCTTCGTCATGATTGCCTGAACCTTCAAGTATATCACCCTTAGTATCCCAGGCATTAGAAAATCCGGGGTCCACATCAAGAGCTTTATCTATATATTTCATAGCCTCTTCAGGTTTCCCGATATAAAACAGAGCCAGTCCTTTATTATTTAAAGCATATACATAGTCAGGCTTTATTGACAGAACTTTATCGTAACACTTTATTGCTTCTTCATATTTTTCCTGATTTGCCAGTACGAGCCCTTTATTATTCCAGATCTTTATATTATTACCGTCAAGCTCCAGTGCACTATCATAGCATTTTATAGCTTCTCCGTATTTTCCCTGTTTCCAAAGGGCTATACCTTTATTAAACAATGGTTTAACAAATTTCGGATCCGCTTCTATTGCTTTATCGTAATATTTTATTGCTTCTTCATAATTGCCTTTCTTAGAATTATCACAACCATAATTATTCATTTCAACAGCTTTTCTGGAAGTAATACAGGAAGCATTAAATAATAAAGAGATTACCAGTAAAAAAGTTATTACTATCTTTTTAAAATTAATCATCACTAAAGCACTCCTTAAAACTAATGGATAATTGCTGGCAGTTATATAGTGTATTTCACAACTTATAGTTGTCGTGACGCGTGATGCATATTTTCACAGGTACCGGGCGAACACGGCTGGCACCTACTCACTCTTCACCACTCATAAGACGAAATTATTATCTGCTTCTTCAAGAAGAGGTGATTTTTGATCTTTTTCGGAAACAACGGGATTATCTACAGACCAGTTAATAGCTATAGAAGGATCATTCCAGAATATGCCCCTGTCATTTTCAGGAGAATATTCTTCTGTTGTTTTATATAAAACCTCTGCGGTATCACTCAACACAAGAAAACCATGAGCAAATCCCGGCGGAATATAAAGCATGTATTTATTTTCTTCAGAAAGTATTGCTCCTGCCCATTTACCGTAATAAGGAGAAAATTTTCTTATATCTACAGCCACATCAAATATTTCTCCCATTGTACATCTTACAAGTTTCCCCTGGGCTGCAGGATTTTTCTGATAATGAAGTCCCCTGAGTACTCCTTTTGAGGAGCGGGAATGATTGTCCTGAAGGAACTTCTCTTTTATGCCATAGCTACAGAATTCGGAATATTTATAAGTTTCTATAAAAAAACCTCTTTCATCTTTAAATATCTTCGGTTTAATGAGGATAACATCGGGAAGATTAGTGTTTTTAAATTCAAAAGACATAATTTTTTTTTAATTTTCTCCTTTATTGTTTTACCGGGATTATTATTTAGATAAACTACTTCTACCTAATTTTCATCTAAAGCCTTATTTTACGACCTTTAAAATGAAAATTCTTATACATTTAAATTATAATAAAAATCCTGAGAAAATTCAATAAAAATATTATGAAGCACCATTATTGATTTTACAAATTTTAACAAAAAAACATTTTTTTTTACAAAGTAAAGTTAAAATAATAAGGGGTTTGTATGAGAATCGTGACGCGTAACGCGTGACGCGTGACGCGAAGCTACCCTTAATTTAAAGGATTTCAGGCTCTTATGGAGAATGAGATAAATATCTATCATTTTTACTGACCTGAGCATAAGGGACTGTAAGAAAATAACTCTGACAACTTATGGTTTTTATCCTCGCGTCACGAGAGCAGTTATGCTCACCACAGTAATATTAAACACAGGAGGGAAAGAATTATGAAACTAAAACTAACAGTCCTCATTATCGCTATTATGTGTCTCTTTATTTCAGGATGCGGAGGAGGAACAGGTCCCGCATCCGTGGTTCCACAGTCGATTTCACCGGCAGCAGAAACAGCTTCTCTGGAATTACAGATTCCATGGCCGAAAGACGGAGAAGATATGTCTGCACAGGTTATTCAACCGGAAGTCGTAAAAATACAGGTAAAAATAACAGGTGATAATATTTCGACTCCCATTATAATAATCTTAAATAAAGGGGAAACTACAAAACTCATATCAGGTCTTCCTGCAGGTAATCTGCAGATAGAATTTACAGGCCTTGATGCAAGCGGAAATGTTCTTTCAAGCAGAATCACAAATGTTACAGTCACAGCAGGACAGACTCTTTCCGTAAGTGTCATTCTCGGTGTTTCCATACTGTCAGACGGTTTTTTCCCGTCCACTATTACCCTTTATAAAGGGGATACACTGGTTTTTGTCAACAATGACGGTCTCACTCACAGTTTCTCCGTTCCCGGACTGTTCGTTTCAGGTGATGTGCCGGCAGGAGGAACTTTTTCCTATACATTCGGCAATACGTCTCTTCGAACCTATACCTGTACGAGAGAAGACGGGAAAATCCTTATTATAATAATAAAAGACGGAGATTATGCGACTCAACCTACAGCATATCCTTCAAGGGAGATTTTTGTAGATAATCTACATGAAGGTGGAGACGATACAGGTGACGGAACTATATCAAACCCCTATGAAACTATAGATAAAGGCGTAGAGGTAGCGAACAGAGACTATACGGTTGGTACAATCAATTTGAGAGCTCTGGCTACTGATAACAGAGAGATTAATGCCCAAATAATATGTGGTGGTTTATATGACCCCAATACTTACCTTACTCTCAGAAGTAATTTAACAATAAGAAAATATCCTTATGACGAGAATGAATGTATTGTCAAATTTTATAAAATAGATGCTTCAAAGTCCGGGGCAGGTTTTATATTGAGCGGAAATAATACGGTTGAAGGTATTGAAATAACAGGAGTCATGGGAGGAAGCGGTATTAAAGTTTCAGGAAATAACTGTAAAATAAACAAGTGTATAATAGCTGGCAACGGTTCTGCCGTTCCAATGGGACGTTTAGAAAAATCTTCTCCTTATGAACAATACATAAACGGTGGAGGTATCAATATTGCTTCAGGCAGTTGTAATGTTACTAATTGCTTCATATTAGAAAATTATGCAATAACAGAATTACCATTAAAGGAAAATAAAGGAAATAAAAAGCTCGTAAGAGAAAGTAAGGTAGAAAAAATTTATAATGATATACCGGTGACTCTACCTGATTACGGATACGGAGGAGGTATTTTTGTAAATACCTCTGCATTGTGTAATGTCACTAATTCCTGTATAGCTTTAAATGTTGCACTCTTCGGAGCAGGAATTGCGAATTTCGGCACCTGTACTGTAACAGGCTCTATAGAGGAATGTTATATAAATAGTATAGACGAAACAGATGATTTCGACAGCCTGGCAGACGTACAGTTTCCTAACCTGATAGGAGGCAATTATGCCCTTTACGGAGGAGGAGCTATAGGAAATAAAGGAACATGCACACTTCATACACTCATACTGATGAATTTTTCAGGCCCTTCGAACTTTTACACTAAAACTTCTCAGATTAAAGCCCATGAAATTATTCCGACAGGATTTAACGGTGGAGGCGGTATTATAAATATAGGCTCATGTAATATCACCGGCTCAATAATAGTAAATAATGAAGCCTGTAGCTATGGAGGCGGTATATGTAACACCGCCTATCCTCCTCAGATAGGAACATGTAACATATCAGGAAATACATTGATATCAGATAATATTGCCTTCACTGAAGACGGCGGAGGAATCCATAATATTGGTAAATGTACCATTACAAACTGTACCATAACATATAATCAGGCAAAAAATCAGGGTGGAGGCATATCAAATGCTTACTATGAATTTGATAGCGGTAAAGTAACAGGTAACTGTACAATATCCAGCTCACTCATAGGGGCAGACACAATAAAATATGGTAATGCAGCCGGTTACGGAGGCGGAATTTATAATGAAGCAGTATGTAAATTCTCGTCGGGAGGAACAATAAAGAATAACAGTGCATTCAATCAGGGCGGCGGGATTTACAATGATACAGGCGGAGTAATGGATTTCGGAACAGCAGGAGGAATAATAGACTATAACAATGCCTCAGATGCAGGAGGAGGTATTTACGACAATAATAATCCGACAACAATTAATAATCCTCCTGTACCATGGACATACGGTACCAATAATAATGTTCCTCAGAATTTTAGTTCTGCTCCATAAAATATTTCTCACGAAATAACTGGAAAGGGCGAAGATTATCTAAAAATTCTTCGCCCTTTCTCTTTTAAAGGAATCGTTCCTATTCTGAAAAGTTTATGTTATAATATGGCGAAATGGATAAAAAACCTTTGTCTTGTAATGAAATTTTAGAAGAGATTGTACTTATTACAAAGAAATATCTTCGTGACTGTAAAATTATTCTCTTTGGATCCCGGGCCAGAAATACAAACAGAGAAAATTCCGACTATGATATTGCCATAATATGGAAAGAGAAGATTCCTGCTCAGATCTATTTTGCAATTCAGGAAGAAATGGATAACCTGTATACTTTAAAAACAATAGAGCTACTGGATTTCTATAATTTAGACGAAGACTTTAAAGAGATTGTAATAAAAGAAGGATTATTGATTTATGACGGAACAAATTCAGTTAAAAAAATTTAAAGCTTCCATAGACAGGCTCTCTGAAGTGTTAAAGAGAGATATAAAAGATGATGATATCATACTGGATGCCACAATACAGAGATTTGAATTTACCTATGAAAACGGCTGGAAAGCCATAAAACAGGTTCTCAGGTTTAAAGGCGATGACTGCCTGTCTCCCAGAGACTGTATAAAAAAAGCCTATAAATACGGCTGGATTACAGAAGAAGCTCAATTTCTGGAACTCCTGGATTGCAGGAATCTGACTTCTCATGCTTATAATATGAATATTGCCCTTAAAGTGTACAGTACTATCAAAAAAAATTCTCCTGTCTTTCAGAAACTTTACGATAAACTGGAAGAAGTCATAAAATAACCGGTATGAATGAAAAGATAAAACTCTCCATAGTAATTCCCCTCTATAATGATAAAGAACACATAGTTCCCTGTATACAATCCCTGAAAAAAATCACAGAAAAAATCTCCTGTGAAATAATTGTAGTGGATAATTCTTCTACAGACGGAGGAATTTTGTCTGTAGAAAAAATTTTTCCCTCTGTCAAAATTATAAAGAACAGGGAAAACCTCTATTTTGCAAAGGCAAACAACCAGGGATTTAAACTGGCCTCGGGCGAGTATGTGGCTACCCTTAATTCCGATACCGAAATAGTGGAAGATCCTTTTATTCCTATGATTGAATATATGGAAAAACATCCCGACACAGGTATCATATCCTGCCCTCTTTATTTTCCTGACGGAAAACTTCAGGGAACGAGAAGAAAATTTAAAGATATTCCTGCTTTTCTGGCAGAATTTACTCCTTTCTATATATTTTTGAACATAAAATGTTTACGAAATTATTTAAAAAATCTCTATTATGAAAGCAACACCGGTCTCCCCTCTGCCTCTGTCGAAACACAGGTCATTCAGGGTGCTTTGATGTTATTTAAAAAAGATTTTTTAGATAAACTCGGCGGCTTTGACGAAACATTCAGACTGTCTTTTACCGATGACGAAATATGTATAAGAACTGCAAAACTCGGCTACAGGGTTATCTTCATGCCGGAAGGACATGTCATTCATTACGAAAGTATTTCCATGAACAGGGTTTCTATGGTAGAATTTGTACACTGGATTGATTATTTTCACTATATAAAAAAATATCTCGGCAGCTGGCCTGCCCTGTTATTGATTTATCCTCTTTATCTGTCAGGAAGAATATTGAGATGGATCTTTATAAAACTGGGTATAATAAATAATATAAGGACAAAAAAACTGGAGCTGATGGAAGATTAAAAGAATTCTTTTACTTCTCTGCAGAAACTTCGGAGATACTGTCATAGGAACAGGTATTCTTAATTCTCTGGGAAGAAATTTTCCCGATTATAAGATAGATATATTTACAAGGCCCGAATTTAAAGATATTTTCCGGGACAATCCTTTCATGAATAACATTTATTACGGGAATTTCCCCGTAGGGACAGAGAAAAATTTCAATTTTCTTACATCTGTCGACCTCATGAAACAGATAGTAACATTAAGAAAATCCAGATATCATATCTGTTTGAATAACATGGGAGACATGAGAGAAAATTTCATAGGTTCCCTTATAAAACCTGAAAAAAATATCAGTATCCTATGGGATAAAGGGCATCCCTTCAGAAATCTTGTAAGACAGGGAGGAACATACCTTCTGACCATGTCCATTCCCGTAGAAAAAACTCTGTTAAATATATATGATATTAACAGCCATATTGCCAGAAGTCTCGGATGCACCATTCAGGAGAAACCTGAGATTTATATAAAAGACTCCAATAAAATGAACAATGTAATAGGCATACATCCTGTGGCAGGTCAGAAACATAAATTATGGCAGTGGAATAAATGGAAAATCCTGATAAAACTTCTTCTAAAAGAACATTTCAATATATGGATTTTCTGTTCTCAAAAGGAAAAGGATAAAATAGAAGATATATTTGCCGATGTAATCAATAAAAACACTGTTATTCAGTGCGGAAATCTGGAAGAATTTTTCAGAAAACTCTCTTCCGTAAAATTATTAATCGGCCTTGACAGTTTTTCCCACCATGCCGCATGGGCTCTCGGAGTGCCTGCCATTATGTTAAACGGAGGAAATGATTACAGAATATGGCTTTCTCCCGGAGCAAAGGTCATTTCAAAAGGTAATACTATGTGTTACCCCTGTTATAACAGACCTGCCTGTGAAGGAAAACATTATGAATATAAATGCATGAAATCCATAGAAGTGGAAGAAGTTTTAGAAATGGTGAAAGGAGTGATCAGTGACCAGTGACCAGTGACCAGTGACCAGTGATCAGTGACCGGTTATGTCCCAATTCACTTTTCACTTTTCACTTTTCACTACTCACTACTCACTACTCACGATTTTACTATCAATCATCACAGTCACCTACAACTCAAAAGACGTAATTGCAGAATGTCTGTCATGTCTGGAGAAAAAATTGCAGCATATATCTTCAGAGATTATTGTTATTGACAATCATTCCAATGATAATACAATTGAAATAATAAAAGAACAATTTCCTTCTGTTCATGTCATAGAAAATGTTACAAATAAAGGTTTTGCTGCGGCGTGCAATCAGGGGATAAAACATTCATCCGGTGATTTCTTATTATTTTTAAACCCTGATATTATGGCAGATGAAAAATTTTCATTTTCCCCTCTCTTTCAATATATGAATGACCATAAAAAAACGGGACTTCTCGGATGCAGATTACTTAATACAGACGGAACAATCCAGACGTCATGCAGGAAATTTCCCGATATAATCACCGTAATATTTAAAAGAATAAAAATTTTTCAGCTATTTCCTTATGCCCGGAAAAAAGTGGAAGCATATATAAAACCTCTATCGAATTATGAAGAAATAACGTCTGTAGACTGGTTACTGGGAGCTTTTTTATTTACAAAAAGAGAAATTATTGATACAGTCGGCATATTTGACGAACGATTTTATATGTATTTTGAAGACGTAGATTTCTGCCGCCGCGTTCACAGGAAAGGGTATGATGTATGTTATTATCCCTTTATAGAAGTTATTCACCACCATAAAAGAGACAGTGCAAAAGGTTTCAACAGATTACTGTTAATTCATATATGGAGTGGTATAAAATATTTCTGGAAATGGAAATTTTGTCGTGACGCGTAACGCGTTACGCGTCACCCGTCACGAATACATTATTCCTTCATCTTCTCCAGTATTTCTTTCGCTCTTTCCGCATATTCCCCGTTCGGGTCAAGTTTCAGATAAATATTTATCTCTTCTTCTGCTTTTATTTTATCATCCTGAAGAGCATATAAGGTACCCAGTGCAAAGTGTGTGACAGGGTAATCCGGATTAATCTCAAGGGCTCTGTTTAAAGACGTAAGAGCATCATCATATTTCTGCAATACTATAAGAGACATACCTTTAAGAACAGATGCATTTAAAACAACAGTGCTATCAAATGATTTCATCTGATTTTCCAGTTCTATTGACCTGTCAAATTCTGATAACGAATCTTTATGCTTTTCCTGTTTCATATAAACAATACCCATATAAAGATGGCCATGAGAATATCCCGGGTCAAGTTCAAGGGCTTTCTGACAGTTCACAAGGGCTTTCTGTACATCTCCTTTAAAAACATAAATTTTACCGAGATTCAAATAGGCATCTACATAATAAGAGTTGAATTCAAGAGCTTTATTATAATTACTTATCGCTTCATTTATATCACTGTCATTTTTTTCATAAACTCCCCTGTACGTATAAGCAAGAGCAAGAGATTTATACCCTTCAGGAAGGTCAGGATCGAGTTCAATGGCTTTCTTACTTGCTTCAATAGATTTTTCAAAAACACCTGTTTCATTACTTTTAAAAGGGCCTGCCTTCTGAGCACAGGCATCTCCCAGTCCAGCCCAGGCAAGAGCATAAGAAGGATCAATGTTTATTGCATTCTGAAACAGTTCAATTGCTTTTTCATTATCTTCTTTCGTATACCTTACATAAAAATCTCTGGCTTTTGCATAAGATATATAGGCAGAACCGGAAGCAGTAAAATCTTTCTTTACCGCTTCTTCCTGTTTTTCACTCAGTTTTACACCCATAATATCAGTTACATTTCTGGCTATCTGATCATGAACATTATTAAGTGGTTCTATATTATTTTCTATTCCCTTAATACCTTCACCCATATATATGGAATCACTCGTAAAAACCTTAATATCTTTAGTTTTTGCATCAAGGGTTTTTGTAGAAACTTTAAATTTATCCCTTGAAGCCTGAATAGTTCCAAGCATAACAATATCTGCCTTAAGCATATCAGCAAGCTTAAAAGCAATATCTTCAGTAATCATTTCATCCTGTCCCAGACCTATTCTCTTCTTTGCTCTTTCAAGCTGAGTTCTCTCTATAAGACGCAGTCCTTCTATTGTTGAAAGTTTTGTAATAACAGTATCTGCAAGCCCTGTACCTACATATCTCTCACCGGGACTGTCAGGAATAATATTAAAAGAAGATATAGCAAGAATTCTCACGTCTACCCCCCGGCTTTCTCTTGTGTCTGACAGAAAGTAAGAAATGAGAAAAATCAATAAAATTGATAAAATAATAGAGTATTTTTTCATAAAGACCACCCTTTCTTTGTTTAATCGTGACGCGTAACGCGTAACGCGTGACGCGTGGTTTACATGAACCATACAATATTCTCTGTGTATAAAAAATATCTTATATATAAATCATGATAAAGTATATAAATTTTATAATCAATAGTTCTTAATGAAATAATATAATTTTCCTGTTACTGACCTGAGCATGAGCATGTAATAAATTGCATCCTCCCGTCATGCGTTACGCGTTACGCGTCACGAGAATAAAATATGCATTATTTATACTCACCCCAGTAAGGATGGCAAGAAAAATAACTCCGGCAAATTATTAGAACAATCAGTACCCTCCTGTCACGCGTGACGCGTAACGCGTCACGCGTCACAATTCTCATATAAATCCCTGTCAAAAATTCCGGTCTATTTTATTCATAACAAAGGATTTTCTTATTATATTGAGAATAATTCATTATATTCAATAAAAAGCTATAAAACAAAATAGAGGAGGGAGATTTTTATGACCGTTTCAAGTAAAAATCTAACAGTAATATTTTTACTTATAATTTTTTGTGTGACCTCTCTTCCGATTTTATCAGGAGAGAAAGCTGCTTCTATTTTATCAACAGTCAACCAGGTGGAATTTAACAGAGGTTCCAGATGGGAACAGGCTATTAACGGTATGGATCTTTACTTCGGAGATCAAATAAGAACCCTCGACGATTCAAAAGTCATGCTTATCTTTAACGACGGCACACAGACCAAACTTGACAGCAACACAACTGTAACACTGAAGAAAAAAGAAAATCAACAAAACCAGGTTGGTATAATAGAAATGATTACAGGAGCCATATGGTCAAAGATAAGACCGACAGAAGAAGGAAAAACTCCTGTATTTGAAGTACAATGCCCGACTGCTACCTGTGCTGTAAGAGGTACTGAAATAGCCATGAGAGTAAGTAAAGACAGTAAAGAAAATTTCAAGACAACCCTGACAGTAATAAACGGGGAAGCAGAATTTTCAAATCAAAACGGCAAAACTATGGTTCCGGCCAGTTGCCAGAGCTATGCGTACAGTGAAAAATCTCCGGAAGAACCGGTAAAACTATCAAAAAGCCAGATAGATGCAGAAATTTCCTGGATTGACTTTGGCAATCCCAGGGTAATGGTTATTGTTTCCGAGTTAAATCTCGGCCAGGCTACTCTTGTATCATCGATGGAAAGTCAGATAAACAGCCAGCTAAGTGATGCCCATTTCCATCTTATAGATTCAGGAACCATTGATACAATAAGACAGAGTGATGAAGCAAAAAAAGCAGTACTCGGCGACATGGTAGCTGCTGCCACACTGGGAAAAAGATTTACCTGTGATGTAACGGTGGCAGGCAAGGTGGAGACAATGTTCAAATCGGAAGAAAAAACAGGACAGACTTCACAGTTTATCTGTGATGCAATATGTGATGTAAAGGTTATAATAACAGATACAGCACAGTTATTATTCTCAAAAACCATTACTGCAGAAGGAAGAAGCATGTCTAAAGATGCAGCAGGAAGGGCAGCCCTTGAAAATATTTCAAAGAAAATAGCAGGAGACCTTGTATGGGAAATACCTATGGGATATACAAAGGCTCAACATGGAAGAAGGGCGACTCAGGTAATAATCGGTAACTGCTCCTTTACGGAAAGAGATAAAGTAATAGAATATTTAAAGACCATACCCGGTCTTGAAGGAAAGGTTTTTCCGAGAAGTTTTGAAAATTCCATAGCAATAATAGATGTGGAATATGAAGGAACATCGGAAAAACTGGTTCATGAATTAATAAAAATAACGTCTTTAAAACTTGACGTCACAGGAGTGACAATGAACAGAATAGAAGCAAAAGTTTTAAAATAAATAATTTTAAGTAAAAAATTAAAAAAAATTTATTTTTTGATTTAAAGTAAGAAGGAAATAAAGAATAGACATTGAAAATATAATAACTATTCTTAGAGAAATTTAATTTAAATAGAAAATAATTAAGGAGGTGAATCTTTTAAAATTTAATCTGCGGTTAGTGAAGATGCATTAATCACAAAATATATTTATTTGTTTAAAAGAAAAAGGAGAAAATAGTCATGAAAAAATTTGCAATCTTAATAGCCATGGTTCTCGTAATATCTATGATGTTCTGTACACTGGTAATGGCAGACGAATCCTCATCTAATAAAGGTACCAGAAAAGCCGGAGCAATAGCAATAAAAGCCGGCGTCACAATTATACCTGACAAAGATTTCGATAGTTATACCCTTGGTTCAAACCCCCAGCCGGTGGTTCGCACATGGCCCGGAAGAAACGGCTTCACCCTTGAAGGTTCAGTAACTGCATACAGCACAGATTATGTGGACATTGACGGAGCCATAGGCGTTGTATTCAATGCAGAACAGACTGTTACAGACGTATCCCCCGGTTATGTAGGTAAACTCGGATACGGAAAAATAACCAATGTATATTATCTGGGCGGTCTCAATATATATCCGACCAAGAAAGATTTCTTCTTCGGTTTCCATGCCGGCGGAGTTACTTCTTATTACGGTGATTACACCTATACAGATACAGCAGGAAACAGCATCACCCTCTCCGGCGGAGACAGCGAAACAAACTTCATGTTAAGAGTCGGCGGCGGTATTGACACAAAACATATTATCGTTCAGGCATCCTATATCATGGTTCATCAGTCAGAAGTACCAGGCGACCAGTTACTTGGCTCAATATACGTACCATCTCTTAACAGACATGGTTTCCAGATACTCGGCGGTTACAAATTCTAATATTTATTTAGAATAAAAAAAGCGGGAAAAATTCCCGCTTTTTTTATTTGTTTTTGTAAGCATTCAGCAGTTAGCTATCAGCTAAAACTTGCAAAGCCTGAAATATGTAACTTAGTCCGAACAATAGAATTTAAGGACATTTATTATGTAATTCTTATAAAAGCTAACTGCTGATAGCTGAACGCTTACATTTTTTAAATAAAAAAGGCGGAATTTTCATTCCGCCATTTCTATTTATTCTGTTATATTAACTGGCTTTTTTAACCCTGTCTTTATAACATTCTCTGCAATAAACAGGACGACCCTCTTTGGGCTCAAAAGGTACCTGAGTTTCTACGTTGCATGCTGCACATACTGTAGTATGAAGTTCCTTTTTACCGCCACGTCTCTTTTTTGCAAGTCTACACTGAGGACAACGTCCTGGTTCGTTTTCAAAACCCTTTTCTGCATAAAATCTCTGTTCACCTGCAGTAAAAGAAAATTCTTTACCACATTCCTTACAGGTTAAAGCTTTGTCATCGGACACTTTTAATCTCCCTCCTTTTATACCTAAGACTTCCTGTGCTCGATTTTCTTTTTCCCGGAACCATAAGAGAGATTAAAAGTGGCAACCTGAGTTTAATTCCGACGTATTTTCCTCTCCTGCCGGAGATGACATTGGGTGAAACACCAGAAAAAGACCTTATATACAATCTTACCTGATATAACCCGCAGGTTACGCCTCAACCTTTTTAATAGAATTATATAAAATAATTCCTAATAACAAGGTTCTTTATCACAGGACACATTACCCTTATGATAAAAAACTAGATAATAGTTAATAACCAAGGGACCTAAACTTTATCTCTCCTGTTATTTTTTAAATAAACAGGAAAAAAGTAAATCTAAAAGCACTAAAAAGTTAATATCCCACAGTTAAAGCACCCTTTCAATAAAGACATACTATACTGTAAGGGACTAAAACTATGGCATTTATTCCTTTAATTATACAATATATTTAGATTATGTCAAGTAATCTTTTTATTATCATTACTATGAAGTAATTTAATGGCCTCCAGGGCAGTTTTTATGGCTTTTTCTACGACTACATCTTTCTCTGTAGCACCTGAAAAAGGTTTTTCATCGTATGTTTCCCCTATAATAGCAACTACTTCAGCAGCTCTCAGCTTTTTAAGAGATGAAAGAATAAATATAGCAGAAGCTTCCATAGATGTTGCAAGTACATTGGCTTTTCTCCAGCATGTCCAGAGTTTTGCATTTTCCTCATCCATGGGATGATCCTGATTAATTTCCGTATAAAAAGCATCTTTACAATGAGTAATGCCGTAATGATAACTGTATCCAAGTTTTTTTACCGATTCTATAAGTGCTGAAAGTGTTACAAAATCGGGGGCAGCCGGGTAAGTGATCGGTATATACTGCCTGGTAGTGCCTTCCTCTCTTACAACAGCCGTAGCCATTACCAGATCTCCTGGTTTCACCCAGGACTGAAGAGATCCGGCAGTACCAACTCTTATAAAGGTATCTACCCCTACCCTGGCAAGTTCTTCAATACATATGGCAGTTGAAGGACAGCCTATTCCTGTAGATACGGCTGAAATTTTTATTCCGTCTAATGTACCGGTATAAGTGACATATTCACGATTCTGTGCTACTTTTTCTGCCTTATCAAAAAATTTAGCAACAAAGGGTACTCTCCCCGGATCTCCTGTAAGAATGACGTACCGGCCCACATCACCTTTTTTTAAGGAGACATGATATTGAATCTCCTGCATAGAACTAACTCCTTTTAATAAAAAACTGATTCCCTGTTTTAAAAACGGAATTCCTAAATTCGACAGGTTAACAGAAATTCCTACAGAAAAAATAAAAATAGTGAGTCGTGAGTCGTGAGTAGAAATAATTTCTTCCACTCACTATTCACTACTCACTCAAGAAAAGCCTCCAGGGCATCTTCAAAACATTTCATAGGAGCATATAATATACCTGCTCCTACCTGGCCTATACCCGGTTTTTTATGGGCTATTCCCGTATTTATAACAGGAGATATCCCTTTTTCTATTACCCTGCAGAGATCAATTCCTACAGGGGTTCCTCGAAAATCCAGAGTCGGCATCTGGTAATCTCTGTGTTCTGCAACGGTTATTTCATACATCTCTCTGGTAAATTTTATTGAATCAGAAGGGGTACCGCCTATAAATTTCACGATAGCAGGGGCAGAGGCCATAGCAAATCCGCCTATACCTGCAACTTCAGACACAGTGCTGTCTCCGAGATCCCTGTTGGCATCTTCGGCAGTAAAACCGGGAAAATAAAGACCTCTGGGTTCACCGGCCTGTGCAGTAAACCATTTATCTCCAAGACCTGCTATTCTTATGCCTATATCTGTGCCATTTCTTGCCATAGCAGATACAAGGGTGCTGTCCTTAAGGCCGAATATCGTATCGGTGCTGGCCTTGCAGGCTGCCATAGAAAGGTTGAGAAAACTGTGCACATTTGAGGTTATAAAAAGAAATATTTCACTTATTACTTCTTTAGACAATTCGGATTTCAGTAAATAAGGAGTGATTTCCTTTAAAAACATAGTAGATGCAGCCACATTTCTGTTATGGCATTCATCGCCCATTTGAAGGGCCTGGGCTGTGAGATTTTTTATATTTATACCCCCCGATAGCCTTACGGCTCCCTGAAGAGCAGGGCCAAGGACATGCTCCATCCATTTAAGTCTATCAATAACTTCTTTATCATATGCTCCAAATCTGAGTACTTTACCGAGGCCTTCATTCAACGTGCAGTAAGCTCTATTGCCGAAGGTCTGATTTTCCACACAGTAAACATACATGGAGGGAGCAACGATACCTGCCATAGGTCCGACTGAATTGTGATGATGACAGGGAGAAAATTCTATTTCTCCTCTTTCAAGGATTTTTTCCGCATCCTCCGGTGTTTCTGCCAGTCCTTCATATATAAGAGCACCCATACAGGCACCTCTTACAGGACCGCACATTCTTTCCCATGTTACAGGAGGCCCTGCATGAAGAAGCATTTTTTTATGCATGCCAGGAATAACATCTATAGCTTTCCTGACATCAAACAGCACAGGCTGGGCATTTATAATCCGTTCAACACCTTCTTTATTGGCTTTTTCTGACAGTTTTTTTAGTTTTAACAGAGCGGAAATTAATTTTTTATTACCCTTTGCCGGAGGAGTCCAGTCTATCTGAAGGACTTTAACATTCTGCTTTATCATAGAATTATGAAAAGTTTCAAGACCCATGTTGATGACTTTCATTTCTTTTCCAAAAATATCACTGATTTTTGACATTATAATCACCTTTCTGTTTTTAAGAGTGAAAAGTGAAAAGTGAAAAGTGAAAAGTGAGGATCAGGTCTGCTGCTCACTACTCACTACTCACTACTCACCTCTGTTAACTACCATTGCCGAAAATCTTGCTGCCTGGGCATTTGAAGGCATAACTATTACACCTGCATCTTCAAGGATTTTTTTCTGTAATTCTCTGTTCTGAGGATCCTTTGAAGTACCTGTAATAGAAGCGACACAGGAAATATATCTTCCCTCTTCTGCAGCAATATTTTTAGCTTTTACCACGGCAGAAGCAATCTCTCGAGCCGGGTTTTCATGTGCTCCCAGTCCCAGGACTACATCCATTAAAATTACTGCACATTCACGATCTTTAGCTTCTTCTATTATACGTTCTTTTCTGGATGTAAAATCTATCATGGGATGGGGTACTCCCCTTGTAAATTCATCATCACCCATATCTACAAATGTGTGGTCCACACTTTTCCTGCTGTTTTTCAGTTTCAATTCTTCCCTTATGGGAGCATTTGAATTTATCCTTATGCCCAGGTCATCAAGGACTATATTTGCCTCTTCACATACAGAACCTCCCGAATAAAGTCCTCTGATATATTTCTGAACACAGGAAAATTTACTGTATTCTTTTTCTGCCAGTATTTTTATTTTTTCAACTGGATCATTAAAGTCCATCTTTTTATATTCTTCTTTTTTCACCAGTGCCATAGCCATATGAGCCGCTTCTTCAAGAGTCTTTGCTACTTTATATCCCCTGTTTTTACTTTTTTCCACATTACCTCCCAGGAAATTTATTATGAAAGGTTTCGGGCAATTTTTCAGAAGATCTAAAATTTTATCTTCCACTTCGGAAGATGGTGGTTTGGAAATAAGTAATATTATTTCCGTATCTTTATCCTCTATAAGAGCCTCCAGAGCACAGATCATAGTCATGCCTCCCACTCTGGCAGACAGATCCCTTCCTCCTGTTCCTATTGCCTGGGATATACCGAAACCGGCATTTGTTATAAGAGAGGTTACTTCCTGAATACCTGTACCTGAAGCTCCCGCAATACCAATATTGCCACTGTTTAAAATATTGGCAAAACCTAAAGCCACATTGTTTATAATAGATGTTCCGCAGTCAGGCCCCATAAGTAAAAGACCCTTGTCCCTGGCAAGAGTTTTAAGTTCTATTTCATCTTCCACAGACACATTATCACTGAATAACATTACATGAAGTCCGTTCATAAGAGCTTTTTCCGCTTCCCATCTGGCATAATCTCCGGGAAGAGAAATAACAACCATATTGGCATCCATCAGGTTTAAAGCTGCTTCTATAGATTTTGGCGTAACAGAACCTGTGTTGTCCGAAGAAGGTTTCTTTTTACTGGATAGAAAATCTTCTATTTCCTCCAGTATTTTATCCATATCTGCATTATCCTCAAGAGACAAAGCTATTAAAAGATCATTCGGCCCTGCTTCTTTTCCTTCTCCTGTAAGTAAAGAGTCTGAAGAGAGCAGCTCTCTGTTGTTATCAGTACCCATCATAACAGAAGCTTTTATTATGCCGTCCATATCTTTAATCTGATTTGAAACAAGCATTAAAAGAACTGAATCCAGGTATCTGTTCTTTTTCACAATGTTTTTTACACTCATAAAATATCTCCTTTCACATTTAGCTGTCAGCTTTATCAGTTGCAGCGAGTTATCAGTACATATACTGAGATAAACATAAAATAATACATGCATGACGGGAGGGAAAGGTATTTATAAATAATCTCTTTCTTCACGTCACGCGTCACGATTTAATATATTTGAGACAGTTATTTAATTGTCATTCCTTAAATGCTTATGCTCAGGTCAGTAACAGACATCCGGTTAATATGCCGGTAACTGTAACAGTACCTGAACTGGCACCAAAAGATAAAAGATTTCTTAATGGTTTTTGATCTACAGGTGACAAAGAAAATAAGGCATCTAAAAATTCTAAAACATTCTGTGAAAATCTTCCTTCAAGAGAAAACGAGAGAAATCTGGAACTTATAAAATTTGTTTTTTCTGTATCCAGCTCTTCTTTTATTATATCCAGTATAAAACTGGCTCTTTCCGAGGTTTCTGCAGTTCTGCTGAAATAATAAAGTATTCCCACAAGACCTACCAGAAAATCATCTCCTGCCGGTGTAAGCCCTTCCCCTGTACCTATAATTCTACTCAGGAAACTTTTAATCCTCCCTCTGTTATACTCCTTTATTGCTTTAATTAAAGAATTTATACTATCATATAAAGGGACTGCAATAGAAGGATTTTGCACTGATAAAAAGGTTTCTTTTATAATTTCTTCCGGGTCTGAATATTTTTTAGAAGCAAGAAAAGATAGAAAAGAAAAAAAATTTTTTTTCAATTTATCCGTATTTATCTTACCGGGTAAATATTCCCAGAGAGGAATGTTCTTGAAATTTATAAAAATCTCTTTATGAAAATATATTCCATTTTCAGTACATGTCACACTATGGCCGGTATTTAAATCGAATGTCAGAAAATCGTATCTGTCTGAAACCATTATGACATTGGGGCCATTTCCTCCTGAAATTATTGAAATCATATCACAGCCGGAGGTCTTCAGATTAATTGCTCTCCGAAAAATACTGTAGATAATACATTCTATTTCACAGGAAATCAATAAATCCATCAATCTTTTATCTATAGATATAGCATCTATATACATAAATAATCCTGCTTCTGAAAAGAATATTTCTCTGTATAAATACAAACAGTCAGAAAACAGGTAATGAAATTTCTTCTGTTCTCTGACTGTATAAAAAAATTATGACTGTGTTTTACCGGCCTGTTCCTGTTGTAATTCTTCTTTAGACTTTAACATATCAGGTTTATCCACACTGCTTCCGACAAGACCGAGAGCTGTTCCTACTACAGCGCCTACAGGTCCTGTAATACAGGCTATGGGTAACATAAAGATCGGGCCTACCATCAGCATACCGAGAGCACTCAGAAGGTCATAATTCTGAGGTACAATATGTGATGCAATGTCTGCCCCCCATTCCATACCCTTTTCAATGCCTTTAGCCGCACCGTATTTTATTGACTGAAGAAGATTTGCTCCGTAACCGGGTTTTTCTTCAGGAGCACTCTGAGCAAAACCATCCTTCTGCTCCGATGGTTCCTCTTTTTTTACAACCTGTCCGGTTTTCTGTAAAGATACAGAGTTAATCCTGCTGTCACCTATAATCATTAATTTATACCTCCTGAAATTACTGACATGAACCTCCGTCATTCATCTTTAGCACTCATAGAAATGAAATTATAGTTACTTTCATAACTTATTAGAAATTAAGAATAGAATTTTATTAATTGTCTCTTTCCTCGCGTCACGCGTTACGCGTTACGCGTCACGATTTAATATATTTGAGACAGTTATTTAATTATAGTTCCTTAAGTGCTTTGTTACGCGTTACGCCCGGATTATCCGTAATTTGTTATGAACTACACTATAAATGTTCATACTCAGCAATAAATTCTTTATTTGCTTTAATATATCATAAAACCTCATTAATAGATTAAGAATTTTGTTAACAAAATGTAAATTATTTTCATATGTTCTGAATTGCCATTAAAGTCCCAGTTCAGCACTGATACCCTGCATGGCACTCACCGCTATGGCCATAAATTCTTCAAGTTTAAGTCCTGTTCCATCACAATCCTTAATTCTTTCTCTGCTTACTTTCCTTGCAAAATCCTTTTTCTTCATCTTCTTTATAACAGCTTCTGCAGTTACGGAGGAAAGTTTTTTATCAGGTAAAACAAGGGCAGTGGCCACAATAAGTCCTGTTACAGATTCCGCACATGTCAGTGCATAATCAAAAACGCTTTTTCTTTCAATACCGATACCTTCCGCATTATGGGCTTTTATGGCGTAAATAATTTCACAGTCCACGCCCATGCCACTCAGAATATCTTCTGTAACAAGTGTATGTTTTTCCGGATCTTCACCTGTTTCTTCAAAGTCAAGATCATGAAGAAGTCCTGCCATACCCCATTTTTCCACATTCTGCTTCAATTTTTTCGCCAGTTCTTTCATTATCGCCTCAGTTGCGACAGAGTGTTTTATCATATAATCTGTTTTTATATGGTCCACGAGCAGTTTATATGCATCATCTCTTGTTTTTATTTCTTCTGTCATAATATCAGTCCTTTCAGTGCTTATAACGGTAACTATTCCCCTGATTATAGTCGTTACGCGTAAGGGGAGCTTATATGTATTATTTATTTTCACCTCAATAGATTATAGTTAAAAATATAACAAATTACAATGTTCAGAGCACTAATAAAACCGAAAAATTATCAGAGCAATTTAAAGAAGGAAAAGACAGATACAGAATAGAATAAAATGAAAATTATGAGGAGGTAAAAAATATGAAAACAATTTTTATGTGTCTCTTTCTTTTACTGATAATATCTGCAGGATGCAGTGCCGGTGATACTGTGACACAGTCGGAACATATGACAGGAGGCTATAGCGAAATCCCCGTAACAGAGCAAATTGTATCCGATACTGTGGCCTATCTCCATGACTGTTTTATTACAGACAAAACATATAAAGGTCTTGTAATTACGGAAGTTGAGAAAGCCTTCTCTCAGGTTGTGGCTGGAAGGAATATAAAACTTATATGCAGAGGGCAAAAAGGGAGAAAAAATCAGAAATGGGAGTTTATAGTATTTATCGATTTAAAGAATAATTTCAATTTCACAGAAGGAACACTTATTGAAGATAATATATCAATACCCGGAGGTTATGTGGAAATTTCTATAGACGAAAAAGACGTAACTGATACTGTAAAATTTCTTAATGAATATTTCTCTATAACAGAGGAATATAAAAACATGAACATAGAAAAAATTAATCATGCCTATTCACAGGTTGTAGCAGGAAGAAATATAACAATAGATGCCACTGTTAAAAATGGAGAAGAAACAGAAGAATGGGAATTTATCGTATATATAGATATTCAGAATAAATTTAATTTTACTGAAGGGAAAAAAATTTAAATTATTCAGATAAACTGTCTGCACATAATTTTTATCTAAAGCTTTATGTTACGTCATAAAAAATGAAAATTCCAAAAGAGCCTGTTATCAGGTTCTGATATAAAAGAACCACATCCTGATTTGGCTTATGGACAAGTTATAAAGAAACGTAAA
>CAYSLJ010000099.1:0-28625 GCA_964431735.1 uncultured Synergistia bacterium | reverse complement strand
CGCGTCACGATATAGACGTAAATATGATTGGGTTATTTCTTGACAACCCCTTAAAATGAATGGTGAATAGTGAATGAAATATTATACTACTCACTATTCATTACTCACTAATAAAGAAAGGCGATGGTATAATGGCAAGAATTCCTACGGATCAGATCCTTACAGTCATACTCGGAGGCGGAAGAGGGACGAGACTTTTTCCTCTTACAAAAATGAGATCCAAACCGGCAGTTCCCCTTGGAGGCAAATACAGACTCATAGACATTCCTATTTCAAACTGTATCAATTCAGGTATAAGAAAAATTCTTATTCTGACTCAATTTAATATGGCATCCCTTGCCAAACACATATATGAAGCCTATAGATTTGACAGTTATTCGAAGGGTTTTCTGGAAATACTTGCAGCAGAACAGACACCTGAAAATCTGGACTGGTTTCAGGGCACAGCAGATGCAGTGAGAAAACAGATCAGCCATATAAAAACAAGACAGGGCAGTTATATCCTCATTCTTTCCGGTGACCATCTCTATAAAATGAATTACAGAGATTTTCTTCAGACCCATATAGAAAACGGTGCAGAATTGACTATAGGCGTTCAGCCTGTCGCTGAAGAGCTTATTAAAGAATTCGGTATAATGCAGGTCAATAATAAAGGTAAGGTTACGGGATTTGTGGAGAAACCTAAAGAACCATCTGTATTTGAGCCATTCAGAGTACCGAAAGAAGTATTCCATGAAAAATTCGGAAGTTACGATGGAAAAGATTTTCTCGCTTCTATGGGTATATATATTTTTAACAGGGATCTGCTTTTTGATATACTGGATAACACTGATTTAATAGATTTCGGGAAAGACATAATTCCTAAATGTATAAAAGATAATAAAGCAGTATACGGTCATTTCTTCAACGGCTACTGGGAAGATATCGGAACAATAAAGGCCTTCTTCGATGCAAATCTTGCCCTCACCGACGAAAGAGCTAAATTTAAAATGTATGATATAGACTTCCCTGTATATACAAACTCACGATATCTTCCTGCATCTAAATTTCATGATTGTGTCATAAAAAATTCCATTATCTCTGACGGTTGCATTATCTTTAAAGCCAGTATAGAAAGAAGTGTCATAGGTATAAGGAGTTTTATAGAGCCCGACTGCGAGATAAAAAATGCCATAATCATGGGAGCAGATTATTATGAATTCGGTCCGAGAGACACAAAACAATTGCTCGGCATAGGAGAGAAGAGTATTTTACATAACTGTATCATAGATAAGAATGTTTGCATAGGCCATAATGTTAAGCTCATAAATAAAGATAATGTTTTCGAAGGTGACAGAGAGAATTTTTATATAAGAGATGGTATTATTGTGGTACCGAAACATGCCGTAATACCTCATAATACGGTAATTTAAGGTAAGTGATTGGTGAGTCGTGAGTGGTGAAAAGTGAAAAGTGAAGGGTGAAGTTTATGCATCACGCATCACCCTTCACGCGTCATGCATCACGATTCTCATATCACGATCACGTATCACGCATCAATCACGCATCACGCATCACGCATCACGCATCACGCATCACGCGTCACGATTATACTGAGTGACTTGCTGCTCACCTTTTATATTCAGAAGAATCTCTTCATAAAGGTCAACAATAACAGTGTTTGACATAAGAAAACCTTCTGCTGTAAGGTAAAGGCTGTTGTCCCTGTAATAATAAAGTTCTTCCGGTAAAAAAACATGAAATTTTTCAATTATAAAGTCAGGGTTAAATTTATATTCTTTTGAGAGTTCTTTTAAATCGAGGCCGGAATTTTTTCTCAGTGAAAGGAATATCCTTTCGAGGAGTATGTCTTCTCTGTTCCTGTCTTCCGGTTCTTCTATGGCTAGTTTGTTGTTTTCTATATTTTTTATATATTCTCCCAGAGAATCGGAATTTTTAAATCTTTTGCCGTCTATATATGAAGAACCTGACGGGCCGAAGGAAAGATATTCGCTGAAATCCCAGTAAGACCAGTTGTGCCGGCATAGATAGCCGGGTTTGCAGAAATTTGATATTTCATAGTGCTCATATCCCAGTTCTGTCAGCTTACCTGAGATCCTTAAATACATATCTCTGTAAAGATCTTCATCTGTCTTTTTGTTGTACATATTAAAAAAATCCGTATCTTCTTCCAGTATGAGTCCGTAAAAAGAAAGATGTTGTGGGTTATATGTTTTTATAAGGTCAAATTCTCTGTCCAGATCGTCTGGAGTCTGCTCCGGTATATTATAGATAAAATCGAAATTTATATTTTTAAAGTCCAGTCTGTAGATATAATCAAGTATTTTATAAATCTGAGAGACTCTGTGATTTCTTCCGAGAACGGAGAGATTTCTGTCAAGACAGGACTGAATACCAACGCTCAATCTGTTTATGCCTGATTCTTTATAGAATTTAAGTTTTTTCTGTGTAAGGGATTCCGGGTTTGTTTCAATAGTAATTTCAGTATTTTTATTTATGGAAAAGAATTTCAGAATATTCTCCAAATGGTTCAGGGGAAGCAGTGAAGGAGTACCTCCTCCTATATAGATTGATTCTATATGATTGAAATCAAACAAAGAAGAATAGAGATTAATCTCATCTGTCAAGGTTTTAATATAGACTTCGACAAAGTCAAGATCTTCTATGGAATAAAAGGCACAGTAGGGACATTTGTTTTTACAGAACGGTACATGTATATAAAGGTAGAGTTTTTTATGTTCCATAATAGCGTAATGCGTGATACGTGATATAAGAATCGTGACGCGTAACGCGTAACGCGTGACAGGTGGTTCGTGATGCGTGATGCGTAATGCGTAATGTTTGCCCATTACTTTTCACTTTTCACTTTTCATTTTTCACTACTCACTACTCACTACTCACTACTCACGACCTACTCTTCATCTTCTATAGTCAAAATTGCAAGGAATGCTTCCTGGGGAATTTCTACTTTACCCACTCTTTTCATACGTTTTTTACCTTCTTTTTGTTTTTCCAGGAGCTTTCTCTTCCTTGAAATATCTCCGCCGTAACATTTGGCAATAACATTTTTTCTGAGTGCTTTTATACTTTCTCTTGCTATAACGCGGCTTCCTATGGCTGCCTGTATGATAACTTCATATAACTGTCTGGGGATAAGTTTCCTCAATTTTTGAACCAGCTTTTTTCCCCAGAAATAGGCTTTTTCTCTGTGTACTACCATTGAAAGGGCATCTACCGGATCTGTGTTTAATAATATATCCAGTTTTTCAAGATCCGATTCTCTGTATTCTAAAAACTCATAATCAAGAGAGGCATAGCCTTTAGAGATAGTTTTTAACTTGTCATAGAAATCAAATACTATTTCTACAAGGGGAAATTCAAAATTCAGATTGACCCTGCTTTTATCCACATATTCCATCTGTTTATGTATGCCCCTTCTGTCTGAAGCAAGCTTCATTATATTTCCTATGAATTCTGAAGGAGTTATAATCTGTGCTGTAATAAAAGGCTCTTCTATTTTTTCAATAAAATTCGGCTCAGGAAGGTTTGACGGGTTGTCAATAGTTATTATGTCTCCGTCAATTTTATAGACAATATATTCCACATTTGGCACAGTCGTTATTATCTCAATATTATATTCCCTGAATAATCTCTCCTGAATGATTTCCATGTGCAGCAGTCCAAGAAAACCGCATCTGAAACCAAACCCGAGAGCTTTTGATGTCTCAGGCTCATATATGAGAGAACTGTCATTTAATTTTAATTTATCCAGAGCATCTTTTAACAGATTATATTCATCGCTGTTTACAGGATAGAGTCCGGCAAAAACCATAGGTTTTGCAGGCCTGTAACCTGGAAGAGGACCTGAGTTTTTATCAAGGGCATCTGTTATTGTATCACCTACTCTTGTGTCACTTACATTTCTTATATTTGCAAGTACGTATCCTACCTCTCCCGCTACCAGTTCTTCTACCGGTTCTTTTTTTAATCTCAAATATCCTACTTCATCTACTTCATAGGTTTTTTCATTTGAAAACATAAATATCTTTGTTTTTGCTTTTATTCTGCCGTTTACAACCCTGACATAAGGTATGGCACCTCTGTAATTGTCAAATATAGAATCGAATATAAGTGCCTGGAGAGGTTCATCAGGATTTCCTTTCGGAGGGGGTATCTGTATGACTATTTCTTCAAGCAGTTCTTTTATGCCGTAACCGGTTTTGGCACTCACAGGGACTATTTCATTTTTCTTGCACCCTATCAGTTCTATTATCTGATCTGTAACCATTTCTATCTGTGCGTTGGGAAGATCTATTTTATTTATTACAGGTATTATATGAAGGTCATTGTCAAGAGCCTGATAAAGGGTGCTTAAAGTCTGGGCTTCCACACCCTGTGTGGAATCCACTACCAGCAGAGCCCCTTCGCATGCAGCAAGGGAGCGGCTTACTTCATAGGAAAAGTCTACATGACCAGGTGTGTCTATAAGGTTTAATATATAGGTCTCATCGTTGGAATATTTATAGTCCATCCTTATGGCATGAGATTTTATTGTAATACCTCTCTCTCTTTCCAGATCCATATCGTCCAGTATCTGAGCTCTCATCTCTCTCTGTGAAATGGTATTGGTAGCCTCTAAAAGCCTGTCTGCCAGAGTAGATTTACCATGGTCTATGTGTGCTATAATTGAAAAGTTTCTGATTTTACTGATATCCATAAAGTTTTTTTATTTACCTCTTGACAATTTTTTTTAATATGATATTCTATTAGTGTGGTAATTACACTTAGTAATAAATAAATTAAAATTTTACCTGTAATTAGAAATTATAAATTTAATGTAAAAATTCTATTTTGTCAAGATAAATTTGACCGGGATTTTCAGGATTTTAGAGATTACCGGGATTATAAACAGGATTATTTTAATTAAAATTTTGTCATAGTAATCCTTTGATGGTATAAACTCGGGTTTTAAAGAAAACGTATGAGAATCGTAACGCGTAACGCGTAACGCGTGACGGGAGGAAAACCTGTTACATATTTATGGTCAGGTCAGTAATATAACAGGCAGTTTATCTAAATAATTTATAATGAAGGATTTTTCCCGGTCTCTTTAGAATTTTTTCTCAAACTCTATATTTCATGTGTTGACCGGCACATACATAGTACTGAAATATTTTATAGTTAGTTTTATAACTATTTATAAATAATGACTTCGTAATGCATAATGTGTTACGGATAGTGCTTAAACCCGTCACGCGTCACGCGTTACGCGTCACGACTACTGAATGAAATATACTATAAAAAATATAGAATGATTGATAAAAACTTTAATATAAAAAAGAGAGGAGTGGATTTCAATGGCAGAAGGCCGTGAAAGAGATCTGGTACTTGCCCCCAATGAATATGCTTTTATTCTGGATGAGACAAAAGGTAATGTTATTGCCTATGTGGGGCCTCACAAGACGAGTCTTGCCAATACGGACAGACCTGTAATTTTTGATGCTTCTTCAAGAAAGTATAAAAGGTGTAATCTTGAGGAAGCAATAACACAGTATCCTTTTGCAGAGGAAGGATGGTATATAGTTCTTGAAAATCCTGCAAAAGGAGGAGACGAAGAACACCCGAGAAGCGGACCAAACAGTTTACCGAAATTGATTTCAGGGTGCAAGGTAAATATTCCCGGTCCTGTAACATTTCCTCTCTGGCCTGGCCAGGTTGCCCATGTTATTCAGGGACATCATCTTCGCTCCAACCAGTATCTTGTCGTAAGGGTATATAATGAAGAAGCTGCCAGGGAAAACTGGGCAAAGGCTGTTATAAAACCGCAGAAAGGCAGTTCTGCAGATATAGCAGAAGGTGCAAAACTGGATGCGGAAGTTCCTGATTTAACCATAGGTAAACAGCTTGTTATTAAAGGTACTGATGTGTCTTTCTATATGCCTCCCACAGGTATTGAAGTGGTAAGAGACAATAACGGAAAATATGTCCGTGAAGCAGTCACTCTGGAAAGACTTGAATATTGTATTTTACTCGATGAAGATGGGAATAAACGTTTTATTCAGGGCCCTGCTGTCGTATTCCCGAAACCTACTGAAATCTTTGTGGAAAAAAATGGCTCCAGAAAATTTAAAGCCATTGAATTAAATGAAATCATCGGCCTCTATATAAAGGTCATTGCACCTTATAAAGAAGAGGACGGAATAGAACGTAAAGTCGGGGAAGAGCTTTTTATAACAGGTAAAGATCAGATGATTTATTTCCCGAGACCTGAACATGCCATTGTGAAATACAGCGACCATGAAAGACATTATGCAGTTGCCATACCGGCAGGAGAAGCAAGATATGTTCTTAACAGATTGAACGGAGAAATTTCTCTTAAAAAAGGCCCATGTATGTTTCTTCCTGATCCGAGAAAAGAAGTCATTGTGAGAAGAGTTCTGGATGAAAAGGCTGTAAGGCTTATGTTCCCGGGAAATGCGGAAGCTCTGGAATATAACCGCAGACTTATGGAGATTACCAGTAAGATTAAAGCCGATTATGTAACAGATAGAGAAGCTTTAGATGGTTTTGCTCCACAGAAAAAGCTCGAGGCCATGTCCGAATCTAAAGATGTACGTAGGGAAAAGGCAAAAGAAGGATTTGCCGGAGATGATTTTACAAGAAAACAGACCTTCAGTCAGCCAAGAACTATAACACTTGATACAAAATACGAAGGTGTCGTTACGATAAATATCTGGACAGGTTATGCTGTACTGGTAGTAAGTAAAACAGGGGAGAGAAAGGTTATTGTAGGCCCTCAGGCCTGTCTCCTTGAATATGACGAAAATCTTGAATATATGGAACTTTCCACAGGAACGCCGAAATCTGATAGTAATTTATTTAAGACCGTTTATCTAAGGGTTTTGAATAATAAAGTATCAGATGTTGTGACGGCAGAAACAAAAGATCTATGCCAGGTAAAAATACACGTCTCATACAGGGTAAATTTTGAAGGTAATCCTGATAAATGGTTTAATGTGGAAAATTACGTTAAATTTCTTACGGATCATATGAGATCATTGATCAGAAATATAGTCAAACAGAAGGGTATTGAAGAATTTTATGCCAATGCCATCAGTATTATTCGCGATACCATTCTGGGGGTTTCCGAAGGAGGCAAACGTTCCGGGAGAGCTTTTGAAGAAAACGGCATGAGAGTTTATGATGTGGAAATACTGGATGTAAATATAGGTGACAGTACCATTTCAGGTCTTCTTGTACAGGCACAGCATACCTCTGTTCAGCAGGCCATACAGATTGCCCAGGAACACAGGAAACTTGAAATTACCCGGGAAACGGAGCTTATCAAACAGCAGATTTCCCAGGCACAGGCTGAAACAACTCAGAAAGGGCTTGCACTGGAAATAGAAGAAGTTAAAAAGAATCTGGAACTTGCCCTCACTCAGATTGCTTCCGAAATTCATACGGAAGATAGCAGACTGACTGCAAAACTTGCACAGCAGGATAAACTTTCCGATATATCGAAAGCGGAACTGGAAAGACAGAAAATGGGACGGGAACAGGAACTTTCTCTGGCAGAAAAAGCACTTCATCAGAAACTGGCAGAACTGAAAGCAGAAGTTGATGCAGTAGTTGCCAAAGCAGGAGCAGTATCTCCCGACCTTATTGCAGCACTTCAGGCATTCTCTGATAAACATCTGGCGGAAAAAATGGCAGAAACTATGGCACCTCTTGCAATTATCGGAGGAAAGAGTATTTCTGAAGTATTTTCAAATTTACTCAGAGGTACTCCTCTTGAGGATATTCTGAAACAGTAAGTAAATAGTGAAAAGTGAATAGTGAATAGTGAGTAATGTCCTATTCTTTTCACTTTTCACTTTTCACTCTAATTAAATTCTAATAAATTATGAAATACACTATAAAGTCAGTGAAAGTTTGTCTTAACCACTCACTACTCACCACTCACTTTTTAATAATCCCATAGAACTACCCCTCTCTAAAAAAGGCTTAATTTTTATTAATTCTCTATTAATTATCCCTTCTTTTCTCTTAATTGAAAATTTTTATATGGATTTTTCTGGATAACTATAGATATATAATATTATCATCTGGTAGAACTATAATAATCTTATTAATCTTTCCCATATTATCCGGGCTTTTATAGTTCTATGGAATGATGACAATAAAGGTATTTTGCCCCGCAGAAAAGACCATCCTAAAAAATAGTAATGTCAAAAAAACAGTAATAAACCGGATAATATAAGATTTGCAGGTAATAGTTCCACAGTCTTTTTCTTCGTCCGTCCCATCGAACAGAGGCTATTCTGCCTTATCTGTAAAATGCCTGAAACCAGGCTTAGAAATAAGAACTATTACTATCTATAGACCTATATTATTCATAACCTGAAATTGCCTGCCGGACTAGGTTCAGTAAAAATTAAATTAAGCCTTTTTCCTCTTATTTTCAGCCTCTACAACATTTATTTTCTGCCGATTATATATGTAGAAAGCAAAAGAAAAAGGAAAACCACTTCTAGAAGATTATGTAAGCTCCTTTTCTCATTAATAAAAAAACCTGTCTTTGATTTTTTTTTGTACGAATTTTACTTTTAATACTTTTAAATAAAGAAAGGATGAATTTTATGAAATCGAGAATATTTAAATTAATGGCTCTTCTTGTTATTATGTTATTTTTCTCTGCCTGCGGAGGTGGCGGAGGCGGAAGTATTACTTCGTCTGCTATTTCAAATTCTGTAGATACATCTGTAGTTCCTGTAGTTGATACCAATACACAGAGTGAATTCACTCAATGGAAGTCTCAGGTTACTTCTATAAAACCTGCTGACTTTGTTAACTGGTGGAATGACAGTGAAAGATATAATGGATGGACTTTTTCCCTTTACGGTCAGAACGGACTTGTATGGCCGGATTCTTCGGGAGCGGAACAGATTTTTACCAGTAAATTACTGAATTGTTATAGAATGACCGTTCTACTTCAAAGCGTCTATGGTGGAGAGTCTGTATATTTATATCAGCCTACATCCAATTATGATCATGTAGTACTCCTTCTTTATTCAAATGATGAAAACAGTTATATAATGATTTCCTATCCGAACGGAGGCAGTCCTGAAACATGTGTTTATAAAATCCTCGGCACAGCCAGTAGAAACGAAGCACTTTCAAAGGTTACAAGTTATTTCCCCGGTTCTTCTGTTGCATCCAGAAGTGAGAGAATGAGATTTTAATAGTGAGTCGTGAGTAGTGAGTCGTGAGTAGTGAGTCGTGAAAAGTGAGTAGAAAAAGTTCTACTCACTGTTTTTGCTTTTTCCGGAAGATATACGCCATGTATAATCAATAGATTTCTTTATAAAATCTTTATCATCAAAATATTTATTTAATATGGTACAGATTTTCTCTTTGTCTGCAGGCGGTAGGTTTACTTCCATATCAATCGGATCTTCCCAGGAATAAACTTCTGTTTCCATAATTTCCGCTACTGCCATGGCAAATTTTTTATTATTTTCTATAAAGAGATCATAATTTTTTATTGTACGAAAACCTGAATAATCTTCGAAATGAGTCATATAATTTTCACATGCATCTCTTCCGTAATTGATTATATCGTCATGACATATAATATGAAAATCTTCTTTTTTTCTATAAAATTCGGTTTCCTTTTCTATAAATAACTGGCCCAGCACGAAAGATGAAAAGCAGTGTCTTATCCTGCCTGTATTTACAGCACATTCTATGAGATCTTTTTCTTCAGTTCCCGGTATACAGTAAAGAAAATTTCCTTTAACGGGAACCTGTTCTTTGAATGCTTCTAGAGACAGTCTTATTTCATCTTCAGCAAAACAGCCTTTGTTGATAAGATCTCTGCTACATATAAATTCGTATCCTATATCCAGAATTCCGTTAAGTTCGTGAATATCTTTCAGGTATTTTATTACCCATGGTTCAGGTCTTATAAAGGTAACCCATTTGAAATTTTTCCCGGATTTTTTAAGGGCTTCAATTAAACATTCAAGGTTTTTCCTGTTAATACTTGCATGGGACATATAGAAAGTAATTTCGGCATGTTTTTTTACTTCTTTTATATTTTTTACTATCTCATCAAGAGTAGTACTTATTATAGAAGCTTTTTTTTCATCAAGGCCGGTCAGGCTGTTAGGATAATTTTGATTGTACTTACAGAAATAACATTTTCCCCAGTAACATCCGTCAAAAGTCCTCACACTTACAGATATGTTTTTATCCATAAGAGGCAATTTTTGACGTAAAAAATCTGTAAGTTTGAATTTATAAGGAGGTTCTTTTGTTTCTCTGTAAAAAGAAGGAAGTTTTTTACCATTTAAAAGATCAAGAAGAAAATATTCCCCTGCGCCTGATACTGTATGGGTAAAATGTTTTTGTTCTTCTATTATACCGGGGCCGCCAATAACAGTGATTTTTCCGTTTTTTCTCAGGTTAAACAATAAATCCAGTATTTCTTCTCTGTCATGGCCCCAGCTGCTGAGACCGATAATTTCATAACTACTGGCCAGTGCAAACAATTCTTTAAGATCAGTATGTTCGTCTGTTACAAATTCATCTGCTTTTTTACCGGTTTCGTGAAGATAACCGTTCAGATAAGAAACAGGACTTATAGTATTGGAAAATTCATCTGTTAAAATTAATATTTTATTCATGTGAATGGTGAAGGGTGAATGGTGAATAACCTTGACCTGTTCGGTCACAACGAAGTATGAGCATTTTTCCCTCCCGTCATGCGTGACGCGTGACGATTCTCATATAAATCCTTTGCTCTTCACCATTCACCCTTTACTTCTTATATGCCTGTACTGTTGGCTTCATTTCTTGGCACATAATAATGAACGGGAACTTTACTGGAAAAAGAATTACTCTCTCTCATTACTTTATTAGTTCCCCCTATATTATTTATCATAGGATTTTCAGATGGTTCATAACCGGGACGAACTGTTGCCACATGTCCGTGTCCTTTTTTATTTGTCTGTGTACCCACTACAGGAAGTCCGTTATTTGCATATTCCTGGGCTTTTTTCGGATCTACTTCACTCCAGTAACCATTTTCTTCTTTTGCAGAAGCTGCCATATTTTTTGCTATAACATTTGCCGTAAGGGCACATCCGCTTTTATGGGCAACTCCTGCTTCTTCTACAGGAACTCCAAGTTGTTTTAACGTAGAGTTTAATCCTTCGTTACAGAAGGTTTTCCCGTCATGTGGTTTAAATCTTTTGTTTTTCATCACCTTATCCTGTGCAGTTGTGAGCGATTCTAATCTTGCTTTTTTCAAATCCTCGTGAGATAAAGTGCTGTCTCCCGGTGTTGCTGTCTCCTGGCCGGCAGGGGGAATAATAGCCTTAAAAGGAACTTTAGGCTGTGTCAGCTGCGTATTGATGATGTTATTATATGAAAGATTATATGGAGAAGATGTCTTTAAACCATCCATTTATTCGAACCTTCTTTCATTCTGAATATATGGTTATATTTACAAATATTATATATTTTTAAATTATTAATGTCAAATTATTTGATCACTTAAGAAATATGACGTATAATATATTATAGTCGTGACGCGTAACGCGTGACGCGTGACGGGTTTAATCCCTGCGCATCACGCATTACGCATCACGCATTACGCATCACGCATTACGACGTTATTATGTTTATATAATAAAATAAACCATCGCGTCACGCCACGCGTCACGCGTCACGAATTACTATGAATATACGTAAAAAAACACTTATCGTTATAATAATTACATTTATATTTTTAATTATATTGCTTTATATAATTTCAAGAGTAATACTTCTGGGAGGCTTTATTGATTTAGAGAAAAAAACCGTTACAAGGAATGTAGAAAGAGCTGTAAATGCATTGCAGGATGAATATATCTCTCTGGCAGCCATTACAGGAGACTGGGCTCCCTGGGATGAGACCTATAAATTTATTGAAGATTTAAATAAATCCTATATAAATGATAATCTCAACAGGGCAACTCTTGTAAATTTAAGGGTTAATCTTATATTTTTTATTAATTCTTCAGGGGAAATGGTTTTTTCTAAAGGAGTTGATCTTGTATCAGGTAAAGAGATACATGCCGGAAGTCTGAATGGTTTTTTTAGTGACACTTCGCCCCTGTTAAACCACCAGAGCACGACCAGCAGTGTTGTAGGTATTATTATGTTTCAGGGAAGGCCTATGATTGTTTCCTCCCGTCCTATTCTTACGAATGAATGGAAAGGCCCTTCGAGAGGTACATTGATTATGGGGAGATTTATCGATGATGCAGAGGTTAACAGGCTCAGAGATATTACATCTCTTTCGATTAATATCTATAAACTGTCCGCACTGGATCTGCCTTATGATGTCCGGCAGGTAAAGGATCATTTCTTAAAAGAAACAGGTATTTTTGTGAGACCTCTTAACAGAGATTATACGGCAGGCTACATTATGTTAAAAGATATTTACGGACAACCTGCCCTTATATTAAAGGTAGATATGGTAAGAGAGATTTACCTTCAGGGAAAGAGGAGTCTCTACTATTTTATGCTGTCCTTTCTCGTAGTTGCAATTGTACTTGGAATGGTAAATATGTTACTCCTGGATATGACAGTTCTTTCCCGTCTTTATCTTTTGAGTAACAGTGTTGATAATATAGGTCTTATAAAGGATCTTTCATTAAAGAAATTACTTCCAGGAGAAGACGAAATCGCTTCTCTGGCCTGTACTATTGATAGTATGCTTGCAAGAGTTGATGCTTCCAGTGAACAGATAAGACATGCAGACAGGCTTGCAACTATAGGAAAATTTGCTTCAGGCATAGCCCATGAATTAAATGAACCACTGGGAAATATACTTGGTTTTGCTCAGCTTGCAAAACAATGTCCGTCTCTCCCGGAACAGACGGTAACTGATCTGGAAAAAATAGAAAAATCTTCTCTTTATGCAAGAGAAATAGTAAAAAAATTGCTCCTTTTTGCAAGGCAGGTACCTTCAAATAAGGTCAGTGTGAATATTAATAATATAATTAAAGACAGTTTTTATTTTTTTGAAGGAAAATGCGAACAGTCCGGTATAGAAGTGGTAATTAATCTATCAGAGTCTCTTCCTTCTGTTTCTGCAGATCCGTCTCAGATGACACAGGTTCTTATCAATCTTGTAACCAATGCCATTCATGCCATGCCGGACGGTGGAAGGCTTGAAATAAAGACTTCGTCATGTGAACATTGTATTTCCTTTATTGTAGAGGATACAGGTAAAGGTATGGATGAAGAAACTAAAAAATATATATTCAATCCTTTCTTTACTACAAAAGATATCAATCAGGGAACAGGCCTGGGACTTGCTGTAGTCCATGGAATTATATCTTCTCATGGAGGAAATATTAATATTGACAGTAAAGAAGGTAAAGGAACAAGGTTTGAAATACAGATACCTTTAACGTAACGGGTAACGGGTGACGGGAAGAAATAACTTTAATGTGACGCATAACACGTCATGAATACAGGGAAGGTGTGTGTAAGTGTCTAAAAAAGGACGCATCTTAATTGTTGATGATTCAATTAATACACTTGAAGTTTTCCAGAGAAATCTCACATCTCAGGGATATGAGGTTTTTACTGCTTCAGGTGTGGGAGAAGCTATTAAGATTCTTGAAACCATGATGGTTGATCTTGTAATCACAGATCTTCGCATGCCAAAGGTAAGCGGTATGGATCTGATAAGGCATGTAAGGGAAAATTTTAAAGATACGGAAATTATGATGATTACCGGTTATGCATCTATTGAAAGTGCTGTCGAGGCCGTAAAGACTGGCGCAGAGGAATATCTGTCCAAACCTTTTACATCTGACGAACTTTTTGCTGCTGTAAAGCGGGTAATGGATAAAATCATGCTCAGGAGGGCAAGAAATAAATTAACTGATATTCCCCCTGCTCCTTACGGCATAATAGGCCAGTCTGTAGCAATTAAAAAGATTTTTTCCGATATAGAGAAAGCTGCTTCAACATCTGCTACTGTTCTTATCACCGGTGAAAGCGGTACGGGAAAAGAGCTTGTTGCCAGAGCGATACATTATACCGGAAGCCGTGCCGCTTCTCCTTTTGTCCCTGTAAACTGTGGCGGTATACCGGAAAGTTTACTTGAAAGTGAGCTTTTCGGACATGTAAAAGGTTCTTTTACCGGTGCTACAGAAACAAGAGCAGGTTTTTTTCAAACTGCTGACGGAGGAACTATATTTCTTGATGAAATAAGTGATACAGGTATTGCCATGCAGGCAAAACTGCTCCGTGTTCTTCAGGAAAAAGAAGTCTGTATGGTAGGCTCTTCAAAAACAAGAAAAGTAGATGTAAGGGTTCTTGCTGCAACAAATAAGGATCTTCAGTTACTTGTAAAAAAGGGTACCTTCCGGGAAGATTTATATTTTCGACTGAATGTTATTACTATTGATCTCCCGCCACTTCGTGAAAGAGGAGAAGATATTGTATTATTAACATATCATTTTGCTGCAAAGTTTGCCAGAGAAACAGGTAAAACTGTGCCGGCTTTCTCTGATAATGCCATACAGGTTATTAAAAACTATCACTGGCCCGGAAATATAAGAGAACTTGAGAATGTAATCAATCGCCTTGTAGTTATGACAGACGGAGATTTAATAGAAGTCCCTGATTTACCTTCTCTTATGCGTTTTTCGGCACTGAGAACGTCCGGCTTTAACAGGCCCCTTGCAGAAGTGGAAGTGGAATATATATCCAATGTTCTGTCAAGTGTGGGAGGAAATAAAACACAGGCAGCAGAGATACTGGGTATTGACAGAAAAACTCTCAGAGAAAAATTGAAAAAATTGAAGATTGATGAGGAGTCGTGAAGGTTGAAGAGAGTTTATAGTTTAAGGTTTATAAGTTGACTGATTTAAAACTCTCAACCCTCAACTTTCAACCCTCAACTTTATTTAACGCATCACGCATCACGCATCACGAACCACCCGTCACGCATTACACGTTACGCGTCACGATTATAAAGTATCTATATTGATAGCTGAAAAAATGGGTAAAAATTCCCCACCGAGGTATATTTCCCCGATAAAAAATGTTTTTTTCATGATTTTTTTCTCCTTAAAATTTTTTATTTGCTATTCAATTCCTTATACTGTAAAGAGAAAATTATTGCTCTGTAACGGTAACTTTCCTGTTGGTACAGAATTTGCCATTATATTAATTGAATTTTCATTCTATAATCTTTGTGATAAAGGAGAAATCCTGTGTTAAAGATCAGTGAATACATTTATGAAGATATATACCTTTATCTTCCATTCTGTGGTAGCCATTCAGGAACAGAGGAACATACTATTATTTCTGTTTACAATAAAGCCAGAGATTATACCGGAGGTTTATGTTCTAATTGTATAAAAAATAAAACCTGTGTTTTTGCCGGAGCAGAAGGCGGAATCTGGCGTTGCAGTGATTATACAGAGAATGAATAATCTATTTTTATTGAAAAGGATGTGAAAAAGGTGAAACTTATGAGAGAAACTACACGATTATCTAAAGACACTATTCTCGAAGAAAAATATAAAATTATTCAGGTTTTATCAGGTGAAGGTGAAGAAAATGATCTTGCATATATAGCCTTTGATATTTATAACCCTGAAAAAAATGTTTTAATAAGGGAACTTGTATTTTCCATATCTGATGATAAATTCAGGAAAGAAGTTATAGAAACGCTTGAAGATAGAATTAAACATATTATTAATATAAGTCATGAAAACCTGAGCCCTGTATTTGATATTTTTACAGAAGATGAAAAGGAATTCCTGAAATACAGGGTTTATATTGTTACTGAGGCGGAAAATGCAGATAGAATAAACCTGGTTCAGGCTATAAAAGAATATAGTGAAGATATACCTTTTGATAAAATTAAAGACTGGGCTCTTCAGATATGTGATGCCCTCTCTACTCTTCATAATTCTGCTGAAGGGCCGGTCATATTTTATGATCTCAAACCTGAAAATATACTTTTTACCGGTAACGGAAAAATAAAGCTGACAGATTACGGACTTTCAAGAATGTTAGATAAAGGATTTTCCCATAATAAATATATGGGAACTCCCGGATATTCGGCACCTGAGCAGTATGGGTTAAAGCCTGTTGATACCAGGGCTGATATCTTCGGCCTGGGAGCCCTGTTGTATTATATGTTAACAAAGGAAGATCCCAGAAATAATCCCCTGAATTTTTCTCCTCTGAGAGGTAAAAAAGAACTGGGCGATATTGCTACAAAATGTATAGAATTCAATCAGGATAAAAGAATACAGAAGATTTCCGAAGTTAAGGAATTACTTGAGAATATTTCTTTTGATGCAGGTGTAGCAAGGTCTGTGACTATAAAAATGAAGCAGAAGATTGAAACAGGGAAAACGATGGAAGCCAGACAACAATCTTTCATAGGAGAACTATGTAGCTCTATTTCCTGGAATATAAAAAAAATCTGGTATGCCCACATGAATCAGTTAATAGCCATTGCTGCCATATTTGTGTTATGTCTGGCAGGTGTTGCCATAATGTTTGCCTCTTCCAGAACAGGTAAAGAAGAGAGAATTATAATTATAGGCAACAGCAGCATAGGTTCAATGAATATGAAAAAACCAGATGCCATAGAAATTGTTAAGACAAAATATAAACTACCTGGAGATGCAATCCTGAGTAGAGATGGTAAATATGTTTATGTAACATCCGGTTCCGATCTCATTGAATGTTTTGACTCCAGAAAAAATCAAATAGTAACACAAATAAAAGTAGGTAATGAGCCGAAGGGGTTGAGCTTTTCTCCTGTTCAGAATTATCTTGCAGTAACCGGCAGAAGTTCAGATACTGTAACCCTTGTAGATACAGATTATAATAATCCTGTAGCTACATTAAAAAGTGGAGGCAAAGGGCCTGTTTCAGTTTGTTTTTCTTCTACAGGTAATGAACTCTTTGTAGTTAACAGAGATTCTATGACTGTAGACATTATGGAAATTACTGGAAATTTACTCGCTTCCATAAAGATTGATGGTACCCCTGTAGATATAATTAATTCCGGTATTAATAATAAAATCTATTTATCGATAATAGATAAAAATGAGATACTTGTTATAGATGGTGAGAAAAGACAGGTTGTTTCCAGAATAGAGACAGGTGATGGGCCTGGTAAAATTGCTTATTCTAAAGATAAGAAATTACTTGCTGTAATGTGCCAGAAACCGCAGGAAGTTCTTCTTATATCACTTATAGATGATAAAGTTGTAAATAAAATGAAATTTCAAAATATACCATGCAGTCTTGTTTTTTCTAAAGACGGAAAACAACTTTATGTCGGCACAACTACCTTTGACCATGCCTTAAATTATATCTATATGTGTGATATAGATAATAAAACTAATAATAAAATTGCCAGCCCTGTTGTGACTCCTATGAGTCTTGTATTTATGTCTTCCAGTTTAAAATAATTATACAGATGAATTTTATAAAGAATGAAAAAAGGGGGGATGTTATATGATTAGAGAAAAGGGTATTACCCTGATAGACGCAATGATTTCAATCATAGTTCTTTCTATGGGATTTCTTTCCATATTGCAGGTAGTTCCGGGGACAGGAATTTTTATAAAAAGCTCACAGAACAGACTCCTTGCACAGCAGATTGCTCAATCATATATGGAACTTTATGCCACTCCGACCACTGTCAGATGGAACCAGGTTAAAGGCCAGCTTGCTTCTACAGGCCATTCAGAACCTGTAGTTGTAACAACCAATGTAAATAGAGTTGTTAGTTCTACAACGTTTCAGGTTAATGTCGCTACGTCACCATGTACACCTTCTACAACAGGTAAGATGTATAATCTAAATGTGAGAGTAACCTGGAATGAACATACTATGGGACGTGGTATTGCTTCCGGTGGTGGCAGGCTCAGACAGATAGAACTTGTAACTATTGTCGTTAATCCGGGAAATTCCGGTATATAAAGGAGGTGCAGAAATGACTATAAAAAAGAAGAGAGGTGTTACTGCAGTAGAACTCCTTATAACCATATCTGTTATGGGTATTATGTTTACCATGATAGCAGGTATAGGATTGCTTCTTAAAAAAAGCTATCTTTCTCAATCAAGTCTTTCCAATATGCAGCAGGATGCTTCTGTTGCACTGGCAAAAATGTCGAGAGAACTTATGGAATCATCTTATAAAACTGCCAGTATATATAATCCTTCTGATGTTAATCAACCAACAGGAATAATATTTGCTTCTGCCAGAGATTTTAACCAGAATAATGAATTTCAGATTGACCCCAATACTGCAAAATCTATATGGTATAAGTATGTATGTTATTATATAGATACAGATGAAAAGTCAAATGAAAAGGCTCTGTGCAGAAGAGAATTTTTACAGGATCCTTCAGGAGGCACAACAGGCAGTATTATACCACTTCCATGTGGACTGGGAGTAAACAGTTTTATTACAGGTGGAACAGATTATACTCAAAAAATGATTATAGCTCATAGAGTAAGAGATTTGAATTTCCCTGAAATAGGCGTTTCTTCTACAGGTATTCCTCCGTCTGTTATAGGAACTAAATTACCATTGAAAGTAGATATAATAATATCTGAAAAAGCAAATAGCAACTTTGATCCCAATAATCCAAATACATCTTATAACTCTATTATTGTTTCCTTTACTATGAATATGAGTAATTAAAATAAATTAAGGAGGTAAAGAATATGTTGAAAAAGTTATTTGAAAACCAGAAAGGTATGGGAATAGCTATTACTATTATGTCCCTTGTTCTTATTGCTATTCTGGGGACTGCTCTTGTTGTAAGAGGTATGACTCTGGCAAATGTAATAACAAAGAAAAATTACAGTATAACAGCCGTAGAAGCAGCCAAAGCCGGTGTCTCTTATGCTATTTACATGGTGGAACAGGATCCTGATTGTAATACACCATTACCTCCTACTCCTTTAACTACTTATACTGTTACAGACCAGAAAATCCGCGGATATTACGAGGTTCAGATAAAAAATAATATAAATGGAACTACGTCTGTACCATCCATAAGCGGTGTTATACCGAATATTCCCGCTGGAAAAGTTGAAATTGTTGCCACGGGCTACTGCGGATATGTTAGTTCTGCAAATTATAAATCCAAAGCAAGGGTTATAGCTATAGGAAGTGCCCTCCTGGAAGAAGTACCCCTTGTTCCCAATGCTATAACTGGAAAGACTTCTATAAGATTTACAGGTAACGGTAAGGTTGTCAGTACAGGCTATAATTCGTCTGATCCCAATACCTATGCAAATATAGCTGTAAATTCTACAGCATCAGGTGCTATAAGTACGGGACATAATACTGTTGTCAATGGATATATCTATGGTGGTAATGATCCCAATACTATCGACGATGTTGTTTCAGGAGGAATTAGCTCATCTAATTATAAAGGTACCCTTGTATTACCTGCACCGATCCCACTTATGACTGATATAACGGCTCCATCTTTTACTTTATATCCAGGTACTATTACTATAAGTAATAATCAGACAGTTACACTGGAACCGGGTTATGCTTATGATTTTGGCGGTGGGACTGTTGGCGGAGGAAATAATTCCGTTCTGGTTTTTAAATCAGGAAAATATGTTATTGCATCTGATTTTAAAGCAGCATCAAAGCTTGATATAAGACTGTCTATTAGCAATGATGCTCAGGGTAATCCTATACCTGTAGAGATATACTGTGAAGCAGGTCACACGTTTAAATTTACCGGACAATCTATAATGCGTCCCTCAAATGAAACCACTCTTGCTTCAGATATTATAATTTATGGTAGTAATGGAAAAACTACCAATCCTTCTTACAATCCAGAAGTCAGTGGATATACTGATATAGAAGTGTCCGGCCAGGGTGAAACATATGGTATTGTATATAATCCGGATGGAGATGTAACTTATACCGGCCAGGGGACTATGTATGGAGCTATTATTGGAGATAATGTTGAATTTAAAGGAAATGGAAATCTGCAATATCCACCATATCTGAATAATTCCCAAAAGATAAAGATAAATAATGGAGTTGATAATAATAATATAACCTGGTCATGGTCTTATGGGTATTGATGTGACCTTCACCTGTGAAAGTCTGATACGGATATTTTCTTACTAACATCTGAAGGGGGGAAGTTTTATTATAGATATTATAAAAAAAGCCAGGTATAAATTAAAACAATGTGCCTGGTGCAGAAAAGTAAAAGATATTGATACAGGTATATGGACGGAAACTTCAGATATTATTCAGGACATAAGTCATACTATCTGCTCTGAGTGTAAGAAACGATTATGGAAAAATTATCTTGATACATGTGACAGGCAGATAGAAGCTGAACAAAATCAGGGATAAGTGTTATTATCAAAAAAATTACGGAATTTATTACGTTATTCGTAATAAATTCTTTATATTTTTATTGAACAGTCCTGATTTTTTTACGAAGGGCATACTTGATAAAATTGTAATCAAATTCTTCTGTTAAAGCCGATTTTCTCAGAGTAAGAAACAATGGTTACACCTCCAGTATGTTAATATTTTTACTAACATACTGGCTTCCTGTCAGTATACTTCCAGAACCTCTGGATTGAGTATATCCATAGTGCCTTCCTTCATGGCCATAGCATAAATCTTATTTCTGGAAAGATCTGCAAGAATATTTTCAGGGATATGGATACTGGCAAACACCGGAATTAATTGCTTCCCTTTATATTCAGGGAAATAGTCAAAGAAATCATTTGTTTTTTCGGAGAAATTCTGAGGATCTTCTGTTCTTGGAGTAGATTTTGTTTCATTTATTATTACTTTATCAGAGTATACACTTATAATGTCAAATTCCGTATTCTTTCCTTTTATTTTACTGTGATTTACTTTCACTCTTACCATAAAAAGCTGGCAATCATAACAGTTAAAGTATTTTTTTCCTATATAATTAATATTCGGTGCCACAATATCTTCCACTATTGTGCCCATTTTCTTTGACACTCCTGCCAGTTCCTGCTTTAAATTTTTAGTATCTCTTTTCATTTCATCCCTGAATAATTTCATTTCTATAGCCAGGCTCTGCACCACCATCTGAGTTTTAACCATCATTTCTTCCAGTCTGTCTACTCTCTCTTCTATTATCATCCTTTTCACCTGCCTTTCTAAGTGAATTCCCTTTATAATGACATGAGAAATGTGTTTCTCCCGTCACGCGTCACGAGAGCAGCTATTGTATTATTTATATTCACCACAGCAATTATAGCATAAAATATGATTTTTATCTATAATTACCATGCCAGAAATCCCTTAAAATCCCTTCATATTCACCTGAAGACAGGGCTCTTTTCTCTGTAAACCACCGCTTCGGCATAAGCTTCAGATACCCGCTATGTCTGAACCGGTCATCCATTAACACTACGATCCCTTTATCGGCCGGAGTCCTGTAAACCCTTCCGGCAGACTGTATGACCCTTATCATGCCCGGGATCATATAACTGTAAAGAAACCCTTTACCTTTTTCTTTTTCTTCGAAATAGTCGCTTATGAGCGATTGTTCTTCGTCTACCATGGGAAGACCTACTCCGATTATAATGGCACCTATGAGTCTTTCGCCGGGCAGATCTATGCCTTCTCCGAAAAGGCCTCCCATGACTACAAATCCAAGTCGTGTTTCTCCGGAAAGAATGAAATTATTTAAAAATTCATCCCTTTCAGTTTCTGTCATATTTTTTGATTGTATAAAGATATAAGAGTCTTCCGGTAAAGGAAACCTTGCCAGAACATCGTCTAAAAATTTATAGGAAGGGAAGAAACACAGATAATTCCCTTTTTTCGTAGAAATAACTCTTTTTATATGTTCTGCGATTTTCTCATAAAATTCTTCTCTTCTTTTATAGGTAGTGGCTATACCGGGGATATGAAGATAGAGTGAATTTTCAGGCGGAAAAGGCGAGGGAAGGCTTAAATATTCGGTTTCTTCTTTTAAACCAAGATGGTCTCTGAAATATTCGTCAGGTGAAAGGGTGCCTGAAAAGAAAATGGAAGCATGACTTCTTTTTAATCTTTTTGATAGTTCTTTTCCCGGGTTGAGGCAGAATATTTTCCAGAAGAGATTTTGATGAGTACTTTTTATGAAAATTCTGTGTTCTTCAGAGGCAAGCTCCATTATTCTTTTAAAATGCTGAAAGTCATAATAAAAATTTTTTAGCTCCAGAGACTGGTTATTACTACCGAAAAATTCATCTGACATGCTGAAAAATTCTTCTTTCCATAGATTAAAACATTCCGGTATGTCATTTAAGAGAAGGATGGATTTTTTAAGTTCTTTTAATTCTTTGTTCCAGGAAATAAACTGTTTATTCATATCATCAAAGAATTTATACAGATTCCTGTCTTTATGTTTCATTTCTCTTTTCAGCTCAAGCACAGTTTTTTTATCTAAAGAGGCGGAATACATATCTCTTCCTCTGTTTACCAGATTATGGGCTTCATCTATGAGAAACAGATATTTCTCTTTTCCTCCGAGAAAATATCTTCTTAAATATACGGCGGGATCAAAGACATAATTATAATCGCAGACTACCATGTCGCAGTACAGAGACAGATCGAGAGAAAATTCAAAGGGACATATCTTAAATGTTTCTGCCACGGAAATAATTTGTTCTCTTGTAATAATTTCATCTTTCACTATTTCTTCGATGGCAGAGGGGAGTTTTTCATAATACCCTTCCGCATATTTACACAGTAAAGGATCACAGTTACAATCTCCCGTGACACACATCTTTTCTTTTGCATTTAAAAAGACACTTTTCATATGAAGTCCTTTTTCTTTAAATATCTGAAGTGTTTCCCTTACTATATTCTGTCCCGGCGTTTTCGCTGTGAGGAAAAAGATTTTTTCGTAAAGTCCCGGTGGAAGAAGTTTTATTGACGGAAAAAGTATTGCCACAGTTTTCCCTGTCCCCGTAGGTGCTTCCAGGAGGAGATTTTTTCCCTCTTCTATAATCTGTGAGATTTTCTCTCCCAGTTCCTTCTGGCCTTTTCTCAATATATCAAATGGAAATGTCAATTCTTGAATGGAACTGTCTCTTAATTCCTTCCATTTGTCTTCTTTTTTCTGTATATCTATAATGGTTCCCGCAAGATATTCGAAAAAATCTCTGAAATCTTTTTCATTGAATTCTATATTAAATTCTCTTGTTTGGCCTGTCTTTGTCGAATAATATGTTAGCACTCCTTCAATCTTTTTATCTTTATTTTGTTCTTTGAGGAAATACATATAGAGTTTAAGCTGTGCTTCATAGTAGGGATGAATGCCGGCCCTTAATGATTCAAGTTCCATAGAGGTAGTTTTTATTTCTTCAATTTTCAGAATATCTTCATATCTGTAGATACCGTCAATACGTCCTCTTACAATAACTTCATATGGTTCATATATATAGTTGAATTGAACAGGAACTTCTGCTTCATAGTGTGCCGGTCTTGAAGACTGAACTTCTATATGACCTGCTATGCCTTCTGTAAGCCTTGTTTGTGACATTATTGACAGAGAAAGATCTTTTTCTCTGAATATGAGATCGAGTAATGTATGGACACCTGTAATTATTTGTTTCATAGAATCGTGACGCGTGACGCGTGACGCGTGACACGAGGATTTTTAACGAAATTGTAAGATCTTTTGTTTCTATAAGGTTTTAACAGAGGTTTACACTCCATTCATGACAAGGTTCTTTAGCCTTTCAGAATATTTAAAATATCTTCATGAAAATCGGGATGTACATAAAATCTTTTTTCTACATTTTTCTGTGCCAGTGTTCTTACTTTATCGGATAAGTCTGATATGGGGCATGGTTTATGGGTATATTTGTCCATTATATAGATACGTTCATGTTCTTCCGTATAAAAATCATAGGCTACTTTAGACGCCGTATCCTGAAGGAAATAATATTCAGGTGATAGACCTTTCCCGAGAAGGAAAGATTTTACTTCTTCTATTTTTTCTTCATTCATTATGAATGAATCTGGAATAGATTTAAAAACCTTTCTTTTTATGAATCTTTCACATAGATCTTTCAGTATTGCATCCTTACCGTGGAAGGCCCACATCTTGATTGAATAAAGTAAATCGGATTCGTCGAGCATAAGCCAGTCCTGGAGAGACGGAGAAGGTTTTATGAGTATGTTTAAAAGATTCTTGGAGGCAATACTTACGTCATCAGGTTCTTTACTCTCTTTAAGTCTTTTTACTATATTCATAAAGAGCAAATCGAAAAACCTTGTAGTCCTGTGGTGATATACCTTCCAGTACATATAATATCTGGAAAAAATATATTCTTCCACATTATAAAAGCTTTTATCCCATACTACGATTTTTTCTTTTATTTTACCGTCTTCTTCCGATTTATAAAGATCGAGTGTATAAATTATCCTGTCTGCATCTATAAAACCCGATCTTACTCCCGTATAGTAGGCATCTCTCTGAAGGTAATCGAGTCTGTCTGCATCTAACTGGCTTGATATGATGGGATTTACACAGGACAGATATCCTTCCTTCGGATCTATATATTTATTATTGAGTATTGCCAGAAGGTCTGAGGGAAAATCTTTTCCGAAAGGATTATTTTTTCCTGTCAGTATATTGTAGATTTCATTACAATTTTCATCACCGAGTATTATTTTTTTTGTCCATTCTTCATGGGGCAGGCCGAAAATACGTTCGAATACATGAGAAAGAGGCCCGTGGCCTATATCATGGAGCAGACCTGCTACCTGAACCAGCAGGTGAAGCCTTTCTTTCTCTTCTCTGTTTAAATGAGAAAAAGGATTTCCCGAAAGGTTTAACAGGTGTGATATTATCTTTGTGGCAAGATAAAAAACCCCTATTGAATGGGCAAACCTTGTATGTTCCGCCCCGGGATAGGTAATAAATGTAGTTCCTAACTGTCTTATCCTTCTGAGCCTCTGAAAGGTATAACTGTCCATTAATTCCAGAATTAACGGAGGATCTATAAGTATAAATCCGTGGACAGGATCATTGATAACTTTTTGTTTCATAATAAATGAATTTCTAAATTTATCTTTAATTTCCTGCATAGTTTACGTATAATATTTCTTCTATAGTCGTGACGCGTGACGCGTAACGCGTGACGTGTGACGGGTGGTTCGTGATGCATGATGCGTGATGCGTAATGCGTGATGCGTAATACGTGATACTATAAATCGTGACGCGTGACACGTAAAGCGTAAAATTCACTTTTCACTACTCACTACTCACTACTCACTACTCACTACTCACTACTCACTACTCACTGAAGATAATTCTTATGTAGGATTTTTTTCATATTTATAGAATAAATCAATATATATATTGTTCATAATAAACGATCCTCGCGTCACGCGTCACGCGTCACGCGTCACGATTTAAGGAGTCAATCATATTGGAAGCTTTTATAAAATCATTTATATTATGTGATGCCATAGGTAAAGATATGTCAGAAAGACCTGTATTGAGCGGTATATTTAATAAAATAAAGGCTGTAACATATCCTTCAAATATTTCTTTCTGTATCGTTACGGAATGGGTTGTTCCTGAAGGTGATTATAAAGAAGAGATAAAAATACTTACAGCCCAGAAGGATCAGCTTTATTTCGAGATTTTAAAGAGAAATTTTCATTCTGATCAGCAATGTACCGTTAAGAGGTTTTTATCGCCTTTAAAGAATTTTCCCCTTTACAGGCCGGGGCTTTTGTGGTTTCAGGCCTGTTTGAACGAGAAGCTTTTTACTGAATTTCCCCTTCTTCTGGAAACAAAAATTTCCCGTATCATAGGCGGGAAGAAATAAATTTATATTTATGTAGGAAATTTATAGATTTTAGAAGAATTTATATCTGGAAGCCTGTAATATAATCTGTCAGGAAGTATAACCGGCAATGTTTTCTCTCTGACATCTCAGGTTTTACCTCGCGTCACGCGTCACGCGTCACGCGTCACGATTTTTTTAAGGAGGTTATTTAAATGAAAAAAGTAACAAAAATGCTCTCTATTTCTGTATTTATCTGTCTTATAACACTTTTATTTTCTTCCTGCTGCTGTCCTCCATGCACTAAATTATTCCAGCAGATCCCTTCAGACAGTGTAACTCCGGGAACGGACGTATCTCAAAAAACTCCTTCCACAGGTGAAGTAACACCTGTAACTTCCGGCACAGAGGAAGAAAAAGAGGTAAAAATAGATGCTCTTTATTATTTAGGCGGTGATCCTCCCAGTGGTGGATCCAGCGAGGTGATAATAAAAGCAGAAAAGAAAACCAGTGAAAAAATGAAAGTTTCCTTCGGTGAAAGTGAAGCAGGAGGAACAGGGAATATGTGGCGCTCTTCCGGATGGATGGCAGTTGTTCTTGCAAATATGCTCCTTGGTAAAGATGCCACAAATTACGAATTTTCTTTCGATACAGGCGGCAGAATTGACGGCCCCAGTGCAGGGTGTCTTATGACGGTAGGAACACTTGCTGCTCTTCGCGGACAGCAGGTAAGAGAAGATGCAACTATGACAGGAACCATTAATCCTGATGGCACAATAGGCCCTGTAGGAGGTATACCGCAGAAACTTTACGGTGCTCAGAAAAAAGGAAAAATCCTTGTTCTTATTCCTGCAGGACAGAGATATTCAGTTGATATGGGTACAAAAGCATCTATTGATGTTATAGAAAAAGGAAAGAAGCTTGGTCTGGAAGTAAAGGAAGTCTCCAATGTATATGAAGCATATAAACTTCTTACAGGAGACAGTCTTCCTCAAATGGAGGTTTCCGATACACCTCCTCAACTGCCGTCAAAAGCCTTTGACAGATTTAAAGGAAGAGCAAAGGAATGGTACAGCAGATACAAAAAATTAAAAGGTGAGTATAAGTCGTTCCCTAAAGATTATCAGACCTATTTCGGCGCATTTGCCGGCATGGTTGATGAACTGGCTCAAAAAGCCGATAATGCCCTTTCCCAGGGTATGGCCAGTGTGGCCTATGACAGGGCAACGGGAGCTACTGTTCAGATGGATGCCATAGTACTTGCCATGAATATGATACAGCGTTATCAGAACAGCGGTTTTGATGGCGCCATATCCTATCTTGAAAGCAAGGAATCTGTTAAAACCGAGTTAAGTGCTGCTATGGATAATCTTAAAGCAGAAGATGTTGAATCTACCAGTGATTATGTGGCATTATTTGAAGCCTACAGCAAACTCACAATGGCAGAAGGATTCATCTTGCTTGCAGATGATAAAATCAGTACAATACAGAAAAATATCAGTTCCTATGATGAAGCACAGCTTATGGAAGAACTTTATTATGTAGGGTATTATTATTGCTGTGCCAGTGCTTTGCTTACTATTACAAAGGATTGTCTCGATATTGCCAAAGATTTCGGAAGTCCTGCCACTGTAAATAATGATGACCTTGTAAAATTAGGAGAAATAATGGCAGGAGCGGCAAAGGCAAATATGTCTTATTTTGAAAGCACTATTGTAGACGAATATGCAAAATCTGCAGGTATCCATTCAGATGTTATGAAATATAATTTTATGAAGCTTGATAACAGATATATGATGGCTTTTGCAAGTACCTATGGCGTTGAATTAATGAAAAAGGAATTTTCAGAAACGGCTGAATCTGCTCCCATGATTATAGGAGAAGCTTCATCTACCTATACATTATCCGCACAGTTAATAGCAAAATTTTATTCCCTTGATCCTCAGTTTGATAAAAATTATACACAGGTTGTATCTATAAAAAACGAAAGAGCTCTTGCAAATATGTTGAATTTTGCAGATAAAAGAGCTCTGTCTCTTATACATCTTAACGGGGAAGAGAATTCTGTTCTGCCAATATGTTATTATGAAAATGCATCTCTGTTGAGACAGGGAAATTCTGAAGAACAGATTGAAGCACTCGGTTATTACTGGAGATCTACTATATTATCAGAGATACAGGCCTATATGTCAGGCAAATTAGGGGAAAATTAATTTTTTGACGTGTAGAGACGCCAGGGGTGTCTCTACACAACCGGTTAAATATTTTCTACTGATTATGATAAATAAAATTTTACCACTGATAAAACTCGTTGAAGGCGTTTCTTACGATACCTATCAGTTTCGGAGCTTCTATTGGTTTTGTAAGATAATCATAAACACCTGCAGAAACAGTTTTTCTTATATTCTCAAAATCACTCAGAGCAGTAAGCATTATAACTATTATATCCCCGTTTTCAGGGTTATCTCTCAGTTCTTTCAAAAAAACATGGCCGTCTTTTTCAGGCATCATTATGTCACAGATAATTAAATCAGGTTTTCGAAAGCCAATATATGCGAAAGCTTCTTCTGCACTCATGGCAGACATAACATCATAACCTTCTGTTTCAAGTGTAAGTTTCAGAACTTTATTTATATGTTCATCATCATCTACTATAAGTATAAGTTTTTTGTCTTTCTTATTTTTTTCCATAATTTCCGTTGATTTATATTTATGTAAATCTATGTAACATTACACAAATCTACAGAAAT
>CAYSLJ010000098.1:20607-28628 GCA_964431735.1 uncultured Synergistia bacterium | reverse complement strand
CGTCACGATATAAATTATAACTATGATGTAATTATTTTCAGACAGTTCCTTAGAGTTTAGAGCTTATGGCTGGTTAACTCTCAAGTCTCATTTCCATATACCGGCTATCTTATAAGAACATGCCGGACATTTCCCGTTTTTTAATGAATTTTTAATTATTTCAAAGCCTACACGCTGTATAAGAAGTTTTTTACATCCCGGACAGTATGTATTTTCACCGGCATGACCGGGAACATTTCCTATATAAACATAATGAAGGCCGGCTTTTAATGCAGTATCCCTTGCCCGTTCAAGGGTTTTAACAGGAGTAGAAGGCAAATTTTTCATTTTATAAATAGGATGGAAACGAGAAAAATGTAAAGGAACATCAGAGCCTATATTGTTTTTTATCCATGTAGCCATAGATTTAATTTCTGTTATACTGTCATTGAGAGCCGGTATAATAAGCACTACGATTTCAAACCATATTCCCTGTGATTTCAAAAGCTTAAGTGTCTTTAATACAGGTTCCAGTTCGCCTCCGCATATATCACTGTAAAATGTGTCGCTGAAAGCTTTTAAATCTATTTTTACGGCACCAAGATATTTGCAGAGTTCTTTCATAGGTTTTTCATTTATATAACCGTTTGAAATCATTATACACTTTATCCCTGCGGCCTTACCTGTTCTGGCTATTTTATAAAGATATTCGTAAAATATAACAGGTTCATTGTAAGTGCCTGATACTGTTGCACAATGTTCTTTTCTTGCATTTTTTATAATATCTTCAGGAGAAAGATAGATACTGTCAACTTCTTCCGGTCTGAACTGAGAAATTTCCCAGTTCTGACAGAATTTACAGGTAAAATTACAGCCTGCTGTACCAATTGAAAAAGATTTTGTTCCCGGTAAATAATGGAAGAGCGGTTTTTTCTCTACAGGATCTATATGTACGGAAGCTGCTCTGGAATAAACGAGACTTTTGAGTATACCGTTTATGTTTTCTCTCGTTTTACAGTCACCTCTCTTATGGTTTTTTATAGAACATTCATTCGGGCAAAGTTTACAGATTACTTTTTGCTTCTCTTTTTTTTCGTAGTACATTGCCTCTGTAATAAAAAGATTTTGATTTTCGGCCAGAATACCTGTATTTATAAGGGGAGAAGCCAGAAGACATGTTCCGCCTCCGCAGATAATATGCTTTATAAGTTCTCTCCTGTTTAGTTTTTTCATATTAGATTTCCTCAAAAAGCAATGAGTGGTGAAGAGCGAGAAGTATTATCGCTCTTCACCACTCACTACTCACTTATTTTATAACAATTTTACCGTCAATTATATCCTGCTTTATTGCATCCAGCTTTTCAAAATCTTCTTTTGTAAGAAGATCCTGCGAATATTTGAATTCTGTAAGACTTACTCCGTTCTCTTTTAACCCCATTACCATTGTTCCTGCTTTGAATTTGTTGTCCATATAATCTCTGACAATAACAAATAAAGCATTGTCAACTCTTTTCATCATACTGGTTATTACATTTCCCGGAGCTATATAATCCTGATCCGCATCAACGCCTATACAATATTTATTTTTTATCCTTGCTGTTTCTATGACTCCAAGGCCAGATCCGCCTGCGGCAGCAAATATGACATCAATATTATTATCATACATATCCCTGGCAATTTTTTTCCCCAGATCCGGCGAAGAAAATGCTTCTTCAGTATCTCCGATATATTTTATCTCTATGGTCACATCAGGTTTTATATATTTTGCCCCTTCTTCATATCCTTTTTTGAATTTTTCTATTATATCGTTCTTCATACCACCTATAAAACCTATTTTTTCTGTTTTAGTTACCATAGCTGCAGTGCATCCCACCAGAAAAGATCCTTCGTCCTCTCTGAATATAACAGATGTCACATTTGGCATATCAACCGAAGCATCTATGATTGCAAAGCTGATGTCGGGATGTTCCTTTGCCACTTCTTTTAGAGCTTCTTCCTGAAAGAAACCGATTCCTATGACTAATTTTACTCCCTGACTTATAAGATCTTCATAATAATTTTTTAATACATCAACCTTCATCGGCTCTCTTGTTAAAACATCTACTCCCTCTATTTCCTGATTAATCCTTGCCAGCCCTTCTGTAGCAGTCCATTCAAAGGATAAATCTCCTGAGCCTCCTACAGGCATTACTATACCGATAGTAACTTTATTTTTTTTATCATTGTTTTCATTGCAGTTTTCATTGCAAAGAGCTATGTTTGAAATTAGTGTTATGAAAAGTAAAATCATTACTATAGATAACATACGTTTATTAGAAAAATACAAGTTAAAACACTTCCTTTCCTTGTTACTCCATAACTTCGTCCAGTTTATGACCGTCATAGGGACAGAATTGAAAACCTTCTATATGAAATATATTTCCACATTTCGGACATCTTAAAGCCATACCTTCATGATGAAATGTTATGACTTTTATATTTTGAGTTTCCACACCCATTTCTCCGAAGGCAGTTTTCCCGCGCCATAATAATTTTGCAGGTATCTCTACGTTTATACTGTGGCCGTCTGTGAGGTGAAATACTGTATTTACATAGGGATTTGACGCATATAAATCTGAAGCAGCAGTGGTTTTTCCTGTAACTTCAACACTTTTTACTTTTTCAAAAGGCACTATTATTTCACTGGCACCGCGATGACCATGAAATTCCTGGAATTTTTCAATTCCCAGGCCACATGTCACATCATACATAAGAGCCTTTTGATTTTTTATATCTATAATGGTAACTGCAAAGGTATTTAATTTAGGGTTTCCCGTATCGGCTGATGGTGGCCCCTGCGGGCCAGGTGTTGGTGTCGCCTTTTTAGCTGCAGAAAGGGCCATGTAAGACATAAATAATATGAATAATAAACTTAACAGACATAAAGGTAATAATTTTTTCATTGTTTTCGTCCTTTCTTGGTTTGTTTATAAAATTATGCATCAAACTGAAATCATGTTTAATCTTCATGAAAAATCTGGGCACTGAAAATATAGATTACAGAATTTTTATCTTCCCAGGCATTTCTATTCATTCCTGCTTTTCTGGATACCTGTTCAAGAAACGTTTTTCTATCCCATCCATACTCTGTTGCTACCTGAGGGAGAAGTACTCCTCTGTAATAACCGTTTTTAATATAGAGTCCATGAGTTCCTACCTGAATTTCTTCTATATCTTTATCTTTAATCGGTTTTAAAGGAGTCATTACTGAAATTTCTATTTCAATGTCTCCCAGTTCGGACTCTTTTACAGGCGAGAAACGTGAGTCATTTACTGCAGCATTCACTGCATTATCCATTACAGCTTCATAGAGAGGTTCTATTCCTTCTATATATCCTATACAACCTCTCAGGTCACCATGTTCCGTTAAGGTTACAAACACCCCCCTTTTTTCTTTGAGTATTTCAGTAATATTATAATTACCGGTGTCAGGTTTTTTACCTGTTGAAAGATAGGTTTTCAGAGTATCTCTGGCTAGTTTTAATAGAGTCTGTTCTTCTTCTGTACTTAATTTTGTCGGTTCTTCATGTTTCTCACTCATAAATACTATAGAAGCATAGCTGACAGAATTCTTATAATCTCCTGTAATCTTACCTGAAGTAGAGTATTTTAGAAGTATTCCCTCTGTTTCTGCTTCCATCATGGACATCAGTAAACTTATGGGGGAATAACCACAGATAGTATCTCCATTACCGGATATGTAATTTAAAAAGCCATGAACATCCTTTTTTAAGATAAAATTTATGGCTCCAGTATCAAGTTTATTGAGATTTTCAGGTATATGTTCTTTAAAAGGTACATAGCCGTAATTCTGGCCGTAATGAGTAAAATCAGAGCTTGCTATTACTACAGTATTACTATCAACATACCTTTTCATTACTTCAGCTACCTTCTTATAATCTCCCTCCTTTAGATTTCCTACCATTACTGGTATTATTTTGAAATTTTCTGCAATTCTTTGCAGAAAAGGCAATTGGATCTCAATGGAATGTTCCTTGTTTTCTGCTTCTTCATCTGTAGTAAAAAGGTTTTCCTTCATAAGTTCATTACAGATAGTTGTGTCTACAGGAATTTTCCCGAGAGGTGTGGTGTAATGAGTATAAGTAGATACGGCAAGACCTTCAATACAGGTTTGATGGCATGTACCCAGAATGATTACCCTTTTAATATCCATTTTTTTTATTGCCCTGTACCCGAAAGCTGCGACAGAGCCCGAATATTCATAACCGGCATGGGGAACTATTAAACCTCCGGGGAATGAAATTTTTTTGTCTGATATTGCTTCCGTCAGATAATTATCTACCTGATCTTTTAATTCTCCTTCCGACCCTTTATACCATGAGCCTGCAAGAGCTGAGGATCTCACTTTTTCCTTCTCTTCTACTCTTTCTTCTTCTGTCGGAGTTCCTCTGGCTCCTGTAAAAAAACAACTGGTGAGCAGGATAGATAAAATTAATATGCCAGACAGGGAAATTACTCCCGGAAAGAAAGGATTTTTATTCATAAATATCACCTCTGAGAGGTTTACTTCAGAGAAATATAGTGTAATTCATACATTATGAATTATTATGAAACTAATAATAAATTAATTCTCAGATAAAAAATTCTATAGAAAAAAAAAAAATCCTCTGTATTTTTCAAGTTGATATTTTGCTTAAAAGATAATACAATAGTGAGTGGTGCGTAGTGAGTAGTGAGTGGAGTTTATAGTTTATGGATTTTAAACCTGGTAAGATTTTAAAAAATAGATATGTTCTTGAAGCTCTTCTCGGAAAAGGGGGAATGGGCAAGGTATATCTTGCCGTATCTGTTAAACACCCTGAACTGAGATTTGCCATTAAAGAATTACTCGATGTATTTCCTTCTATGGAAGAAAGAGTTCTTGCCCTGGAAGCACTTGATAAAGAGTGTAACATACTTTCCAGTATACGTCATCCAAGACTGCCGAGGATTGTGGAAAAATTCAGCCAGGATGAAAGAGAATACCTGGTAATGGAATTTATTGAAGGTGAAACTCTTGAAGACAGACTGAAATCAAATAATAGACCTCTTGAAGAACATGATGTGCTTCTTATCGGAATACAGCTGGCGGAAGTGCTTCATTTCCTCCATACTGCTCCTGAGTATCCCATTATTTACAGGGATTTGAAACCTTCCAATATAATTCTTCAGCCAGGTGTCGATATTAATATTAAACTTGTAGATTTTGGAGTGGCGAGATTTTATAAACCCGATAAAAGCAGTGATACGGTAAGATTTGGCTCTCCCGGGTATGCCGCACCGGAACAGTACAGAAAAGAAAAGCAATCTATCCCCAAGTCGGATGTGTATGCTCTTGGAGTGATCATGTATCAACTTCTGACACTTTATGATCCTACTGTTACTCCTTTTAAATTTAAGCCTTTACGTTCTCTTAACCCTTCTGTTTCAGAAGAACTGGAATGGATAATAGGGAAAGCCATAGAACTTGATCCTGTTAAGAGATATCATGATATGGAGTTTTTCTCCGAAGAATTAAAGGAGTATTATAGAGATAAATTTGGCCATCTGGAAGAAGATTATCGTCTTGATATTTTCCGTAATAACCACATTGCCTATCTGCCGAATCTCAGGGTAAGCAATCTTGCAATAGCCTCTCTTGTTACAGGTATATTGAGTATTTATGCATGTCAGTGTTTTCCCGTATTCTTTCCATGTCCAATTATAGCTCTCATAACAGGTAATATGGCAAGAAAGAGTATGAAGATCAGAGAATCGGTTAATCCCAATGAGAATTATTTAATCATGGGCGGTATGATAACAGGTGTAATCGGGTTGATTTTTCAGTTCATATATTTACTTATTGTATTATTTCCCTATCTCTGGAGGTGAATTTATGGATAAAGAAGAGAAAAAAATCTATCGCGGGCCAAGGCCCTGTGAAGACGAACTGTTTGATTTGAAAAATAAAGGCGTACGAGCTATTGTTAATCTTCAGAGAGAAGATATGTCCAGAAAAGAATTTATAGAGAGCCTTGGTATGAAGTTTTTTCATATTCCTGTAATAGATCATACTGCTCCTACTGTTGAACAGATAGAAGAATTTATTTCCATTGCAGAAAATGAAGAGAATCTCCCTCTCTATGTCCACTGTCTGGCAGGACTTGAAAGAACAGGGACTATGGTGGCATGTTACAGAATATATACAGGCTGGGACTGTGAAGATGCCATAGCCTATAATTATTATGAAACAAGATGGCCTCTTATGGACTGCCAGAAGGAAGTAGTAAGAGAATATGCCAGAAGAATAAACCTTTAGTACAGCTTCTGTCCGGAATGTTCTAATTACGGCAACAGGTAAATTGATATTCAAAAAATATGAAACGCACTCCTGTCCCTGTCCGGGCTCTGGAGGAAAAGATATGCCGTATTAAAAGAGATTTGTAAATTATATAGACGCAAAATATTAAACGTCTAAAAAACCAGTTTGCCACACAACAGGATCATATCTTTTCCGGAAGAGTCCGGACAGGGACAGGTTTTAATATGGGTAATAACTTATTTGGAGCGGGTACTAAGACAGTCTCCTATATTTTCTTTACTACAGGCCCCTGCGGCGTATCTGATACAATATAACCTTTTTCCATTATTCTTTTTCTGATTTCATCGGACAGAGCCCAGTTTTTATCTTTTCTTGCTTTCTGCCTTTCTTCTACAAGTTTTCCTGTTTCTTCATCTATCGGTTCAATTTTTTTCTTTTCTTCTCTGATTTTTTCTATACCAATTGCAAGGATTTTATCAAAATCAAGGAGAAGTTCCATTTTCTGGTTGTTTCCCAGCGTGTCATCTTTAAGGACTGACCAGAGTACTGCGAGCCCACGTGGTGTGTTGAGATCATCATTCAGTGCTTCTTTAAAATTCTCCATATAAGAAGAAACCTTTTCTGCACCTCTGTCAGAGGGAAATCCTTTTATTTCAATGACTTTTTCTTTTAAATGAGCCATACCGTTTCCCGCACCTTTAAGCCCTTCCCAGGTAAAGGTAAGTGGTTTTCTATACTGGGAATTTAAGAGAAAATATCTGTAATCCAGAGGGTCTATACCCCTGTCTATAACAGTTTGAAGGGTAATAAAACCTTCCCCTGATTTTGCCATTTTCTCTTTACCCATAACGAGAAATTCCCCGTGGAGCCAGTATTTTACAAAATTTTTTCCTGTTGCAATTTCTGCCTGGGCAATTTCATTTGTATGGTGAACAGGTATGTGATCTATACCTCCTGTATGAATATCAAAGGTCTCTCCAAGATAATACATGGACATGGCAGAACATTCTATATGCCATCCCGGGAAGCCTTTACCCCATGGACTGTCCCACTCCATAGCTCTTTTTTTATCTTTCGGAGAAAATTTCCACAGAGCGAAATCAGTAGGATTCTTTTTACCTTCTGCCAGCTCAACCCTTCTTCCTGCCATGAGCCCTTCTATATCCAGTTGTGCCAGTTTACCATAGTCTTTCAGACGTGATGTGTCAAAATAGACTCCGTCTTCTATTGTATAGGAATAACCTCTGTCTTCTATTTTTTTTATCAGGTCAATCTGCTCTTTTATATGTTCTGTTGCTTTACAATAAACAGCAGGAGGCAATATGTTGAGTAAAGCTATATCTTTTTTAAAAGATTCTGTATAAAAATTTGCTATTTCCCATACGGTTTTCTTTTCCCGGGAAGCACCTTTTTCCATTTTATCTTCTCCGGAATCTTCATCTGATGTGAGATGACCCACATCTGTTATATTCATAACATGTTTTACGTTATATCCGTTATATAGAAGAGTTCTTTTCAGTATATCCGAGAAAACGTAGGCTCTCAGGTTTCCTATATGGGCATAATTATATACGGTAGGACCACAGCTATAAAGGCCTACCTCATTTCCGATGGGTAAAAAGTCCTCTTTTTTTCTTGTGAGAGTATTATATAGAACGAGCATTTCTTTACTTAATTTCCTTATCTTTTATAATTTTTTAAA
>CAYSLJ010000098.1:0-20507 GCA_964431735.1 uncultured Synergistia bacterium | reverse complement strand
AATCTTACCTGCAAGAGATTACTTGCTTTTTCTTAAATTTATATTATCTATGGCATGACCTTATCTTTTAGAATATTTTTAAAAATCTTACCTGCAAGAGATTACTTGCTTTTTCTTAAATTTATATTATCTATGGCAACACCTATATAATTTGCAATAAGTTCTGCCATAGTGAGTTCATTATCACTGAAGATTCGTTTTTCCTTCCCATGACATTTTATTTGAAGTACTCCCGTAACATTTTCCAGATATAGTACAGGTATTTCCATAAAGGAACAGTATATTTCTCCTCTTGATTTTTCCTTTAATTTAAGAGATACTGGAGATGTTAGATCCAGAATACCTGTTTCAACTACAGGTTTTTTTGTTTCCACTGTCTGACTTGTTATAGGAAATATATCCAGAGCATACGATTGACCTATTTTATATTCCGATATGCCTTCCACACTTGACTTTTCAGCAAGGATTTTAATATATTTGCCTTCTTTTTCTAACATAGACAGACAGCAGTATGTGGCAGAATACTGGTTGAGTATATTCTGGAGGAGTTTATCAGTAGCTTCTTCTTCTGTTTTACTGCTTACGAAAACATCTATTATTCCTGTAAGTAATTCCAGCTTTTTACCTGTCAGATCCAGTTCTTCTTCTGCATTGAATTTTTCTACATAGAGCCTTCTCTTTTCTACTGCTCTGTAGATTGTATTGATTATATCAGTATAAACAATTGGTTTGTTTATATAGTCATAGGCACCCATTTCGAGAGCCTGAATGGCAAGATTTTCATTTTCCTGATCTGCTATAAGGATAAAAGGTAATTCGTCGTCTATTTCCTGAACAGTTTCAAGAACCTGAAATCCGTCTTCTTCTCTTAAAAAAAGCTCTACAAGAACTGCATCATAATATTCTGTTTCCAGCAGTTTTGAAACTTCACTGCAGTTAATGGCAGTAATTACTTCATAACCTTCTTCTTCAAGAAGTCTTTTCATAGCATATGCAATATCTTCTTCATCATCAACAATTAATATGTTGCCCATAATTGCCTCCTATTATTAACAGATTAAGGTGTTTTTTATATTCTCTAAAGTGTAAAAAAATCCTCCGTCAAAAGGTTTATAAAAATAAGGAGCAGGAATAATATCATTTACTATCAATTTTAGCAGGAGTTACGCATGTTGTCATTGCGAGGAGCGGAGCGACGAAGTAATCCCAACAGTTTTTTATATGAAAATATTCTACTTCCTGTATCCGATATGATTTTAAATGGCCTTTCCCCGGGTTGCATTGTTAAATTTTATCTGGCATGATATAATTTAACTGATTTTTTTTACGTGGAGGGAACATATCTTATGGAAGAACTCCTGGTTGATAAAGAAATATTTCGAAGACAGAGGGACAGTCTTTTTAAAATACTTAAAATATTGATAGAAGCAATTGAAGACAGAGATAAATACTGGAAGGGGCACTCTATAAGAGTAACACAGAGAGCTATAAAAACCGCCAGAATTTTTGGCCTTTCAGAAGATAAAATTCATTTGCTGGAATGGGCAGGATATCTGCATGATATAGGTACAGCCACTACAAAACAATCTCTCCTTCATAAAACGGAAAAACTTGTAGAAGAAGAAAATGAACAGTTAAAAGCCATGCCCCTTAAAGCCCATGAATTACTTTCTCCTATGAATGACCTGAAAGAGGTTGCCAGGATAATTTTACATAAATCGGAAAAATTTGACGGCACAGGACATCCTTCAGGTCTTAAAGGTGATGACATACCTGTTGAATCAAAGATATTGAATATTTCGGAAGCCTATGACAGTCTTACAAACAGCAGACCTTATAGAGCCGGATTTTCTCACAGAGAAGCTTTGAGGATTATAGAAGAGGGGAGAGGAGCGAAATATGATCCTCTTATAGTAGAGGCTTTTTTAGCCACTTTTAAAGATGAAAAAAAAGAACTGTATGACACATTACGACAGCCATTCACAGAAGAAAAAAAGAGAATCGGTAAATCCTATGAATCTAAATCTCCTCCACCTGCAGCGAAGGACAGGGATATTACCATATACAGTTTCGGTGTGCCTGCAGTTTTTCTGAAAGGTGAATTTATAGAAGATAACGAATGGAAAACAAAAAAAGTAAAATTATTGTTTCTCTATTTAATTTTTCAGTGGAGCCATAAAGTGCCGGAAGATAAGATTATAGATATGTTCTGGCCTGATAGCCCTGTAGATAAAGCAAGACAGAATCTTTATAATGCAGTTCATCATGTAAGAAAAATAGTTTCAAAAAGACTTGCTATACCTCCGAAGGGAATCATTCATATCCATCATTCTACCTATCAAATCAATACTGACCTTTCCTGCTGGTATGATGTAAACGAGTTCGAGAAACTTTATAATTCAGGTATGATAAAAGGGGAACAGGGATATGTTGATAAGAGTATATCAGACTTCAGAGAAGCAGTTGAACTTTACAGAGGAAGATTTCTTGAGACTTATTATGATGACTGGGCAATACAGTACGGTTATGAATTTCAGGAAAAATTTGTTTATATGTTAAAAGAGATTTCCCGGAATCATATGGAGAAGGAAAATTATCAACAGGCAATAAATTATTCCCAGAAGGTCTTGAAGGAAGATCCCTGTGATCAGGAAGCATACTGTTTAATAATGGAGAGTTATCTGGCTCAGGGTAAATCAGAACAGGTAGTCAGGCAGTATCTCCTCTGCTCTCAGACATTACAGGAAGAAGTCGATATTAAACCATCACGGAAGGTTACGGAGATTTATTTGAAGGCCAGGGGAGAATAGAAGCGTAACGCATAACGCGTAACGCGTGACAGGTTTTGTTCACTTTTCGAAATTCTATAACAATAGAGTAAGTTAAAGGTATAGGAATTTTCATTTTTATATGGAGTAAAAAAAGCTTTACATAAAAATTAATTAGAGGCAGTTTATCTAAATAATTTATAAAATGTTAACAATATTTTAACAAAATATTATTTCTTTTTTCTTTTTTTATGGCTATAATTTAAACTAATAGAATATTATCTATCTCTAAGGAGAGTGAAATTATGAAAATAGATAAAACGATGTCCCAGCAGATGACAGGCACTTCGGGACCGGTGAAAAAGCAGGTTTCTGAAGAAAATAAAGGACCTTCTGATTCGTTTACACCCGGCGGAAAAACAGATGATTTAAATATTATGGCTCCGCCTATGAAGGATGTAAAATATATCCTTACTTCCTCTGATGATGTTCTGACAAGAGAAGATTATGACCCGACCAGCAGTAAGTATACCTTTATGTTTGATACAGGGGGACATGAAAATATAAAGGATATACAGCTTAAAGGATCTTTTAATCCTGAGACCGGTAAATTCGATGCCGCCTGGAACAGGAATAAAGGAATACAAATGTATGATGACGGCACTCACGGTGATAAAAAGGCCGGTGACGGTATCTATACAGCCAGTGTGGAACTGGACAGGAACAGTGAAGTAAAACAATTTGCCTGGGGTGTTACGGGAGACATTTATGACAAAAATGGTAAAAAAGCTGTTGATGATAAATGGCTTATGACGGAAAATGGTCCCAGAACATTTGCAGTAGACGGTCCTTTTACAAAACAGGTTTATCGCCTTACAACACATCATATTATGGGAGTTCATAAGATGGGAGAAGACGGTATATCTTTTCTGACATGGTCTCCGGAGGTAGGTAAAGGCGATCTGCAGGATTATAAAGTCTATGTAGATATTTTTAATAAAGATGGAAAACTGGAAACTTCCACACCTATGATGAAAGATCCCATAACAGGTAACTGGAATTTACAGAAAGAAACGGGATGGAAAGAACTGGAAGGAAAGGGATACTGTTATTCAGTAAGAGATAATGAAGGAAAATCACTTAAAAAAGGTGGTAAAACAGATGTTACTTACAGTGATCCTTATTCCAGATTCCTTCAGGGACAGCAGAGAGGTGTTGAGAGAATATTCGTAGACCCGGTACTTGGTATAGAAACAGGTTGGTATGATGATTCCGGTAAGGGCGGAGTTAATTATGCAGATAACCCTCAGTGGGGACGCTTTACTGTAGACAATAGACCCGATTCTGATAAAGTACAGCTTATTCTTATGGACGAACATGGTAAACAGCTTACTAAAAAAGAACTTTTAGACAGACTTGGTGAACCGAAACTTCTTAAATATGAAGAGGCAAGTGCCGGTGATAAAAGAGATGTAGATACTCTTTTGAGATGGGGTGTTGATACAGACGGCAAGGTGACAGATTATAAATGGACAGACGGCGTAAAAGAAGACGGCACAATAGATATGAAAAAGGTCGGAGATGCCTGGGTATCTACTGTGAATAATTTTGATAAACTTAAAGGCCTTAAATATGAATTCAGAGTATATGAAGGGGGCAGACTGGTAGGAGATAAAGACGGAAAAGGTTTTCTTACCGAAACAGAGAGGAAAAATACACCCTTTAACGATCATTACAGCAATGTTATAAGTGATAGACCGGGAGCAGAAAGACTTTCTGTTATAAAGGAATCCAGTTATAAATTCCAGTACAGCAATGCTCCGAGAAAGAATGAAGATCCGAAAAAGGTTGTTATATATGAAGCCCATGTAGGAAGTTTTTTGGGCTCAAAAGATAATGCCAATCCTTCCAATTTCAAGGATATGATAGCCAATCTGGATTATATAGAAACGCTCGGTGCCAATACAATAGAACTTATGCCGACAAATGAATTCGGAGGCAAACGTGACTGGGGTTATACACCTGATTATTATTTTGCAGGCGCAGAAGCCTACGGGTTTGAAATGCCTGTAGCCGAGGCTTTAGAGAAAGGTCTTGTCACGGCAGAACAGGCAAAAGACAAAGAATCTGTATGGGTTAACGGTACAGATGCTATAAAAGTATTTGTAGATGAAGCCCATAAGAGAGGTTTCAATGTCTTTGCCGATGTCGTATACAATCATGTATCAGGTAAAGCAGATGCAGATAATCCTCTTAATATGATAGACGGAGATAAAAATTCCTTTTTTAAATGGTTTGGTAAATACACCAGTGAGTCTCCATGGGGTGCAAAACCTGCATACAGCGCAGATGAAGTAAAACAGTTCTTTACCAATAATGCAGTACAGCAGATTGATGAACTGGGTTATGACGGTATCAGATTTGATTTCATGCAGGTGCTTCATGATTCAGGTTCAACCGGTGAAAAATGGGAAGGTATGCAGACAATCAGGAAATTTAATAAAGCTATTGATAGTGTAAGTCCCGGTGCTGTCACCATAGCAGAAGATTTTACCAATAACTGGCTCGTCGCAGCAGATTATGATAAGAGTGAATGGCAGGGAGAATCAGACTGGAGAATGGAGAAACAGGGCATGGGATTTGACGGTGTATGGAATGACAGGTTCCATGATGATCTCATAGGTGCTCTGGAAGGATCTGCCAGTATGGATAAACTTATGGAAGCCTTAACCTGTCATGTAGGTGTGGCAGATTCAACCAATGCAGTTATATATGCTCACAGCCATGATGAAGTAGGTAATTCCGGTCAATGGGCAGCAAGGCTGGCAGCTCACAGCCAGGAGACCAAAGATGTGGAAAAACCCTATCCGAGAGCCATGGCGAGAACAGCTGCAGCTCTTACCCTTACCGGAGCAGGAACTCCGATGATTTTCCAGGGTGAAGAATTCCTTGATAATGCCGATTACAAACATGGTATTACCTCTACCTGGGGAAATGATCTCAGGTGGCTCAGTTTTGATATGAACCCTGCAAAACTGGCATCCATTAAGAGTGCAGCAGAAAATCCTGAATTACTCAAAGGTTTGAGTAATGAAGACAGGGATTTTGTACAGAAATATGCGAAAATGAGTCCCGAACAGAAGTCGGAAGCAGAAGTTCTTGCCAATAAGAGGGGTCATTTCAACTGGTATAAAGATCTGATTGCCCTCAGAAATAACAGTGAAGCTTTTACGTCAGGTTCCCAGATAAATAGAATTTTCACACATAATGGTGACAGAGTAATGGCCTATGAAAGAAAAGGCGGTAATGAAAATTATGTAGTGGTTTCCAATTTCAGTGATCAGACCCGTCATGGTTATAAAGTAAATCTTCCTTCAGGAAAATGGCAGGAAGTTATGAACAGTGACGCAGGTATATACGGTGGAGGCAATACTGGTAACGGAGGATCCGTAATAGATGGAAACAGCGGACTTACACTGCCTCAGGGCGGAACAGTAATATTTAAACGGGTCGGCTAGATTTAGATTTTAGATAAAAGATTTTAAGAGGTGAGGGTAATCCTCACCTCTTATTATTTGTTATGTAGTAATTCTGCTCACTCTTTACTTCTTATTATCTCCCTGGTTCTGGAAGAAAAATTCCATTTCTCCTACTTCCTGACCGCCATTTAATTTCTCAGTTATTTTAAAAGCGTCAAAAGCAGAAAATACACATAAAAGCAGAAGAGGAAGCGCAGAAATTCCTCCTGTAACACAACTTGCACATATAAGCACAAGAGAACCTGTAAGTAGAAGGGCTCCTTTGGTTATCTGTCCTACCAGTATTTGCCCTAAACCGGGTATTACTGCACTGGCAACTGCCATCCAGAGCGGTTCTTTTCTACCTGAAGGTTGTATATATTTTTTAGGTGTTACAGATGTTGTAGGAGCATAGCTCGGTGTAACACTGCTTTCCGGTACTTTAGAAGTAGATGATTCATACAGAGGTGATGCACAGGTTGTACAAAATCTGTTTTCATCGTCATTGGAACTTCCACATTTCGGACAATCCATTTGTAAAACCTCCTTGTAAATGATGTTTCGTGACGCGTGACGCGTGAGCGTGACGCGTGACGCGAGGATTATTTATGAATTGTTCTTTTATAGTTCTATAGTATTATATAAAATTCCTTTCACTGAAGTAGAATTTCGAGTCTATCTATGGTAAAATAAATGTATTGCTCCGGCATAAATTACTGAGTTAAGCATAAATAATAAATATATGCTCTCGTGACGCGTAACGCGTGACGCGTGACGGGAAGGAACACGTTTATTAAATGCTTATGCTCAGGTCAGTAATTTTATATCGTGATGCATAATGGATTGTTTCATACGCGTCACGCGTCACGCGTCACGCGTTACGATTTTATGAGTGGAGGGAACCAATGAAATATCTCATAGTTAACGCCGATGATTATAATCTGACAGAAGATGTGTCACACGGCATTATAGAAGCTTCATGTAAAGGGATTGTTACCAGTACTACTGTTATGGTCAATATACCTGGCTTTGATAAAACCCTGGATTTACTGTTAAATTCTTCCATATCTGCAGGGATACACTTCAATCTTACCTTCGGAGAACCTTTATGTGATGATGTGCCTGGTCTTGTAAATAAAGAAGGAAGATTTAACAGGAGATTTGAGATAGAACCGGAACACATATCCCAGGTTGTAAAAGAGATAAATGCTCAATATAATAGATTTATTGACTCCGGTATAAAGCCGTCTCATTTTGATTCTCACCATCATGTTCATACAAAACCTGAATTAAAAAAAATATTTTTTGATTTTGCCCGTGAAAAAAATCTTCCCATGAGATCACGGGCAGGACTTCATAAAGATGAAACATCTGCGCTGAATATTAAAACTCCTGATTACTTTTATGAAAATTTTTATGGTGACCAGGCCACCGTATGTACATTGGAATATATTCTGAAAAATTTAAAAGACGGTGTGAGTGAGATAATGTGTCATCCGGGGTATAATAGTGCTTCCCTTGAAGGAATTTCGTCATATAATAATACAAGAGAGAAGGAGTTATCAGTTTTGACAGCACCTGAAATACTAAAACTGGTCGATGAACTTCATATTAAACTCATAAATTATGAACAGCTTGTTGGATGATATTATAATAATTACAGGCAATGGAGCCTGTCATTACTGAGGTAAGTATAAATCGTAAGGGAATGCGTTAAGTTAAATGCTTATGCTCAGGTCAGTAAGGTGAATATCAGGAGATCTGAAAGCTCATGGCTATTACAATTTATGAACAATAAAAAACATATAAATTTACAGGCAGAAGAATTAATTTTTAATAAACAAAAAGGTTTATTCTTTAAAGAAGTTGATGAGATTATTACATGTCTGTCCCGTACAGACGATAAACGTATTTCCTCTAATAAGAAAGTTACTGAAATAAATACAGGTCAGGGAATAACCCGTACCTTTGGCCAGAATTGTATTCAAATAAATAAACAGGGGGATATGTTTATTTTCCTGGAATCAACGTGGCAGATTACTGTAATAGAAAGAAAAAGGGATTTTTCCGTAACATGTATCTCTCCTTATTACAGACAGTTTACATTTCTTGTTCCATTTTCCGTTACAGATTCTTTTTCAGTTTCATTTACACTGGACTTTCAGAAAATTATGTTCTTTATTCTCCCTGATGGCAGCATATTACTTTCAGTAATTTATTTTCTGGGCTGTACCTTTACTTCCGTCTTAAATCTTCTCCTTAAACCTCTCTCTTTCAGAAGATTTTTTAGAAACGGTTTAGCTTCTTTTTTACAGGAAGATATACATCCTGAAGATACCTGTAAAGAAATGTATATCCCTCCCGTTACCCTTGAGCTTGGAAAGGAATTGATTTCTCTTATGGGGCATAAAACGAAAAAGCTGTTTCTGGACAGAATAGCTTCCATAAGAAAGCATATAGTAATGGATACGGGCGTAATAGTTCCTCCTGTGAGGGTAAAAGATAATTTTGGGCTTAAGAACAATGAACTACTTCTGAGCATAAAGGATATACCTGTAGCTGACTGTGAAATTTATTTTAAACGGTTTCTTGCCATAGGGCCGGAAACACATATTCAGAAACTCAGAGGGAAAAAGGTTCTTGACCCTACCTATAATATGCCAGGTGCCTGGATTACTTCGGATCAGCGTTCGGAAGCAGAAAGGGGAGGGTGTATGATCTTTGACCCTGTAAGTGTTATTGCTGCATTGCTGACGGAGGTATTACGGAAATACTCATTTAAATTTTTAGGCATTCAGGAAACAGAAGACCTGCTCGGCCGTTTACTGAAAGAATATCCTGTTGTAAGAAGAGAACTGGATAAAGTTATTTCTATCGTAGAATTCAATAAAATCCTTAAAAACCTGTTATATGAACATGTATCAATAAGAGACTTGCTGACAATCTGTGAAACCGTTATAGAATATGCCGCTGTCAGCCGTAACACTGATGTTCTGTCAGAATATGTCCGTCAGGCAGTTAAAATATCCTTATGTAATGAATATAAAACCTTTGAGGGATATCTCTATGCATCGCTGATTGATCCTGCAGTGGAGAGTTTTTTACTGGCCAGTATCAGAAGAAACAATAAAGGGAATAATATAGTGATAAAGGAACATATTAAAGAGAAATTGTTTGCTTCTGTCAGGGAACAGGATGAACTGTTAAAAAATAAAGGCTTAAAATCTGTAATAGTATGTTCACCTGCAATAAGGCTTTATTTCAGGAGGTTTATCGAAGAAAGATTTCCTTCCGTAACAGTGTTGTCTTATAATGAAATAGCTCCGGGAGTCACTCTTAAACCTGTAGGAATGATAGCACTGGAAGAAAATTTACTGAAAGAATGTCATTCTTCTATAATTACAGGTCTTTTAAATGAGATTGATTCTATTGGATTTTAAACAGTGAGCAGTGGTCACCGGTCACTGAAAAAGGAGGTCAATGAAATGAATAAGATGCATTATGTTGTCTGCATGATGATAATTTTTCTTTTCTGTAGATGTTCACCTGTTGAAGAGGTCAGGGTTGTGAACATTGATTGTCCTGATGAAATAGCACCTGTATATTGTGTTCTTGGAACCAGGATATTTGAGGATAAAGGTATATTTGATTGTGAGATCCAAAATAAAAGTAATGAAGAACAGACCGTTAATGTGGTAAGTCAGGTTATTGATTTCAGCAGTCCTGCAGCACAGACTGTCACATTAAAACCTGGTGAAACTAAAGTTATTTCCCTCTTTCCTGTTTTCAATGATAAGATTCTGGAACTTACCGAGCAGAGACGTTCATCAGTAGATTTTAAGGTATTAAAAGGTAATGAAACATTATTTCAGGAAAGCAAAGAAATTAATATACTCGCTACAGATGATATGATCTGGGGCGTGGATACCGGATATGATACCTCTTTTTTAATAGCGTCCTGGGTTACTCCGAGAGATCCTGTAATAGGGAAGATTTTAGCCAGAGCAAAAGAGAAAATGTCCGATAGAACTCTATGCGGTTATCAGAGAGAGACTGAAAAAGAACTCCTTGAAGAATTAACAGCTCTGTGGGATACATTGCAGGAAACAGGCATATCCTATGTGTCCAGTTCTGTTTCCTTTGCAACTACAGGCACTGCCCAGAGAGTCAGATTGCCGCGAGAAACTATTAAGGAAAAATCTGCCAATTGTGTCGATAGCACTGTTTTACTGGCTTCAATCCTTGAAAATCTGGAAATGGAACCGATAATTGTCATTACAGAAGATCATGCATTTTTAGGTGTAAGAAATGCATCTGAAAGTGAAGATGTTTATTATATAGAAACGACTATGCTGGCAGATTCGACCTTTGACGAAGCTTTAACAGAAGGGAAAGAGGGTTTCAGGGCATTAAAGAAATTAAAGAAAGATACTGATTATGTTCTGATAGATATTGCTGCCGAAAGGGCGGACGGTATTACTCCCATACCGGTAAAAGGAGAGGGGCCGGAGATTTAATTGTTAAATATAGACGGGGTTATTTCTCTCCACTCTAATAAAGAGATTTTCTGAAAATACTCCTGGATATAACATATTCCAGTTTCCTTACAGTTTCACTGAAAATCTTCGGCTCTACCTGCCAGAGGGGGATTTTTTTACTATCTATAATATTTGATTTCAAATCGAGGATTTTATAGAATTGTATGGGCCCGGTAATGGAAAGCCCTTTGTCTGCGCTGTATTCTTTATCCCATATGAACCTGAGCTGTACATGGTTATCTTTCCAGTTATACGATGCATAGTTATCTACCAGGTTAAACCCTTCTTTGATAAAACTTTCTCTGGCCTTTTGAGGCAGCAGTTTTTGCCTTGAATAACGCCATGATTCGATCTCTGTTATCTCATCCATATGGAGTGAGTAGAGGCTTCTGAATATCTGCTGAAAAGGTTGTCTGATATTATGTTCCATTATAATTTTTTGCCACATTATGATTTGATTTGCAAAAAATATATCCAGAGGGTGGGCCACGGTAAAAAGCTGATTTGTATGGGCAAATCTCAGCTTTCTCTCTACTGTAAGCCAGTTTTTTTCATGATATATTCCCAGAAAACTGCCTTTTTCTCCATAGAGATTTAATACCAGTTTTGCAGGAATCTCTTTGAATATATCATCTCCGAATAACCAGATGAATTCTTTTATAGTAAATTTTTCCTGTGTTATCATAGCCTGTTCCATTATTTTCCTGGCTATCTCAACATTCCTGTTTGTAATCTGTTCTATCGTTCCCCCTTTTGTTATTACTTTTTTTATAATATCATTTATTTCCCCTCTGTTGCTGCCTAAATTACCAATAGCATTACCTGTTAATATTACGGCTTTCTGTGATTTTCCGTCCAATTTTATATAATCAATTAAATTAGTTACAAAATCCGTAAGAAATTCACTGTGAGTCTGTGATATTTCAAGTATAGCTTCCCCTGTTGCTTCCTGGATTTTATCCTTTCCTGTGGAGAGCAGATTGAGAACAGGTAAAATAAACCTTGCCAGAAGACCCGGAAAATGGGGAAACTGTTTTTTTATAACCTCTGTAACCGATATGATAAGTTCCTCTTCATCGGAGGCAAGAAAATCTATTATATATGGCGTAAGCCTTTCCAGCCAGAAATGAGTTTCAAAATTAATATTTCCAAAAATGCGCATAAACCCTGTCCGGCATGGATGAGAGTTATCTTTTAAGGCTTTACAGAGCAAGGGGAATACTTCATCAGGCCAGTTATTTCCCAGAAGTGTAAGTAATTTGTAACCTTTGCTGAGATCTATATCAGGATCTTCTCTCATGGAAACGGAAAGACAGTCTATCATGCTTAAGGCCAGATTTCCCGGCTTTTTTAACGATGTAATAAAATCTTTATTAAGTTCGTATATTATTTCAATTGTGCCAAGTCTTATTATCTGTTTTGTACTGTTCAAACAGGTCATTATTTTATCTGTAATCGTTACTCTTTGCTCTTCTTCTCTCCCTGCCGATATAAATATATCTTTAATTACAGAAAAATCATTTTCGTCACATGCTGGATAAATTTCTAATAAAGCTGTAACAGGGGAGGATAAATTTTTTAATTTATCCTTAATGGGGTCCGATAGGTTTTGTATTAACGTCTGGATTGAATTCATAGGTCGTAAATGCGTAATGCATAATGCGTGATGTGTGGATTTACGCATCACGCATCACGCATCACGTTTTAACTCAACTTTCTTCCTTTGCTTTCTTTGCTTCTTCAATTACTTTTTCAGCAAGCATTGCAGGTACTTCTTCGTAATGGGCAAATTCCATTTTAAATCTTCCCCTGCCCTGTGTTATGGAACGGAGATCTATGCAATAATTAAGCATTTCGCCGTGAGGAACATGGGCTTTTATGATCTGATTCTTTTTACCTGCCGGTTCCATGCCGAGTATTCTTCCTCTTTTACTGTTAAGGTCTCCCATAACGTCTCCCATATAATCACTCGGAACTGTTACTTCTAAATACATGATAGGTTCCAGTAAAATAGGATTTGCCTGCTCCATGCCTTTTCTTAAAGCCAGTCTTCCTGCAAGCTGGAAAGCTATATCAGAAGAGTCTACCGTATGGTATGAACCATCATAAATTGTTACCTGTATATTTGTAATAGGATAACCTGCAAGGAAACCTTCTGCCATAGTATTTATTACACCTTTTTCTACGGCAGGTATATAGTTTTTCGGTACAACTCCGCCGACAATCTTATTTACAAATTCAAAATGTTGATCTTTAGGAAGAGGATTGAGTTCAAGCCATACATGGCCGAACTGGCCCCGACCTCCTGATTGTTTCTTGTGTTTACCTTCTGCAGTAGCTCTGGATTTTATTGTTTCTCTGTAAGAAATTAAAGGCTTTTGCAGTTCTGCATTTACACCGAATTTTCTTTCAAGACGTGATAATACCATATTAAGATGGCTTTCACCCATACCGGACAGGAGTAACTGTCTGGTTTCCTGATTTCTTTCAGATGTAAGGGTTGGATCTTCTTCTACAAGCTTTGCTAAAGAAGTGGTCAGTTTATCTTCATCTGCCTTTGTTTTTGCCCTGATGGCCATTATCATGACAGGTTTCGGAAATACTATTGGCTCAAGTATAACAATATTATCTTTAGTGCATAAAGTATCACCTGTTACTGTTTCCTGTAATTTTGCCGTCACTGCTATGTCACCGGTGGTTATACGGCCTGCAACTTCCTGATTTTTACCTGTTGCATAATAAAGCTTTGTTATTCTTTCTTCTTTTTCTTTAGTGGAATTATAAACAGTGCAATCAGGATTGAATACACCGGAAAATACACGGAAATAACTCAATTTACCTACAAAAGGATCTGCCATTGTTTTATAAACTAAAGCAGAAAAAGGAGCTTCAGGGGAACATTTTATCTCTACATCTTCTCCTGAAGGTTTATGTCCTTTTATAGGTTTTCCTTCAATAGGGGTAGGGAATGTGTCGATAATTAAATCCATAATTAAAGACACTCCCATGTTTTTCATGGCAGAAGCACATAGAACAGGAGTTATTCCACAGTTAACAAAAGCTTTACGCAAACCTCTCTGTAATTCCTCCTGAGATAATTCACCTTCGGAGAAATATTTATCCATCAGTTCTTCATCATTTTCTGCTATCTTTTCTACGAGAGCAACTCTTATTTCATCCACTTTATCTTTCATATCTGCAGGGATATTTTCTTCTTTATACTGTCCGTTTGAACATATAAAAGCTTTCATTTTTATGAGATCTACTATACCTTTAAATGATTCAGAACTGCCTATGGGAAGTTGCAGAGGTATAATATCTTCAGACAGCACCTCTTTAAATTTATCCAGAACCTGGTCAAAATTTGCGTTTTCTTTATCCATTGCATTTACTAATATTATTCTTGGCAATTTATGTTCTTCCATAAGCTGCCACATGATTTCAGTACCCACTTCCACTCCTGCTACGGCAGAGAGAAGGACTATACCTGCATCAACAACTCTAAGACTTCCTGTTACGTCACCTACAAAATCTATAAATCCCGGCGTATCGATAATATTTATTTTTTTCCCTTTCCATTCCAGAGGTGCTATGGCAGAGGATATACTCATTTTTCTTATGATTTCATCCGGGTCAAAATCACAAACAGTATTTCCTTTGTCTACAGAACCAAGTCTGTCTATTACCTTTGCATTATAAAGCATGGCTTCAGCAAGAGATGTTTTCCCTACTCCTCCGTGGGAATAAAGTCCTACATTTCTTATGTCTTTAGTCTCAAAATTTTTCAAACAAATTTGCCTCCTTTTTACCTCTAACCGTTCGTCCTATTAGAGCCGTTTATACTTCCGCATATTCTTTTGGTATCTTTTTACCTGCTTTTACAGCACACTCTTTATGCCATTTTTTACCGGCAACCTTTACATATTTATTCCCTTCCAGAGTGCCTTTGCAACCTCTGCATTTAGCCCCTCCTTTAACAGGAACGGGAAAAATTTTTTTTTCGTCAGACATTTTTAATTTCACCTCATTGTTTTTTTATCGTAATGCGTAATGCGTAATGCGTAATGCGTAATGCGTAATAGGTCAAGAAAACTCTTAACGAACCACGCGTCACGCGTCACGCGTCACGCGTCACGATTAATATGGCGGGAGTATGTAGGAATCGAACCTACCATGGACAGTTCAACCTGCCCATCAGCGGATTTGAAGTCCGTGAAGGCCACCAGACCCCATTTACTCCCATGTCTCTAAGGACTTATTTATAATCTGCTATGAAAAATCGCCGTTTATGTCACAAATTGCGACTTCCGTATAAAATCCTGTTATCACCTGTTCTCTTTGTAAAATTTATGCTGTCAAAATATTCGAGTAATACTATAGCATATTTTCTGTTTGTATTAAAGATGTCTCTTGCTTTTGCAGCAGTAATTTTTCCTTCCGATTTTATCTCCCTGTATACAATTTCTCTCGCATGTTCTATGGCTTTTTTATGAAACATTATTGATTCTTTTGTCGATACTATGAGTTCCTGTTCCAGGAGATAGGCAAATACCTGCTTGAAATCTGAATTCTTTCCAAATTTTTCTTTTATTTCTTCAAGAGACGGAGGCTTGAATAAACCTGTTTCAAAGATTGATAAAATCTCATTCTTTAATTTTTCCTGCCTGTCATTTAATATTATCTTGAAATCTTTAAGCTTGAACCTTCCTCTTTTAAACTCAAGAGAAGGAATTCTTTCGAGAATGTTTCTTAAGAGTTTCCCTTTCAGATTATCCCTGTATTTTGTTATTAATTTCGTGATTTCTGCAGGATTTACCCCTATTCTTAAAGGATTATTTTTATGAAAATCTGTCACGATTTTTATTAATTCTTCTTCTATAAGTTTTAAATCCCTGATATGAAGCAGACTATCCTGTAATAGAATTATTTTTTTCTCTTCAATAAGTTCTTTTATATCCTCTTCATGACCCTGCTGGGTGAATTTACTGTACGATTGAAATGGACTGTGACGTATTTCCTGTTCTATTCTATCATCTTTTTTACCTTTTTCAAGTTCCCTGAGATATTCAATCAGTTTTTTATCGGTTTTTTTGTGTTTTTTATCTCCACCGGAAAGTACTTTTCCCCCTCCTATAGTTTCCATAGGTGAATAGTTTCTTATAATAAAATGATCTCCATAGGAAGCTATAACAGGTTTTTCTAAATTAAACTGTACTATCCTGCTCTCTCCCGGTTTTATTTCATCATCTTCTGTAAAGTTTATTCTTCCTATTATTTCATTTGTACCTATATGAATTCTTACTCTTTGTCCTGATTTGAATTCTTTTTTATAATGTGATAATCTCGTAAAATAACAATCAATAAATTTTACCGGTGAAAAAACTCCCTTGCATACCAGCCAGTTACCTCTTTCTATATCTTCCTTCTCAACACCTGTAATATTTATTGCCACTCTCTGGCCTGCACAGGCACTGTCTACAAAATCATTGTGTATCTGAATATTACGAACTCTTGCTTCTTTTTTCTGAGGTTGAAATTCCAGGATGTCGCCTTTATGTATGGTTCCTTTTTGAAGTGTCCCTGTGATTACCGTGCCAAAGCCAGGTATAGTGAATACCCTGTCAACCGGTAATATAACCGGTCCATTTATATCTCTTGCTTCAACATGTTCGTACAGGTCTTCAAGTATTTTCTTCAGTTCTTTTATGCCTCTGCCATCTGTAGAAGAGAATAAAACTACAGGAGAACCTTCAAGGAATGTCCCCTGTACAAGTTCCAGTATTTCTTCTTTTGTATTTTTTATCTGTTCTTCCGTAGCAAGATCAGTTTTTGTTATAATAATAACTCCTTTTTTTATGGATAAAAATCTTACAATATCAAGATGTTCTATTGTCTGAGGCATTACGCCTTCATTTCCAGCCACTACAAGCAGAACTATATCCATGCCTGCTGCACCGGCAACCATGTTTTTTATAAATTTTTCATGACCGGGTACATCTACTATACCGAATTTTTCTCCTCTCCCGGAATCCAGATAGGCGAAACCAAGGTCAATAGAAATACCTCTTTCTTTTTCTTCTTTCAGCCTATCTGTTTCTATTCCTGTGAGGGATTTAATCAGAGTAGTCTTGCCATGATCTATATGGCCTGCTGTTCCTATTATGAAGTAATGCAATTTTTTTTTCCTTATAAATGTTTAAATCAGGACGAAAATAAACTTTGCCACTACAAATATTCAATGACTTTTGAAAAAATCCTTCCTCAAATGGTATGTCAGGCAGGTGAAATTATTTTTATCCAATAGTTTATAATAAAACCATATATACTTGCAAGAGTTATATTAAGTATTGTATCCCATATAAGAAGGCGCCATGGAAGTTCCTGATTTATATATAGTTTTAATATAACACATATAATAAATCTTATAATCGTATAGATGATTATATATAAAATCCATCCTTTAAGAGCAAAGGCCGTAATCATACCTCTTTCTATAAATCCTATTAATTCCCTGTAACTGCCTATGAGCAACTGTTCTTCTTTTGGTAATATAATTTTTTCCAGATAATATATTATAAATGATGTAACAAAGATGGAAAAGCAAAAACCGGTATAATAAATAATAGTTTTATCGTCATAATAGGTATATAAAAACAATCGTACGAAACTTTCAAAAGATAGTGTTATTGTTTCCGGCAAACTGTATGGTTCCAGGGGGGGGTAATTTTTAACATTACCGATTAAAATAGTAGAATATATTACTACTATATGAAGTATCTGTTTTACAAGAAAAATCCAGAGATTATCTTTTTTCAGATATCTTATGGCTGAAACTCTGGCCTGTTCTATTAATATATGGGTTATTCCTATGATGATTATAAAGGGCCAGAACCTGGTAATACATGGCAGGCAGAATATTAATATTATTAATGTGTATATGAGAGAATGAAAAATAATACCCAGAAAATTTCTCTGTTTAAATTCAGAGATTTTTGTTGTCTGAAGAGGAAATTCTCCCAGCATATGAGCAAGTAAAAGCCTGTAAAAAAGAAAACGAAACAATTATTAACACCTACTTATCATTATGTTCTTTAGAGCCTATCCGAAAAGTCATTAAATATCTTCCGGTGTGTGAGGCTCTTCCGAAAAATCTATAATCCTCTTGCAAAAAAACTGTTATTACAGACTGCTACGATATTACATTTGTTTAATTTACAAATTACTGTTAATACGGTATATATTTTTCTCCAGAACCTCACCCACTGGAAGGGTGTAGAATAAATATTACTTTTCGGATATGTTCTTAATACCTGTGACTTCATAAAGTATTACCGGTTCTGATTTCCCTTTGACTTTTACGGGAGTCATTTCTTTTGCTTCTATCTCTTCACAGACCTCTCTGTAGGTACTTTTACTTATAAATATCTGTCCTTCTTTTGCTATTGATTGGAGCCGTGAAGCAAGATTAACTTCATCCCCTATTGTAGTATATTCCATTCTTTCAGGAGAACCTATATTACCAACTACAACTTCTCCTGTATTTATACCTATACCCACTGTTACAGGAGGTTTACCTTCTTTTTTCCATTTTTTCTGAAGTTCTTCCAATTTTTTTTTCATTCCCAGTGCCGCTTTAACTGCTCTGAGAGCGTCATCACTGTGATATATAGGAGCTCCCCAGAATGCCATTATACAATCACCAATAAATTTGTCAATAGTTCCATCATATTGAAATATTATTTCTGCCATAGATGTAAAATATTCATTAAGTACATTGACTACTTCTTCAGGTTTTAATTTTTCACTCATAGGAGTGAAATTTCTTATATCTGAAAATAAAACAGTCATTTTTTTTCTTTCTCCACCCAGGGCAGGTCTGTCAGACGAATTTATTATTAAATTCACTACCTGTGGACTTACATATCTCTGAAAGATATTTTTTAATTTTCTTTTCTGACGTTCTTCTGTGATTAATCTATAAGAAATTATACTCATGTAACATGTATTTATGACAGTGCAAAGAGGAACAGTTGTAAGAAGAAAATTATTATTTATAAAGAGGATAAAACTTATAAAAATAATTATAATTTCAGTTGATAAAACAATTATGGTACCCAATAAAGGGCTGAATACTGACAGCAAACATGCTGTTACGACAGACCCCGTAATTATAAGGATTGCATCTACAGGGAAGTATGACCGGGTAATATAATCCCTGTTAAGTATAGTATTTAATGCTGTCGCCTGTATTTCTACTCCCGGTAACAGGTTTGAAACAGGTGTAGATTTCAGATCTCCGAGGCCCGGAGCACTTGAACCTATTATTACATATTTATCTTTGAAAAAGTTTTTACTGGTTTTTTTGTAAGTTTTTTTATATACTTCATAAAATGGTATATATTTAAAGGTTTTATATCCTCCCTGATAATTTACAAACATCTTTCCCTTTTTATCTGCAGATATATTTAAATCATCAGGTGTTACATTCAGTATATATGTTGCTATGGCCAGAGAAAAATACATGAATTCTTTATCGTGGTAGTATTTTTTTAAATTAACCTTTCGAAAAACGCCATCACTTTCAGGTGATATGTCAACAAAGCCTGTAAGAGAACAGGTTTCTCTTAATTCTTTTACAGGCAATACGGCTTTACTTATTTCTATAATATTATCTGTCTGTTTAAAAGAATTAAATGGAAGAGTTTGATTTGAGAATTCCATGGGGAGAATGACATTTTTTGTTTCCTTCATTGCTCCGGCAAAGAGTAAATCGTTATTACGGTCTGTTCTGTCAGGTTCGGAGAGGAGTATATCGAAACAGACAACATGAGCTCCGTCTTCTTTTAAGGATTTTACCAGATCTGCATAATAAGAACGCGGGAAAGGCCATTGACCTATTTCCTCTACTTTCCCGAGCGTAAATTCATCAATATCTATTATTACGATATTCTCATTTATTTTCTTGCTGCAATAACTATTTCTGATTTTAAATCTTAAATCTACAAGATCCCATTCGTATTTATCAAATAATCCCCATTCCGGATTCCTGGCAAAAATGTCTATACACATGCATAGTATAACTGTGATACTCCAGAACAGGCATATAGCTGAAAATATAAGCAATCTATAATGTGATTCCAGGAGTTTTTTCATAAGTATATTTATATGAGAATCGTAACGGGAGGAAAAGATTCTCATTCTTCATTGTAATCGAACCGGTCATGGCTGTTAGTGAGTGATGATTGTAGAATCACCCGTCAATATTATCAGCTTTTTTCCTGTATTTATCAGCTTTTTCCCTGTTGCCGAGTTTATCGTAGGCTTCACTTGCCATGTGATAAACAAGGGGATTTCCGGGATAAATATTGAGCAATTTTTTGCAAAGACTTAAAACTTTTTTGGGTTTTGAAGGACTTGCTTTTAACAGTTTTTCACATTTTGCGAGAGTTTTTAACAGATCTAATGCTTCTTCTTTTGCTTCCGGAGAAACTTCACTATCTTTAATAATTTCTTCTCTCAATTCTACCGTATCAAAAATCTCCATCCATCCCGTATCATCTGCTGACTGGTCAATTCCCCAGTCTGTAGATAGAGTAATTTCACTTTCCCAGTCTTCCAGAATTTCTGATTTTTCTTCCCTTACCGGCATAACCAGAGGTGTAGTCTTTTTTTCTTCCCTTACC
>CAYSLJ010000097.1:0-28808 GCA_964431735.1 uncultured Synergistia bacterium | reverse complement strand
ACGCGTCACGATATAGACGTAAATATGATTGGGTTATTTCTTGACAACCCCTTAATATTAAATTATTTAGATAAGCTGCTTATACATAGTTTTCATTTAAAACTTTATTTTACACCACCACTAAAAATGAAAATTCCTGTACTTTTGAATTATCAGATTGAACATATACCGAAATATTCCAGTATCTTCCTGGCAACTTTATCTTCCTCTATATAATATGAACCTTCTATAATCTGTTTTTTTAATTCTTCAATTTTTAATGTCCTGTCAAATGTTTTATTATCACAGTAAGAATCACAATATCGCTGGTTATATTTTTTTTGTAAAGACAGGCTATAAATATCTGTTTTTATAAGTTTGCTTTTTTTATGATGCACTGTAATAACACCTTATTTACTCAAATATTTATATGAGAATCGTAACGTGTGACGGGCGGAATAAATTCTCATATTTCGTTCTGACCGAACCGGTCATGGTTGTTAGTTTATTACCTCAATGAATAATATCGACATATATATAAATTACCTTAGTAAATTTTTTTTACTATAATAAAAAAAATACTATAACAACTAGTATAACGTTTTGCAAAAATACTTATATATAGAATGTGTAAATAATGCAAATAAATCAACGTCTTTTATATTATTCAAATATAAATGTTTTAATGAAACGATATACTAGTTACAAAAATTATAGGAAATCATAGAAATATATCAATATTTTCTATAAAAATTTTCCATCTAAATCTGCCGGGAAAATCAATAAATATGTTATAATTACAGTATAAATCTCAAAAAATAAAAAGGTCTGATTGTAATGATAAGGACTTATGAACTTAAAACAGAGATGAATAAAAGCAAAAAAGAAAAAGTCCTGTCTGTTATGAAAGAATATAGAAAAATTGCTTCTCTGATAGTTAAAAAGCAGTGGGAAATATTCTATAAAGAAGGAGCTTTTGATAAAAATTATCCTATAATAGGAGGTATAAAATGGCAGGAGCAGAATTTATTACTATTAATATCCTTGCCAGATAAATAACCATCCTGGTAAGTTTATAATCATATAATACCGGCCATTGTTTAATACTATATAATGTCAGGTAGTAATATGATGTTAGTTCCAGGAAACCTGTAATAATACTACTTATGAATTATCAAAATAAACCATTAGATCAATTAATATAATCTTATCAATACAGTATTATAATTATATATTATACGAATATAGAAAGGGATAAAAAAGTGGAGGTAAAGGAACTCTGGGTAGATTACAAAGAAAAAGGTTGTCTTAAAGCACGAGAAAAACTAATAATGGAATATCTTCCTCTGGTCAAGCATATAGCCTATCGAATGTCAATACATTTTCCTCCTCATATAATCATAGATGATATAACCAATGATGGTTTACTTGGTTTAATTCAGGCAATAGATGGATTTAAATATGATAGAGGTATAGAATTTAGCACATATGCAACCTACAGAATAAGAGGAGCAATACTTGACGCATTAAGAGCTTTTGACTGGGCTCCAAGAAGTCTGAGAAAGAAAGCTAAAGAAATACAGGATGCTTTTAGTATAATTGAACATAATCTCGGACGTCCTGCTAAAATGTCAGATGTCGCTTCATATCTTTCGATGGATGTAAAGGATCTGGACACAGTAATGAGGAAAATTCAGGGCCTTACTATTATATCTCTTGATGAGTTTATAAACCCGGAAGCAGATGAGAACAGGTCATTACTGGATATACTTCATAATAAAGAACAACTTCTTCCTGAAGGCTTTATTGAGAAAAAAGAATTAATATCTAATATAGGTAACTTTATAGAAAATCTTCCTTATAAAGAAAAACTGGTCATTACTCTTTATTATTATGAGGAGCTTAATTTAAAGGAAATATCTCATATACTCAACCTGTCAGAATCAAGAATTTCTCAGCTTCATACAAAAGCTATACTTCGTATAAAAGGGAATTTAAAAAAATATTTACAGAGTAATTTCTCCGATCAATCTGTGAAAGGTGAAGTTTATAATTAGGCATTTTTATATGAGAATCGTGAATAGTGAAAGGAAGAATACATTCTCATTCTTCTTTATATGGTTACCCGATCACATAAATCGTAATTGTGACAATTATGAAAGAAATACCACTTGAATCATCATAATAAATTATCAGGATTATAAGTGTTATAATCCTGATAATCTTAAAAATCCTATAATCCCTATCCTATTCGGATTTAGTAGAATCGGGCCACCGTGGAAAACTTTCGTGAGATCTGTTCCTATCGGCATGTCCGTGTGTATCGTCGTCGCCGGTATTTGAATTATTTGAACCGGGCCACCGCGGATATTCTTCTCTTGGTGTCGGGTCCGGGGTAGGTGTTTTCATCGAGTGATCTGCTACAGTACCCGGTGTAAGAGAACCGGTATTTTCCGGATTAATAGAAACGGGAGGCATATCAGGTATAGATGTATCTACAGTATGTTCAGGTTCTTCGTCTTTCGGAAGAACTATATTGATATCCTCAGTCCCTTCAGCTCCTTTACCTACAGCAGCAACAGATTCACCGCAATGTTTTCCTCTGACTTTTACATAAACATTAATTTTTTCCCCTGTAGGAACAGAGGATATATTATATTTTCCATTTTCATCTGTAATACCTACCCATGGACAGTTTTCTACTATGATAAAAGCATCACTTACAGGTTTAGTATTTTCATCAGTTACAGTACCTGAAAGAGAACCTGTTTCACCTTTATTTATTATTTTGAATTCTTTCCCGGCACTTATATCACCATAAGTTGCTTTAACAGTACCATTACCGATCTTTGAAGATATAAACACTCCTTCGACAGGATCTATTTTTCCTCTATCACCTTCGTAAGTCCAGTCCAGCTTAGGTGTTTCTATAATTTTACCTTTTCTATCATAGCAGACTGCTTTAAACTCTATAACACCTCCTGCAGCTATTACAGGATTTTCAGGATAAATTTCCATTTTACTTACAGCACCTAGAGGATAATCTCCGGAAAACAATATCGGTGCCCTGATAGAAGAAAAGCCATCTGCTGAAACTACTACAAAATAAGGACTTCCTTCACCTTTGTATGGTACACCATTTAATGAAAATCCTCCATCAGATGAAGTAACGGAAGAAATAGTAGGATCATTTTCTAATATCACCTTTGCTCCTGATAATCCCATATAACCTTCAGGAACAGTCTTCGATTGTATTATAGCTAATTTTGACAGGTCATGTCTGGAAGTTTCTTTTCCAGCAGGAACATATACATATCCTACCAGGGACCCTGTAGTAGCAGGTTTGGAAGAAACATCTTCAGTAGGTACTGCATCTGGCTCTTCTGCTACAGGAGGTGGATTGGACGTAGCCGTAATATCGAGACTCTTTTCTTTCCATTTTTCAAGTTGAACGGGAGCACTTCCTATGATTATATTATTTTTTATAACAAATAATGTAAGAGACAATTCAGCAGGTACGTCAAGAAGAGAGTATTTACCTTCTCCATCTGTTACTGACATCAATCTTGTTCCTAAAACAATTATTTGCCCCCCCTCTACAGGAGACCCTGATGGAAGTGTTACTTTCCCTGTCAGGGTAGATGTATTTGCATTTGCAGGGTCAAGAATAGTAACCTCTGTATTTGCCGAATAGGTGCTGCTTGCAGCAACAACTCTTATATTACCTATTTCATCTGCATTCAATAAACCTGTATTTGAAACTTTACCTAATTCTCTTTTTTCCTGCTTGTCAGTATTTATTACAGACCAGTTTACTGCAGCCAGAGGTATAAAATTACCTGTTGGATCCTTACCAACTGCCATAAATGGTATTATATCTCCTTTAGTTACAAAAGCTTTTTCAGGAATAACTTTTAAGGTATCAATTGCTACAGTAGAAGAGCTGACAGCAGCAACTGCAGTTAACTGTACAACAGGTTGAAATCCTGAAGCACATATTAACATCTGATGTTCTCCTGGGTTCAGACCTGTAATGCTGAATTTTCCTTTTTCATCAGATTTAACTCTTGTATTTCCAATACTTACAACAGCATCTTTTACAATCTGATACCCTTCCGGTGGAGCATCCTGTTCAAGAGCCAGTAAACCGGTAGAAAGTCCTCCCAAACCATTTATCGGTTTGACAGGTGCATATATATAACCGGATTTAGTAACTGCAGTAGCATTACTTTCATTCCCTGTATCCTCTTCATCACATCCGAGTGGTATTAAAGATAACAGTATCAGTAAAATAAAACTTATAGAAATCAGAAAACCTGATTTAAACATCATTCATATTCACTCCTTAATTTATAAGTTATCAATCCTGTAACTGGTAAGACAAAAACTATGAAGGAATTTAAAAAGATTCCTTATGTTAAATATATATTATAACAATTATTAATTTGTAAGGCAACAGAATTTTACTTTGCAAATTTAATACCAGATTTTTAAAATTTTGATAAATTTACATATTACATAAAAAATTTTACCCTATCGATATATTTTCTCCCTGTGACAAAGAAAGAAGTGTTTCATAGACAGAAAAAAATCTGGATTTATACTGTGCTTCAAGAATATTTACCCTGGTGTCTACAAAATCATATACAATAGCATCTATCTTTCCTTCACATGTACGCTGTATCCTTCCTATAGACTGCTGAACCTTTCTTTTTGATCTTGAAGGACATGTAAGAAATAATCTGTCCAGAATTTTCCAGTCGAGACCTTCTTCTGCAAGTCTGGATGTTGCAAATATGGCATTAAGTTTTCCTTCATTTACAAGAGTAACTATTCTGGTTCGTCCGTTTTTTGACAGTTCTCCTGTTAATACCGCACATCTGGCTTCAGGATATAACGTTTTTAAAAGATTATTCAATTCCTGACAGTGTTTGACTCTGTCAGAGAGGATAAGACAGTAATGGCCTCCTTTAATTTCGTCAATAAGATTGTTAATTATAAGATTATTTCTCTTTTTATTTTCAATCAAAGCATCAATCATAGAAGTAAAATCGTCGCGATACTCATAATAAAAATCCGTATCAACTCTTTTTAAAGATGGTTTTACAAGATTTCCGTCCATAGACAGATCTTCCTGTGTAATTTTAAACACCGTATAACCTATCTGATAATACATAAGCATTGCCAGCCCGTCAGCTCTGTAAGGTGTAGCAGTAAAACCGAATCGATAATATGCTGGAAACTGTTCTATAACCTTCATAAAAGAATAAGCAGGCGTATGATGTGCTTCATCCAGAATCACCAGTCCGAAATGTTTTATAAAATCAGAAGTAAGATTCCTTTTAGAAAGAGTCTGTACCATACCGACTGTAATATATTCTCCTAATTTCCAGTTATTATTTCCTAAAAAACCAATTTTATCAGCACGAATATTGAGAAAATGTTCAATTCTTTCGATTGCCTGTTCTGCAAGTTCTTTCGTATGTACAAGCCACAAAGTGTTCTGACCTGCTCTTGCTATTATCTCAATGCCCACTATAGTTTTACCTGCACCGCACGGAGCTTCTATTATACCCTGTTCAAATTTAATAGCTCTTTCAACAGCAGGAATTTGATACGATCTCAGCTTAATAGTAGAATAAAATTTGACAGGTTTATTAATTATTCTTAAATCCTTTACTTTATAAGGTAAATTTCTGATTTTTAATTCTTTAAAAAGAGAGCTTTTAAACCCTCTTGGTAATATAAGCCAGTTTTTACAATTTTTCCAGAATTTTATTACTTTCGGAATATTACCGGTCCAGAAACCCATCTTTTTATTCTTTAAATAAACCGGATTATCCACTGTTAATCGATTTTTTATATTCTGAACAAAATCAGAAGAAACACTTTTTATATTTACAGATATATTTCTGCCTATAACAATTTCTGCATTATCTTTCATTACAGATAAATAAATTTGAGCATAATATAAAAACTTACTGAGGTGAGCATAAATAGTATATTGCTCCCGTAGCGCGTAACGCATTACCCGTGACGGAAGAAAAACTTTTATTACATGCTTATGCTCAGGTAAGTAATATTAATAACACAAAAATTTATGCTCATTTTTCTTAACTCCTTTTACAAAATTTTTGTCTCTATAAATTTTGTATAAATATTGTTATTTTATTCCCGGTATACTTATAAAAACCCTTACTCTCTAACAATGTTAACAGATAGAATAGGACGCTCCACCGTCGATAAATATATTTGTTCCTGTAATATAAGCTGCTTTTTTTGAAGAAAGAAAAACCACAAGTGGAGATATTTCTTCAGGAGTGGCAAATCTACCTAAAGGTATTGAATTTGCACTGTAAATATTAAGAATATCCTCAGGTTTCATGCCTGTTTTATCTGATAGCATATTTGAAAATTTATCCCATATTTCTCCTTCTACAGCACCGGTACAAACACAGTTAACGAGGATTTTATATATTGCCAGTTCTTTTGATAACGTTTTGGTCAGATTCATAACAGCAGTGGTGTAAATATTATGAAAAGCGAGATTAATACCAGGTTCTTTACCTGATAAAGAAGAAATATTTATAATTCTTGAATTATCACTTTTTTTTAAAAACTGGATGGAACCTTTAATAAAATAACAGAGAGAAGAAAGGTAATTTTTTAACATATTCAATCCTTCATCTGAGTTCATCTGATAAAAAGGGCCAAAATATTCTATAGTATTTATGTTATTGATTACTATATCTATAGAGCCGAATTTTTCAGCTATGACCTTTAATGTATGTTCAACCTGCCATTTATCCGTTTCATTCAGAATAAAAGTGTCATAATTTATCATATCTTTGAGACATATATGAAAAGAACTATTCTGTCTGGAGCATAGGGCGAGATTTACACCTTCATATGCCAGTTCCGTAGCTATAGCTCTGCCAAGTCTGTTATTCCAATTTGTAATTACAGCTGTCTTACCTTTTAATTCAAGATTCAAAATGTTATAACCTCGTTATTTTTTGACAAAAATTTTTTTTAAGTATTCAGCTATCAGCAGTCAGCTTTTAAAGCAATTATATAAATTATATAATAAATATCGTTAAATTCTATTTTTGAGACTAATTTATATAGTCAGGCCATGTAATTTTAACTGATAGCTAAACGCTGAACGCTTACATTTTTTATATTTCAGATACTTTCTTTGTGGCTGAAAAATTTATTTTTAACGATTTCTCTTATTTTCATTCGAACCAGAAAATCTGTCATAAAGTCAACTTTTTTAAAGCTGGGATTTGTTTTTTCAAGATTAGTTTCAGCTTCATTTTTCAATAATTCTTTCTGACTTTCATTAAGAGTGTTGTAGTATTCATCCAGATAAAGGCCTTCATCTTCTTTTTCGATTTCTTTTCTTTTAATTTTTATTTCCCTTATCTGTTTTTCTCTGTCTTCTTCTTTTGTCTGTTCCTTTGCATATATCATATTTCTTTCTTTCAGTGCCTGACCTATACAATGAGGAACCAGAGCAAAAGATTGGGGCTCCGCCGCGCCAGATTTATTTTCAGCCACCCATTCTGCAGCAAACTTAATATCAGAAAGGGAAAATCCATCTTTTAGTAATTCATTTACTTTTTTTTCTCCATTTTTCTTTTTTTCACTTGATGCCGGTTGATTTAATTTTTTGTAAAAGTTTTCTATAATTTCTTTTATAAAACACTCTCTCTCCTGGGGGGAAGAATCCGGGGGGGAATTCCATGTTTTTAGAGAGAGAGTGTTTTTATATATATTGTATTTAATGGGGTCAATTTTGGGTATACCACTAGAATCTATAGATAAAGATTGGCTTAAAACATTGTTTTTGTTGTCTATGTAATTTGGTGGTATACCCATTTTGGGTATACCTATGTGTTTGGGTATACCCAAATCTGGTATACTCATTTTAGGTATACCCATTTTGGGTATACCCATTTTAGGTATACCATTACATTCTATAGATTGATTATCCTCTTTTTTACTGTATTTTTCAGGTGGGTCAGATTTGGGTATACCCATTTTAGGTATACCATTACATTCTATAGATTGATTATCCTCTTTTTTACTGTATTTTTCAGGTGGGTCAGATTTGGGTATACCCAAAATGGGTATACCAGATTTGGATATACTATTATATTTTATACCCATTTTGGGTATACCTTCTGATGGTATACCTGATGTGAAACTACCGATAATTTCTCTTGGAAGTAAAATTTGATATATGGTTCCATCCTGATCCCATGCGAGTTCCTTAATATAATTTTTTTCCTTCAGTTCTTTTATAGATCTTACAATAGTATTTTTAGATAGATTTGTTCTTTCTGCTAGGGTTTTTCTTCCAATTCTACAATAAGGTTTATTCCATCCATGAGATAGTCTGTACAGGTGAAGATATATTACCTGGGAGGAAGCAGCCAGGTCGCTGCAGAGTTTGTCGAAGAAAAAATTATCTACCATGGTAAAAAAATCCTGTACCGGTTGATAATTCTTTACTAGATAATCAAGAATTTCTTCAAGAGGTATTTCTTCCTGAACTGCCTGTTCCGTTTCTATATCATTTATAACGGGAATTACTGATATGGTAGAAATATTTGAAACAGGCAAAATATCAGAAGATTCAGGCTGTTTTTTCTGAGCCATTTCCTGATCCCTGTGTCTTAATATACTCAGAAGTCTATTTTGTATCCTGTTGTCAGGATCCTCCCTTTTAATCAAATTTCCATACCTCCGAGGAAACGATTTTTTCTATAATATCGGGAGTTATGAGGCTATTTTCTTTTCCCTGAAGCACTAAATCCATAAGAGCGTTTTTACATATTTTACATATTTTTCTTGGCTTCCCTTTACTGTATTTAAATAGTAATTCATAGGCTTTATCTGAAAAAATCGGTTTTGTCTTTACATCCAGTCCTGCTTTTTCCAGTCTGTATTCTACCATTCGTTTTGTGTCATTCAGATTTAACGGATTTAATACATATGAAACAGCAGTTCTGTCCAGAAAACTTCTTTTACGACGAATTTTAGGTAAAAATTCCATTTGAGCGAATATTACAATATTAATAAGAAAAAAATCAGGAGTTTGATAATTTAAAAATACTCTCAGTACCTCCAGAAATGTAGGGGTAAGTTTCTGTCCTTCATCTATGACAAGTGTTATTATTTTATTGTCATTTACTCCCCTGTCGTAGAGGTAATTTTTTACACTTTCTTTAAAACCTATAGTCGATCTCATTTCTGTTTTTATATCATAAAGACTTGCAAGTTTTGACAGGAATTGAAATTCTGATTTAAAGGACGGATCGTAAACTGTTCTTATTATATATCTTTCAGAAGGATCTATAGATAAAAGAGTTTTCAAGGTTTCCATCAATGTAGTTTTCCCTGTACCTATATCTCCGAGTATAATATTAAGCCCCTGTCTTAATCTGACTGATATTTCCAGTCTTTCCAGACATTCTTTATGTTCTTTAGAGGGATAAAAAAAATAGGGATCAGCAGCCAGATTAAATGGTTCAACTTTTAGTCCTAGCAGTTCATAGTACTCCATTGTTATCCTCCAAGTATATGCTGTATTTTTTTTATAGAATATCCTTTTTGTCTGAGTTCTTTAATTCTATTTAATCGTTCTACTACTGAATCATTAAAGATTCTGTATTCTAAATCGGGGATTCTTGTTGTTTCTTTAATAAGTCCTATATTAAGATAATAGTTTAAAGTATCCTTTGAAATCCCTGTTTTACTTGCCAGATTACTGATCAGGTACATCTTATCTTGCTCCTTTTTAGTTTTTATAATACTTTTTTACTCCATACCTGTATAGGAATTTTGACAGAAAAAAAAAAAATCCTTCATGAAAGATTCATATTTATAAAAAAGTTTAGAGTTTAGAATTTAAACCTAAATTCTAAACTCTAAAACGTAAGCTCTAAACTCTTAAACTCTGAATTTATTCTACCTGTGATGCCACTATCGCTACAGTATCAACTATTTCCTTATAAGAACATCCCCTTGACAGATCACTGCATGGTTTTGCCAGTCCCTGTAAAATCGGGCCTATAGCCTGGGCTCCTGCAAGTCTCTGAACCAGCTTGTAACTTATATTTGCTGCATTCAGATCAGGGAAAATTAAAATATTTGCTTTACCTGCTACAGGACTTCCCGGAGCTTTTTTACTTCCAACAGATGGCACAAGTGCTGCGTCTGCCTGCATTTCACCGTCTACATTCAGGGCAGGTTCTCTTTCTTTTATTAATTTTAAAGCATTTTTTATTTTGTCTACCATTTCATGGCTTGCACTTCCACAGGTGGAAAAAGAAAGCATTGCCACTTTAGGTTCCCAGTCAAGAAGTATTTTTCCTGCTTTTGCCGATGATATGGCCATGTCTGCAAGCTGTTCTGAAGTTGGGTTTGGTATGACAGCACAATCAGAAAAAATAAATACCCCTTCTTCTCCATACTTTGATCCCGGAACTACCATAATAAAGAAGCTTGAAACAGATTTTATTCCAGGAGCGGTTTTTATAATCTGAAGAGTTGCTTTCATTACATCTGCCGTCGGGCTTGCCGAACCTGCAACAAGACCATGGGCTATACCTTCTTTGACCAGCATAGAACCGAAATATAAAGGATGAATTATTGTTTCCATGGCTTTCTCATGTGTCATACCTTTATTTTTTCTTAATTCATAATAATTTTCGCCATATTTCTTTATATCAGGAGATTTTTTCGGATCTATACATGTTACAATACTGAGATCGAGAGAACATTTTTCTGCAAGTTTCTTTATTTCTTCTTCATCTCCAAGTAGTATTACTTTTGCAATTTCCAGAGAAACTATGTCCTTTGCTGCCTGAATTACCCTCTCGTCGATTCCTGCTTCAGGGAGAACAATAGTGGTTTTTTTACTTTTTGCTTTTTCGTAAAATTTTTTAATAAGTTCCATAATTTCGCACAGACTGTGCCATCACTCCTTTTTAATAAATTATTTACTGACCTGACTGTAATCATATAATAAATGGTTTCCTCCTGTCACGCGTTACGCGTCACGAGAACATATATGTATTATTATACTGTCATAATAGACTCCAGTTTGATTTTCTGGTAATTATTATTGTTACTTTTTATTATATCTCTTATGGAACCGAATTTAAAATCATCAATGAGCCTGTTAAATTTGTCTTCACATTCTTTTAAATTTACATAATGGACAAACTCTTTTGCCCATGGTAATTTAATTTTCGGATGTTCTACGTCCATTTCCCAGCTATGAAGATAGGATATAGCAGGTATATTACTGTTATTTAATTTCTGAACTTCTTTTTTTATTATATTATAAGGCAGCAGCCTCATAACCCAGCTTCCTGTAAAAGGCAATTGCCCCATAGGAGATTTGAATGTAGAAGGCGGGAATATATGTAACAGTCCATTGTCTGTTTCTACCTGATAGGGAAAGGGGAGGGCTTCCGGGTCTCCTATTATCCAGGAAGGAGTAACGCTGGAATCATAAATTAATCCTTCTTCTTTTATTATATTAAGAGCCCAGTAACTATCTTTTCTTATAGACCATTCAGGTGCTCTGTAACCTGATATTTTTTGCCCTGTTATATCTGTGAGTATTTCTATGGACTTTCTTAAATCTTCCTTGAATTCTTCCCTGGTAAGTTTATATACTGTTTCATGAGAGTATCCATGTGTTGCAATTTCATGACCTTCGGTAAATATTGTTTTTACCATATCAGGATAAAGTTCGGCAATATAACCTAAGATAAAGAAGGTTCCCTTGATATTTCTCTTTGAGAGCATATTTAAAATTTTTTCTGTACCGATATTTACTCTGCTTTCTAATTCATTCCACATTGCCGGGGAAATAAATTTTTCAACTCCGCAGATATGATACCAGTCTTCGACATCTACAGTAAAAGCATTTAAAACGTTCATATATAAGTATAGTTACTACAAATGTTTGTAATAATTTTATTACTTTAACAATGTCATATTTTATAAAATAGTAATTAGCTGTTAGTTTTCAATTAATAATTAAAGCTAATAGCTAAGAATTAATAATTATTTTATCAAATCAGGTAATATGACAATGTCAAGTTACTTTTCCTCTCTAATAAGCAATTATTTATCAGCAGAAATTATCTGCTTTTATTATTTTGTCAGAATTCCAAGTTTGAGAAACAGATGTTTTCTCATGTTTTTATCATAAAGAAATGTAAGTCCTGTCAAAATTGTTCCAATTACAGGCAAAGGATCTTCCCTGGAAAATATGGCATGAGTTGTATCCTTCGAAAAAAAATTGAAAAAACCGGGTTTCAGACTTAATCTATTCGGATTTGATATGAAATTAAGTATATCCCCCGGGAGAATCCATCTAAATCTGGCACCTATTTTATAATCTTTTATTTCAGGTATTTCTTCGTTTCTTGCTACTTTATACAATAAATAGGGAAAATCTATTCCGGAATAGATGGCAAGCTGCAGAGAACCCCAGAACCTTGGATTAATTTCCATTAAATAAGGTGTTTTATCTCTGGGGTCAACCTTGAATTCAACCATAGCCACGCCAAACCAGTTTAATTTTTTTAAAAGTTCTATGGCGAGATCTTCTACTGAAGGGCGATGGCAGCTTTCACATAATGTACTTGCTCCTCCTGTTACAGGGTATTCCCTTATTCTTCTATGGGTAAAGGATGCTACAAGTTTTGATTCTTTGTTAAAAATAGCCGATACTCCAATTGCTTCCCCGCCCGGTGGAATACGTTCCTGTATTAAAGGAAAAGGAAATACACTGTGAACTTTTATATATTCGCTTTCCAGTTCATGTTCATTGTTTATATATACTACTCCTTTGGAACCTGAACTTTCTTTCGGTTTTATTACAACAGGATATTTTATTTTGTTTTTTAGAGTATTTATGTCACTTAATGTTTTTATTGAGTAAGTTTCCGGGCACGGGATACCGCTTGATGAGGCAAACCTCATAAGTTTTTCTTTGTTTATTGCCAGAGAAAGGATATGTTTATTTACTAATGGTATAGAGATTTTCCCAGATAGAGCGTCTATATTATTGAGTATAAGGTTTATAGTATCTTCTTCCATAGGAAATAAAACGGAATATTTATTTTTTTCCAGTTCTTCTATCAAAAATTCTATAAATTTTACCGGCTCTGACTTTACAGAAGGATATCTGATTTTTCTGTTGCAATAATTAGAGAAAAGGGCACAGGCAAGTCTCGTGCTTTCTCCACAGCTTACCTTTATACCATGCTTTCCAAGAGAACGTACTACTGCAAGAGTTTTATGCCATTTCCCATCTGTTACAAATACGCCTGACATGATTTTTATGCCTCTTTTTTAAATTTTGACTGTGTTGTAAATTTTGTGTAAGCCTATGTTAATACCTTATGCCCCGGTACGTTTACACAGGACATCTAACACACTCTAAATGTTTATTTGTTTTAAAATTTTGGCAAAACACCTTTTTTTCTCAAACTCTCCAGTTGAATTTTAAATTCTTTCTCCAGGGTTGTATCTTTATTTTTTTTTGTAAGATTTAAACCCAGTTTACACATATTTGCTGTTTCTTGATCATTACCGTCAACACTATAAATATGTGCCAGAACTGCATAGGTTTTTATATAATAGGGATCTTTCTTTAAAGCTTCTTTACACATTGCCAGACAGGTAGCTTTTTTCTCTTCATATTTTTTTCTATATTCCGGGTCATTACGATCGTAAGTAGCAAGGTTGAAGCTGAGAGATTCCACTTTTTTTATCAGAGAAGGTACTTCATTTTCTGTTATATTCTTCTTCATATAGTATATACCTATGATTATACCTGTAATAATTAAAAATACTATAAAACCAAATACAGGATATGGAAGATTTGCTTTTTTCTCACATCCCGGATGAAAATAGGATTTTTCTTTTATGGGAGCTGTCGCATTATAGCTTAATTTACTTATGTCATCCGGTGTATTACAGTAGTGACATACTTTTATATATTTTGTTGTGTCGTGGTCACATTTTCTGCATACATGTCTCCATTCTTTAGTTACTGCCTCTAAATCTATCTGTCCTTCTGTGAGCTGTTTTCTTATTTCAACAAGTTCTACTTCCATAGGTGTTTTGCATATGGGGCATGGATGAAGAATAATAGTTTTCGGTGCAATATTCATAGTTTTAATCTCCTTGTTTATGGAAGAGTTTTATCGATTAAGATATTATATCATATATCTATTTATAATAAAATATGATTGTGTTTAAAAATGACAGGTAATTCAGATATCGTAAAAAAATACTATCAAAAAAGGAATTTTATTTTTTTTAAAGAAGATTATCATTTATTGAAATAGTATTTTATAAATAATATATAGTTTATTTCATAACTTATTAGAATTTAAGTATTAGGGACTGTAAGAAAATAACCCTGGCAAATTGTTAGAACGGTTATCATCCTCGCGTAACGCGTTACGCGTTACGCGTCACGATATAGATGTAAATATGATTGGGTTATTTCTTGACAACCCCTTAGTGGCAGGTGGAACTGATGACTGGTTTAATCCATTCACATTAAGCTTAAGTATTAAGGGTCATTATTTATGGATAGTTATGAAACTAACTATAATTTAGAGGAAAATTATGGAAGAAAAAATTAAATTATTGAAAAACAATAGTATTTTCTCAGATTTTTCAGAAGAGGAATTGGATAAACTTTCTGATTTTTTTGTAAGAAAGACTTTTTCTGATAAATCTATCATTTTTCGGGAAGGAACTGTAGGAAGAGAATTGTTTTTAATAGAAAACGGTTCAGTGGCAATAACAAAACAGGTTAAAGAAGGAACAGATACTGTAATAGCAAGATTTGGTGCAGGAGATTTTTTCGGTGAGCTTACAATGTTTGAAGATTTTACCCGTACAGCTACTGCCAGGGCACAGGGTAAAACATCTCTCCTGGTTATTAATCATGATGATTTACTTAATATGCTGGAAAAAGATTCCAGAATGGCTGCAAGATTTTTTATGTCTCTTCTCAAAATTTTATCACGGAGAATAAGACAGACAAATCTTTCTCTAAAAGAAGCCATTATATGGGGATTTGAAGCTATGGGATACAGTGATTAAAGATTTTTGAGTGAGTAGTGAATGGTGAATAATGAGTGGGAATAATCCTGTTAATTCACTATTCACTCTCACTACAGTATTATCATATTTTCCAGACCTGACTTTGCTTCTTTATTATCCGGCTCAATCTCTATGGCTTTATTAAAGGCTCTTACAGAGGCTTTTAGATTTTTCTTTTCAGCATATAATCTTCCTAATCTTACATAAACATCTGCAATACCCGGTGACAGGGATAGGACTTTTTCATAATTTTTTATTGCTTCTGATGTGTTCCTCTCTTCATCGTATATTATTGCAAGATTATAATATGCTGAAGTTAATTTCGGATTTACGTCCAGTGCTTTTTGATATGATTCTATAGCTTTTTTTGTCTTATTTAATATTTTGTACATGTTACCCATATTGCAGAACACCATAGGGGTATCATGATTTATCTGGACAGCTTTTTTATATTCTTCAATAGCCTCTTCAGGTTTTTTCTGATTTTTATATATATTTCCGAGTTTAACATGGACAATATCCAGATTTTTATCCAGTTCCAGTGCCTTATTATACAGTATTATAGCTTCATCTGGTTTTTTTAATTCAGTATAACACTGTGCTACATTACAGTATAACAGAGCTTCATTTTCATTTGATAGCAAAGCTTTTTTATAGGCTTCTATCGCTTTTTCTATTTTTCCATCTTTCTGGTATATCTGTCCTATATTAAAATATATACTGATTAATTCCGGATTAAGCTCTAAAGCTTTGTTGTATATTTCCAGTGCTTCTTTCCACTGATGCTTATCAAAATAAATATTTCCCAGTTCTACATAAGATTGAGAATGTTTTTCATCAAGTTTTATTGTATATTCAAAATATTTTTTTGCTTCATCCGGATTTCCCAGTAGATAACAGGTTTTTCCTGTATGGTAATTTACTGATGGCACATCCGGATTTATATTCATGGAATCTATATATTTTCTGTATGCTTCTTCAATAAGCCCCTGTTTTTCATATAATAATCCCAGTCTGTAATAAATATCTGCTACATGTGGCTCCAGATCAATCATTTTATTATACATACTAATAGCTTTTTCTATTTCCTTGCTATTTTCGTAAATTACTGCCAGATTATTGTAAGCAATTGTATTATCAGGTGATAATTTTATTACTTTTTTATAGTGTCCTGTCGCTTCTTTAATATTATTTTGATTTTTATAAATATTTGCCAGTTCGAAATGTGCTTCAGAAATGGTCTGATCTAATTCCAGAGCTTTTTTATATTCTATTATGGCTTTATCTGAATCACCCTGATTGTTATAAACAGAACCGAGTCCGTAATGGGCAATAGCCAGTTTTGGTTCTGACTCAATTGCTTTTTTATATTCTTCCATGGCAGAAGAATATTCCTGTTTTTCTTCATAAGCTGCTCCGAGTCTGTAGTAGGCCAAGGCAAACGTTTGATCTAATTCCAGTGCTTTTTTATATTCTATTATGGCTTTAGATAACTTTCCCTGGTTTTGATATATAACTCCCAGGCTGCAATGGGCAGAAGCATTTTTAGGATCTAATATGATTACTTCCTGAAATTTTAAAATAGCTTCTTCATCTCTTCCCATAGAAGAATAGGCTATCCCCAGCCCATTATGGGCTGAAGCAAGTTCCTGATCAAGTTCTATCGTTTTATTAAAGATTTCTATAGCTTTTTCAAAATCTTCCAGTTTTAAGTATATGGCACCGAGTTTATTGTAGGCTGAAACCTTTTCTGGGACAAGTTTTATTATAGTATTCAATACTTTTATTGCTTCTTTTATACTATCTATATTTATAAGACATGTACTTAATATGTCATATGTTGATATGGATCCGGGCAGGATTGTGATAACTTTCCGAAATTCTCCTATAGCTTCTTCATATTTTTCCTGATTGTAATAAATCATGCCGAGATCAAAATGAGATGATGCCAGATCCGGATCCAGGTTTATAGCCTGTAATAACTCCAGCATTGCATCCTGAATATTTCCCTGTTTTATATAAACTTTTGCTATACTGTTGTGGGCTATTGCAGAATCCGGATCAATTTTTAAAGCTTTATTGAAGTATTCCATACTTTTTTCAAGGTTATCTTCACTGAGAGCTATAGTGCCGAGACCTGCCAGGGAATAGATATCTTCAGGATCTATTTTCAATGCTTTTTTATGGTATTTTTTTGCTTCTTCATATTTACCCAGTTTACAGCATGTATTTCCCAGTGCATTAAGACTATATATATCTTTCGGCATAGCTTTTACAGATTTTTTAAATTCTTCTATAGCTTTTTCAAAATTTTCTTCTTTATAATATATATTTCCCAGATTATAATGTACTTCACCTTCTGAAGGATTTATGCTTAAAGCCCTTTCGTAATTTTTTATGGCCATATCAATCTGTTTTTTATGCTGGTAAATTCTGCCGAGTCGGAACAAAGCAGTTGTGTCTTCTTTACCACTGGCAATTATTTTCTGGTATTTTACAAGTTCTTCATCAAGATTGTATAAATTGGGATTATAGAAAGGTGATGACTTCTTTTTGCGTGGTACCAGGTCACGTAATTTATCAAACATTTAATAAATCCTTTCTTGATGAAAATATGTTAAATAATTCAATAAAATTAAGAAAAATCCTCTTTTGTCTGTAAAAAGAGTGAGTTACAGATTTTTACATAAATTAATAATTCAAGGGTATAGTAATTTTTATGTTTAATATCGTAACATAAAGCTTTATATAAAAATTACAGAGAGGCATTTTATCTAAATAATTTAAGGGTATAGTAAATTTCATTGTTAATGGCGTAAATCAAGCATTAGATAACATTTTATCTGGAGGAAGTTATCTACATAATTTAAGGGTATAGTAATTTTCATTGTTAATGCTGTAAATCAAGCATTAGATAACATTTTATCTACAAGCCATTTATCTAAATAATTTATATTGTCATTATTCTTTAAAGATCATATACTGATATGACGATAAATAATATATATATGTCTCGTGAATTATACCGGTTATATTCTTTATTATCATTGCTTATGAGGTTATTAATCAGATGGACATAAACATTTTAATAGTGGAAGATGAAAAAATTGTAGCAATGACTATGAAAAAAATGTTAATAAACCTTGGCTATAAGGTAGTTGGTACAGTTTCTTCAGGTGAAAAAGCACTTCAGAAGATTTCAGAAGAAAAACCATCTTTAGTCCTTATGGATGTCAGTTTAAAAGGCCCTATAAATGGAATAGAAGTTGCTGAGAAATTAACAGGATTTTATAATATACCTGTAATATATATTACTGCATATGAAGATAAAGAAACCTTTGAAAGAGCAAAATTAACAGCACCTTTCGGTTACATTATTAAACCCTTTAACAAAAAAATACTTCATATGACAATAGAAATAGCACTTTATAAACACCGGCTTGATATAAACATGAAAGAACAGGCCATTAATAAGGAGAAAGAAAAATATCGTTCCAATGTGGAAACAATTTTTAGCTGTCTTGAAGAAGGAATAATTACAGTAGATAAAGATATGAATATAACAGAGATCAATCCTTCTATAGAAAAAATATTTGGTTTTTCCCGTGAGATTATAGGTAAATCTTTTTCTTCTTTTATTAAGGGTCCTATGTTTATTGATATTTTAAATGAAACTCTGATAAAGAAAAAACCTGTTAAAATAAATCGTATTAGAGTTAAAGATAGCAAAATTTTGACCATTAATACCGCTCCTCTTATAGATCCGGATGGTATATGTTCAGGTGTAATTATGGTAATAAGGGATGAAACTCATGTAGCTGAACTGGAGAAAAAACTGGAAGTAAGACAGTTTTTTCATAATATAACAGGTGAAAGTGAAAAAATTCAAAAGATTTATTCCCTTATAGAATCTCTCTATTCTGTTCAGACTACAGTCCTTATAACGGGAGAAAGTGGTACAGGAAAAGAGCTTGTAGCAGAAGCTATTCATTATAAAGGAGGGAGAAAAAGTAAACCTTTTGTAAGAGTAAACTGTTCTTCTCTATCTGAAAACCTGCTTGAAAGTGAACTTTTTGGCCATGTCAGAGGTTCTTTTACGGGAGCCTTCAGGGATAAAATTGGGCGCTTCGAAATGGCCCATGGCGGGACAATCTTTCTCGATGAAATAGGAGATATTTCTCCTGCTGTGCAGTTACATCTTTTAAGAGTCCTGGAAAATCATGAATTTGAAAGAGTTGGCGATAATAAAACTATTAAAGTAGATGTCCTTATTATTGCAGCTACAAACCAGGATTTAAAAGAAAAAGTAAGAACAGGAACGTTTCGTGAAGATCTTTATTATCGTCTTAAAGTAATAGAAATTAAATTACCGCCTCTCAGAGAAAGAAAAGAAGATATTCCATTGTTAATATTACATTTTCTCAGGAAATTTAATAACAAATTTAATAAACATATTACACATATATCAGAAGAAGTGGAAAGACTCTTTATGAAATACAACTGGCCCGGTAATATAAGAGAACTGGAACATGCACTGGAGCATGCCTGTATATTATGCCGTAATTCTCTTATCTTACCTGAAGATTTGCCTGAAGATTTTAGAGATATGTTAAATGGTAATGAAGAAAATAACTGGGATAACCGTGATATGATTATTGAAACACTCGTAAAATCTGAAGGAAATAAATGCAGGGCATCGAGAATGCTCGGTATAAGCCGCCAGACTCTTTACAGAAGAATTAAGGAATATAATATTAATTGTGATATGTGACGGAAGTAAAGGGAATATTACTGACCTGAGCATAAGCATTTAATAAAGGTCTTCCTCCCGTCACGCGTTACGCGTTACGCGTCACGAGAGCATATATTTATTATTTATGCTCACCCCAGTAATTTAAGAGTATAGGAAATTTCATTTTTAATGGCGTAAAATAAGGCTTTAGATAAAATTTAAGTAGAAGTAGTTTATCTAAATAATTTAATTTTTCGATAAACTCACAGATTACTGCTCCAGATAAGTTCGTACCCATTTTATCAGCTTCTGCCTGGCAGACTCTTACGAAGAAAAATCATTTGCCTTATATAATTTGTTTTCCAGACAATAAATTAATCCTTATTTAATTTTTAATTCTATATAAAAACTAATTTTTCTTCTCCAGAGCATGACTGGGACAGGTTTTAATATGGGTAAGAACTTATCTGGAGTATTACTTGGTGTACCAAGTTACAAAAAATGTAACTTATATGGTGTAACTTGGTACAATTTTTTATACCTCTTGAACAATCGTCTTACATGGTTTTCATAAATTTATTTCCCTGTAAATAAAAGGTGTGTACCCTTTTTTTATCTACTGGCACGTAACCTGCTTTATAATTTTAACTATACGGGAATGTTGATTTTTATTAAGTTCCTTCATAATCGTCCTGTGACAGGCATTACAATAATAAAAACATACAAGGAGGGTATTACATGCTCAACAATATTAAAATAGGCAGCAAGTTGATAGCCGGATTTTTGATTGTCTCTCTTATTTCTGTTGTTATAGGTATTATTGGAACCATAAGTATTTACAGTGTTGCAAAAAATGATACACAGTTATATGAGAATACTACTGTTCCCATTTCTGAATTACTTAATGTATCTGTATCTTTTCAACTTGTCAGGGTTTATATGATGGAAATGATTTATGCAAACAATCAGGAAGAAATAAAAAAATATGGAGATAAAATACCGGCACTCTCGGAGATAATAACAAATAATATAGAGGATTTTGAAAAGAGAATTTTATCTGACGAGGAATTGAAGAAAGCCAATGAAGAATTCGGCGAAACCAGAAAGGTTTACAGAGCACATCTTAACACTATGAGAGAACTTGCAACAGCTAATAAAGATGCAGAAGCACTGGCATTACTCAGAGGAGATGCCTATAAGTCTGCCATGGCAGAACAGGATGCAATAAATAAGCTTGTAGATATTATGATAAAAAATGGTAAGGAAGCAGCAAAACATAACAGGGATATTGCATGGAATTCTATGATTACTATGATATGTGTAATAATCATTGGTATGATAATAGCTGTAGGTATGGCTATCTATTTCGGCAGAAATATTGGCACTATAATAAACGGGCTGTTAAGCGAAATAAATTATCTTTCATCTTCTGCTGTTTCCGGAAAACTTGATGCCCGTGGCAATGCTGAAAAAATTAATTTTGAATTCAGACCTGTAGTAGAAGGTTTTAATAATACCCTTGATGCAGTAATAGGCCCTTTGAATATGGCAGCAGAATATGTTGACCGTATCAGTAAAGGAGATATTCCTCCAAAGATTACAGACAGGTATAATGGTGATTTTAATGAAATAAAAAATAATCTTAATACATGTATTGATGCTATAAATGCCCTTGTGTCAGATGCACATATGCTCTCAAAAGCTGCAATGGAAGGGAAACTTGATATAAGAGCAGATGAAGGAAGACACAGCGGAGATTTTAAGAAGATTATAGAAGGAGTAAATGGTAATCTTGATGCAGTAATAGGCCCTCTGAATGTGGCAGCAGAATATGTAGATCGTATCAGCAAAGGAGATATTCCTCCAAGGATTATAGATACCTATTACGGTGATTTTAATGAGATAAAAAATAATTTGAATGAACTTATTGATTCTTTGAACAATGTATCCAATATAGCAGGTGAGATTGCAGAAGGAAATCTCAAAGTTGAGGTACTTCCGAGGTCCGGAGAAGATACACTTATGAAGAGATTGAAAGAAATGGTTTCCTATCTGCAGGAAATTGCTTCAATTACCAATGATCTGGCCGGTGGTAATCTTATGATTAAAGTAAATATGAGATCGGAAAAAGATATGCTTATGAAGTCTCTTGACGAAATGGTTACAAACCTCAGAGATGTTGTTATGAATGTTCGTAATGCATCGGATAAGGTTGCTTCTGGAAGTCGTGGCATGAGTTCTTCTTCTGAAGAGATTTCTCAGGGTGCCACACAGCAGGCCGCCTCTGCAGAAGAAGCTTCTGCTTCTATGGAGGAAATGACTGCAAATATAAAGCAAAATGCAAGTAATGCACAGTTTACTGAAAAGATTGCCATAAAAGCGTCCGATGATGCCAGAGAAGGAGGTAAATCAGTTGCTCAGACAGTTAATGCAATGAAAGATATTGCGGGAAAGATCTTTATTATTGAGGAAATTGCAAGGCAGACAAATATGCTTGCCCTTAATGCGGCTATTGAAGCTGCAAGAGCAGGTGAACATGGCAAGGGATTTGCTGTAGTGGCTGCTGAAGTAAGAAAACTTGCAGAACGCAGTCAGGAAGCTGCCAAAGAAATAAGCCTTCTGTCAACTACCAGTGTGGAGATTGCAGAAAAAGCAGGACATCTGTTTGAAAAAATTATTCCAGATATACAAAAAACGGCAGAACTGGTTCAGGAGATAAATGCTGCAAGTAGCGAGCAGAATTCCGGTGCAGAACAGATTAATAAAGCCATACATCAACTTGATCTTGTAATTCAGCAAAATGCCGGTTCAGCTGAAAAGATGTCTTCTACTGCTCAGCTTCTGTCAGAAGAAGCACAGGATTTACAGAAAATCATATCTTTCTTTAAGCTGGAAAGTTCTGCTGCAAGATTTATGTCCGGTCCATTTCAGGATGACGGAGGAAATGGAAAAAAAGCTTTACCTTCTTTAAATCAGAAAAAACAGCTTGTTGATAAAAAATCTATCGATAACAGGGCTGTAATAACTCTTACCACATCAGATACTCACGATGGTGATTATATGAGATTTTAAACTCTATATAATCGGTTACTTTTTAGAAGATTAATCAGGGAGGTAATATATGAAAGACATAAAAATTCTTATAGTCGAAGATGAATGGATTGTTGCAAAAAGTATAAAGAAAATGCTTTGCAATTTTGGTTATAATGTTTCTTATATAGCTTCATCAGGGGAAGAGGCTATCAAAAGAGCGGAAGAATTGAAACCGGGTCTTATTCTTATGGACATTATTTTAAAGGGTCCTATGGACGGTATAGAAGCATCTATGAAGATAAAATCTCTTTTCAATATTCCTGTTATATATCTTACTGCCAATGCAGATGAAATTACCCTTGAAAGGGCAAAGATATCAGAACCTTATGGTTATATTCTGAAGCCTTTCGAGGAAAGGGATCTTCAGATTTCCATTTATATGGCTCTTTATAAACATTCTATGGAAAATAAATTGAGGGAAAGTGAGGAAAGATTTCGACTCATGGCAGATACTGCTCCTGTCATGATATGGATGACAGATTGTGAATTCAAGTATATTTATTTAAGTAAGCCATGGCTTATCTTCACCGGCGGTTCTCTGGAAGAAGAAATTTCTAAAGAATTTCTTCAGGATATCCATCCTGAAGATTTCGAGAAGTCTTTTGAGATTTATAGAAAAGCCTTTCTTGCCAGAGATAGCTTTCGACTGGAATATAGAAAAAAGAATTTTTCCGGTTTATATCACTGGTTTCTGGATACAGGTGTTCCCAGGTTTACTCCCGATGGCGAATTTATTGGTTATATAGGCTCAGCTATTGATATTACAGAGAGAAAATCAATTGAAGAAGAACATATAAAGCTTATTTCATCCATAGAACAGAGCGGGGAAAGTATTATAATAGTTGATACAAACGGTATTATTGAATATGTCAATTCCGGTTTTGAAAAGATTTGTGGTTATTCCCTTAATGATGTTTATGGTTATCATATCGATATTCTTCAGAGAGATAAAAACTATATTCCTTTTTATGATGATATATGGGATTCTATTAAAGACAGACATGATGTATGGTCGGGACATATTGTAATCAAAAAGAAAAATGGCAACCTTATAGATATGGAAGGAACTTTTGCTCCTATTCGTAATAAAGAAGGAATAATTATCAATTATGTATCTGTAATGCATGACATAACGGAAAAACTTAAAATAGAAAAACATTTGAGACAGGCTCAAAAAATGGAAGCTCTTGGCACACTTGCAGGAGGTATTGCTCATGATTTTAATAATGTACTGAGTGGAATTATAGGTTATATGGAACTTATTGAACTGGGACTTCCGGAAGACAGTAAGTATTATCAATATTTACAGAAAGCTCTTTCTGGCTCTATGAGAGCAAAGGATTTAGTCAGTCAGATCCTCACGTTCAGCCGTCAGAGTGAACAGCAATTCAGAGTTATCAATGTAATTCCTATAGTAAAAGAGGTAATTAAATTTATCAGAGGAACTTTCCCTAAATCAATAGATATAAGGCAGAATATAAAAGTAACTTCAGATGCAATTACAGGTGATCCCACTCAAATCTATCAGGTTCTTATGAATCTCTTAACAAATGCTTTTCATGCCATAGGAGAAGAAAAAGGACTTATTGAAATAAGTTTGAATGAGCTTGATCTTATAGCAGGTGATATGGCAAAATACCCGGGTATGAATACCGGGAATTATATTGAATTAAGTGTGAGGGATACAGGCTGTGGTATGGAACAGAATATACTTGACAGAATTTTTGAGCCTTTTTTTACTACCAAAAAACAGGGAGAAGGAACAGGTATGGGACTTGCAGTAGTACATGGTATTATTAGAAGTCATGAAGGATTTATCTTTGTTTACAGTGAACCATTACAGGGAAGCATTTTTCAAATACTTTTTCCAAAGATTGAGAGCAGGATTAAAGAGGTAAAGTGCCCTGTTTCTTTCATTCCTAAAGGTAAAGGACGTATACTTTTTATTGATGATGATGAAGATATGGTTAATCTCGGACAGGAATTACTGCAAACACTTGGCTATGATTTTATAAGCAGGACGGCCAGTAAAGAAGCACTTAAACTGTTCAGTTCAAATCCAGAGGCCTATGATTTAATTATAACGGATCAGTCTATGCCTGATATGACAGGTATAAGACTTACTGAAGAGGTTTTAAAGATTAGAAATGATATGCCTGTTATACTCTGTACCGGCTTCAGAGATATACCTTCGGAAGAAGATTTTAAAGAATATGGTATCAGAGATATTATTCTCAAACCTATCAGATTAAGGGAGATTGCAGAAAAAATTTATAATACACTCTATAATCATAATGTTTTGACATCTTAATAATTTTCTGAAATCAGTAAAAAAATGAAAGTACAGACAAAAATAATTTTTTTAATAGTTTTTCTTGTTATACTCTTTCTTGTTATAATTACTTTATTGAAGGATTCCAGAAGTTATAGATTATTTCTACTTATAGAAGAAGCGCAGAAAGAGAAAACTGTAATGTTCGATAAGGTACTGGACCTTAAAGGCAGGTCATTACAGATGGGTGTTAACGATTACACTTTATGGGATGAAATGGTAAATTTTATAAATAATCCTTCTCAAAAATGGGCCATAGAATATATGGATAATTTTCTTTATATGTACAACACTGACATGTTATGGGTCTACAGGCCTGATAATTCTCTTGTTTATTCTGTCAACATGATGAAAGATAATAATTTTAAAGAAATTCCTCTTCCTGAAGGATTTATAGGAATTTTATTCGAAAAAACAAAATTCTGTCATTTTTTTCTCAACAGTTCCAGAGGTTTAATAGAGATTTATGGTGCTGCCGTACACCCTGTAAAAGATAAAGAAAGAAAAACACAATCTCATGGATATCTGTTTGCAGGTTTGATATGGGATGAAACATATATTAAAGAGCTTTCATTAATTACAGACAGTGTAATAAAAATTACCCCTGTTAATAAAAAGGGAATCTTTATTTCCAATCCGGAAAAAGGCACTATTATTTTTTCAAAGACTCTCAACGATTGGAAAGGTGAACATGTTGCCAGTGTTAATGTCTGTTCCGATTCTTCCATACTCAAAAATTTTGTCAGTATATCAAACTGGAATTTTTTACTTTTTATTGTGTTTCTGGTTTTTTTAATAATGTTTCTTTCTGTTTTTCTTACTTTATGGATAAATATACCGCTAAACAGGATTGCCAGAGCATTGAATACAGGAAATCCGGAATATCTTCTTGTTCTGGAGAAAGATAAAGGTGAATTCGGTTATATTTCAAGGCTTATAATGCAATTTTTTATGCAAAAGGAAGACCTTGCAAAGGAAATCACAGAAAGGATATTGATAGAAAAGCAGGTGAGAGAATTTAATACAGAACTTGAGGAAAGAGTTATACAGAGAACCATAGAACTTGCTGTTTCAAATAATAAACTCAAAGAAGAAGCTCACGAAAGAGAGAGAGCGGAAAGACAGATTCTCCTGTCACTTAAAGAAAAAGAAGTTCTTATAAAAGAGATTCATCACAGGGTTAAAAATAATCTTCAAATTATTTCTAGTCTTTTATATCTTCAATCTGATTCTTTAAAAGATGAATATGATCGACTGGTGTTTAAAGATACTCAGAGCAGAATTAAGTCAATAGCACTGGTTCATGAAAAATTATACGGAACCGGGGATTTCAGTAAAATTGATTTTCAGGCCTATCTGCAATCTTTACTGGTTTATTTGCGAAATACTTATAAAGTAAAGGATTTCATTGATGTTAATATAGATGTTTTACCTGTATATCTCGGAGTTGATAAAGCAATACCATGCGGGCTTATTGTAAATGAACTTGTTACTAATTCCTTGAAATATGCTTTCCCTGATAGCAGAGAAGGAGAAATTTATATCAGATTTTATACAGGAGGTGATAAAAAGGTTATTCTTGAAATAGAAGATAATGGCATAGGATTACCGGAAGATTTTGATATAAACAATATATCTACTCTCGGACTGGATCTTGTGAATAATCTGACCAGACAGATTGACGGCCATATAGATATTCAGAGTTGTAAGGGTACAAAAATTAATATTAATTTTACATTATAATGTATATTAACAATAATTATAAAAAAGGTGTATCATTATGAATAATAAAAATATTCTTATAGCAGATGATGACAGAGAGATTCTATCTTTTTACGAACAGTTGTTCAATGAATTTAATTATCTTCAGATAGAGGATGTGAAAGAACATTATAAGATAAAAACCTTTGAAGACGGATTGTACCTGCTGGATTATTTTCAGAATGAATATAAAAAGGGCAAAAAGGTTCCTCTCTGTATACTGGATATGAAGATGAATCTCCTTGACGGTTTGAGAACTGCCAGACTTCTGAGACAGGTGGAACCTGATATAATTATCGTTATCATCACAGCCTATCTTGATGAAATATCTTTTGATACTATAAAAGAGAATTTAAAAAACGATATATATTACATAAAAAAACCTTTTAATCAAAAAGAGTTTTATTGTCTTGTAGATTCTCTCATTAAAGGATGGAACAAGAAAGAAGAACTCAAGAAAAATGAAGAAAAATATCGGAGAATATTTGAATCTTTTCAGGATCTTTATTGCTGTACAGATATGAACGGTATTGTTACATTAATTACTCCTTCTGTATTATCTCACTGTAGTTATGGTATTGATGAATTAACAGGTAATTCTATTTTAAAACTTTATGCAGACCCTCAGGAATATGACAGTCTTTTGAAAGAATTAAAAAAATCTACCAGTGTTAACGGATATGAAGTAAGATTTCTGGCAAAAGACGGAACAATTATTTATATGTCAGTAAATGCTCAGATTATTTATGATGAATCCTGTTCTGTTCCTTTATCTATTCAGACTATATATCGTAATATTTCTAACCGGAAAAAATGGGAAGAAGAACTGATAAAGTATCGATCCAGGCTTGAAGATATGGTAAAAGAAAGAACAAGAGAACTTCAAAGGTTAAATAAAAAACTTGAACATGAAATTTTTGAACATATAAATGCAGAAGAAAAAGTCAGATCTTCCCTTCAGGAAAAAGAAACACTTCTTAAAGAAATTCACCACAGAGTAAAAAATAATCTTCAAATTATTTCAAGTCTTTTATACCTCCAATCCGATTCGATTGGAGACAAAAATGACAGGGAAAAAATTAGAGATAGTCAGAACAGGGTAAAATCCATAGCCATAGTTCATGAAAAACTATATAATTCCAGGGATTTTTCAAGAATAGATTTTCATGAATATGTAGAATCACTGGTTTCTTATTTATTGGGTACTTATAATATAAATAAGGATTCTATAAAGGTAAAAATAAAAATAAAGAATATATATCTTGATATAGAAAGAGCAATCCCATGCTGCCTTATTATAAACGAACTCGTTACAAATTCTCTGAAATATGCTTTCAGTGAAGGGAACGGTGAGCTTTCCGTTGAGATGTGCAGGAAAGATCATAAATATATGCTTAAAGTTAAAGATACCGGAACAGGTTTACCTGATGATATTGATTTTGAAAATATTAAAACTCTCGGTCTGGAACTGGTATTTAATTTATCGGAACAGATTGAAGGCACTGTAGAGATTGTCAGGGATAAGGGAACAACATTTAATATTGTTTTTCCTTCTCAATAAATTTTCTGGAGCGGTCCTAAGGGGTTGTTAAGAAATAACCCAATCATATTTACGTCTATATCGTGACGCGTTACGCGTAACGCGTGACGCGAGGATGATAACCGTTCTAACAATTTGCCAGGGTTATTTTCTTACAGTCCCTAAGGAGTTGTCAGGAAATAACTACATCTTAATTACGATTTGTATCGTGACGC
>CAYSLJ010000096.1:0-29118 GCA_964431735.1 uncultured Synergistia bacterium | reverse complement strand
TTAAAAGAGAGTTATAAATTATATAGACGCAAAATATTAACAGTCTGCAAAACCATTTTACCACGTAACAGGATCATATCTTTTCCGGAAGAGTCCGGTCTGGGACAGGTTTTAGAAATGGATACTGACTTATCTGGAGCGGTAATTAGAAAGGATTAATTTTGACTAAAATATTTTTCTTTATTCTCACTCTTATGTTATTTTCAAGCTATAATATTCTTTCCGGAACAATGACAAAAGTCCCACCTGTTATAAATGATCATGGAGAAATGATACTCATAGAAGCAGGAAATTTCATCATGGGTTCATCAGAGAAAGAAATTATGGCTGTTGCAAAAGATGCAGGAAAATCAACAAAATATTTTGCCTGTGAAATACCGCCACATAACGTTTATCTGGATGCTTATTATATAGATAAATATGAAGTTACCAACAGGCAGTTTCAGGATTTTATTGAAGCAGGAGGTTATGAAAACCATATTTACTGGACAGAAGAGGGATGGAACTGGAAAGAAAAAAATGTCTATGAAGAACCTAAATGGTGGCTTTCAGGACAGAATCACAGCGGTATAAAAAATCCTGCATATCCCGTCATAGGAGTAAGCTGGTATGAAGCAGATGCCTATGCCAGATGGGCGGGCAAACGTCTTCCTACGGAAGCAGAATGGGAAAAAGCAGCCAGAGGAACAGAGGGTAACATATATCCCTGGGGCATGGAATGGATACAGAATAACTGTATCTCTATGGGACAGGAAATCAATCCTGCAGGAACTTTAGAGACAGGGAAATCTCCGTACGGGCTTTATGATATGAGCGGAAATGTATGGGAATGGTGCAGTGACTGGTATAACCCGAAATATTACATCACTTCTCCTTCCAGAAATCCCAGAGGTTCGAAAGAAGGCCTTTATAAAGTCCTTAAAGGAGGATGCGGAGGAAATGCTGCCTATTATTATTTCAGATCTGCAGGCAGACACAGTGCAAAGATAGATTACTGGGACGCCTATACAGGCTTCAGATGTGTAAAAGATACAGGCTATAAAAAATAATGTTTTCCTGTAATCCTGTTAAAAGAAAACCTGGCTATTCCCTCTTAAAAACTGCAAATGTTCATAAAGTCATAATTTGTAACTTATAATATTTAAAAATAACCTATTTCCATTTTCATCAATTTAAGTGATATATTACTATCTCTAAATTTATAGTCATAATATTACATAATAAAATTTACCTTATGAAATATCTATAAATCATTATAGTACAGGAGGTTTAGCCATGAGTATTATAGGAAATATAACTTCTACTATAAGCCAGTATACCGGTATAGAACAGAAGAAAAAAACTGAAGAAAAAAGTACAGAAACGTCAAATATTCAGCCAAAACAGACCGGTGAAAGCAATACCGGCTCTTCAGAAGTATCGTCAGTAAAGGGAGAAACCTATACAGAGGGAACAGAGGGCGAAAAAACCAGAAAAGATCCCTGGGCTTCAAAATTATTTGTAGGAATTCAGTCGATTTTTTCAAAGAAAATAACGGGAGAAGAGGCAAAAGCAGAAGGTGAATCAAAAGCTATGGGTGAGAAAGACAGGGGTGGAGAAAAAGTCAATACAGAAGAAACGGTAAATGACAATGGAAAAACACCGGAAACATCAAACATACCATCAACACAAAAACAGAGTGAAATAAATAGTCAGTTGAAAAGTAACCAGAAAACATGGCATGCATACCAGCAACTTTCTCCATGTGAAAGGAAAAAATTTGATGAACTATCTGAAAAACTCTATCACGATGGCAAAGACGGGAAAGCAGGAGGTACGAATGAAGATCTTGTCAAATTGCTTGAACAGGGAAAACTGAACAATTATGATGGAAAATTTACCGATGAATATGGCAACTTTGTTGATGTCAATACGCTGAGAGATAAAGATGGTAAAGGGTTACTTGATAATCTGAACAGTATGGCAGATCAAAAATTTGCCGAAGGACTCGATAAAAATAAGATAATTAATGAAACACTGTCAAATCTTGCAAATCCCGATAAAATAAATCAGGGTAAAAAAGGAACAGGAGACAGAGGAACATGTACTGTAACATGCCTTGAATATTTGAATGCAAAAAATAATCCTGCAGAATATACAAGGATTGTAGCAGGTCTGACAGGTGAAAAAGGCGAAGTCGAACTGCGTAATGGAGAAACAATGAAAAGAGCCGATAATGTTATAAAAGGAGATAATAGTGGTAGAACAAATGTAGACAGAATATATCAGGCAAGTATGGTAAATTACGCAATTGGCGGAGGTTACGATAATTCAACTAACAGAGTTACAGACCTTGACACAAAAACAAAACAGTTATATGAAAAAGATTTTCAGGGGCTTAACGGTAAAGAATTAAATAAAGTAATGAACGGAGTGCTTTCAGATAAAAGTGAAGTATTTGATTATAAGCCGGATGAAAACGCTCAGGTAAGAGGTTCTACCGAATACAGAATATCAGAGGCTATCAAAGAGGGAAAGCAGGTACCTGTAGAAATAAACGGACATAAGGTTATAGTGGAGAGAATGGATCCAGGGCCAGGTGGTAAAGTATATCTGAGAGATCCTTACGGTGACAGTGCCACCGGAAATAAAGGTGGCGGTCACAGAGAAATGTCAAAAGATGAATTCTTCGGTCAATTAAAAAATTACCATTTATCATCATAAAAATAAATGTATAATTTAATGGCGTAAAATAAAACTTTAGATAAAAATTATGTAGAGGCAATTTATCTAAATAATTCAATTGTTTAATTGCATATAAGCTTTCAGCAGTTAGCAATCGGCTAAAAGCTGAAAATCAGACTTCTATAAATAAAGTTTTCTGACTGCTGATAACTGGACGCTTATAATTACAGAAAGGATAAAAAATATGGATAATAAAGAATTATATATTTTACACAGTGCAATTTTTGGTAAAGAACTGAATGAGGTAAAAGAACCTGAAATTATACTTTCAATGCTGAAAGAAGGTAAAAATGATATTATAATGAGTCTCAAATGGGATGAAAAACGCGGAAATGATGTTCATGATTATCATAACATAGTATTACAGCATATAAATGATAAAGGAAGAATAGTTTTCTATAATCCTATGGGACATGATCCGGTGAAGGCGGGAACAATAATAAAGGGAGAATATATGGGGCCTGAAAGACTGGTTGAAGATACAGGGATGGAAAGTTTTTCACAGAATGATTTTTTGAAATGTTTTGAGGAGAGAGAAGCGGTTTGTTTCATAGCTAACAAATAAAGTAAAAATCTGAAAAATCTATTCTTTTATCTCATTAATTTCAGAAATTTTCCATATCCATCCTTCCCTGAGGAAAATTATCTCTCTCCCAAATTCCCACCTGTCTCCTTTTCCGCCTGTGGCAAACAGGAGACAGGAAATTTTATTACTCTCCATCTTCCGTTCATCCTGTATCTGCCAGATAATATCTTTAAAATAATCTCTCCCTGCCCATAACCCGATATTTCCCCCTTTTTCTTTAAAGGTTTTCTCCAGTAATAGAAGAGCATCTCCTGTAAAATATTTCTTCATTTTTTCTATATCCCTTTTCTCAAGAGCCTTTACTACAGAAGAAACAGTTTTTTCAGGCGATGGAATCAGGCTTTTTATGAGATACATAATTCCGACAAGGGATAGAAAAATTAAAATTAATATGCATATTTTTTTTAAATTAACCATAAATTTATATGAGAATCGTAACACGTAACGCGTAACACGTTACGGGAGGAACAAATTCTCATTCTTCTTTGTGATTTAAACGGTCATGGCCGTTAGATAAATTGCCTCTTCATAATTTTTATCTAAAGCTTTATTTTACACCACTAAAAATACAAAATTACAGTATATTTTTAAATTAAAATTTCATTAAAGGAAAATCCTTATCTTCTCTCTTATTGAATCTTTCCACACCTCTATTAAGAGCTTCAAGTATTGTTCTGTCAAGATTTTTATTTCCTTCAATCCTGTTTCCCAGTCTATCAACCTCAACAGGTATATTGTTTAAATATTTACATGGAATTCCATATTTTTCTCTTATATATTTAGCACCTTCCACACCTCTTGCCTTGATTTCTATGAGAAATATATCAGGTTTTTCATTTGCTTCCATAGCATTATCTATATCTCTTCTCATAAGATCATCTCTTGAAAGCTCAAAAGATGATGCAATAACTTTACATCCGTAATTTTGCTCAAGAGAGGAAAGAATTTTATCTTTCACATGCTTCGGAGCTGTTCCCAGATACATGGCAGATTTACCGGCAAGTTCCTTTTTCATTTCTTCATATTCTCCCATTACTTCCGGCTCAAAATAGGTTCTCAATACAGTAAGAGAAGGATTTCGTTTCTTCAAAGCTTCTTCAACCCTGTCAATCTGTTCAAAAGAGGCAGTTTCAGGCTGACAATGAGCAAGAATAACACATTCCGTACCGTCAAGGCCCGGAAAATCGGAAAGAAGTGAAAGACTCACATCTGACTGAACAAGGGTTATTGTGGCATCAACCCTTGTTGGAGGATGTTCTCCTCCGCTCCCTTCATGAAGTATATAATTACCGGGACATTTTTCTGATAGTTTAAGACCGAGTTCCACATTGGATACGACAAATTCATGAAAATAACCGGCCCCTGCCCTGCGACATCCTATCACAGATATACCGGGAGCGGTTCTACCGGTTTTTTCTTCATAATTATCTATATATTGAGACAGTATAAGACCGTCTTCATAGACATCGGAAGCACCGTGAAGTTTAAATTTGAGTAATGCTTCGAGATATTCGGGACGGAAACGGCTGTTATAAATCTCATCAAGTGTTATTTCATCAATGGATTTCTCAGAATGTTTGTTGTGTATATTCACCAGAGGAGGTTCGGGAGGACCGCCCCGGGAATGGGTCATAACTATGGCTTCCCATGGTGTATCATAGTAACCGAGACCGCTCATAAGTTTACTCACATAAATACCAAAAGCGGTTTTCCCTACTCTTTTATCTGTAGCATAAAGCCCCATAGATGGTTTTCCCGCACAGACAGATCCCGTTTTTTCTCCGAATACTGTACCACCTGCAATATATTTTGCTCCGTAAGAAATCGCAATTGAAGCATATTTATTCATTATCTGCCTGTTTACCTGGGGAGAGCCGGAAAGTTGAACAACAAGATCTATATCTCGTTCAGCAAGGGCTTTTCTGAGACCTGCCACAGGATCTGAAATACCGTTTGCAGGGTCTCCTTCCATTATTACTCCAACGCCGAATTCTTTTAAAAATTCGTCATTAAAACTTTCAGGACTTTTTATTTTTTCTGTTCCCCCGAGCCACACAAGCCTTACAGGAGTAAAATCAAATTCCTTTATTAATTTTTTTATACCGTCTATAGTATTATCGGCTTTATGGACTCCGTCAATTAATACGACACCTTTTTTCTGTAATGACATTTTTAAATACCACCTCTTTCAGCTTTTTATTTCTTTAATTATAATCAAAATTCAATTTTCTGTATATCTTTTTCGGACAAAAATAGTCCTTTATTATTAAAATTATGTTATGTAACCAGACAGGATTTTCACAATCCTTCCTATTATATCAATATATAACGTTTATACATACTATGATATATATATCTATAGATTATAAATTTATATAATAAAAATCTATAGATAGCAATTATCTAGAAAATCTATAAAAATTCCATATCTATAAAATTCTAACAGGTAGGAATTTTACGATTTGGTATTGAATAATGAAAGATTATGAGATATCAGATAAAAATTTTAAGCAGAAAAATTTTCATATCTCTTATTACAATTCTTGTGGCAATGACCTTTACTTTTTTTCTCGTCCGCCAGATGCCGGGAGATATTATTCATACATGGGCTCTTCAGATTCAAATGCAGCAGGGTATAGGCTATAATGAGGCAAGGGAAATCGCAAAAACAATGATGAATTATGATCCCACTGTACCGGTATATATTCAGTATGTTAAATATATAGGGAATCTGGTATTTCATGGCAATCTCGGTTATTCCCTTACCTACAGAATTCCCGTATCTGTTATCATATGGAAATCCCTTCCCTGGACTCTTCTTATAACGTCTCTGTCTGTCACAGTCAGTTTCATTGCCGGTTCTTTTCTGGGAGCTGCCATAGCATGGAAGAGAAAAAGCATTCTGGAACCTCTTGTTACTCTGTATGCAACTGTTACCCAGGCTGTTCCGGATTTTCTCATAGGTCTCATATTACTTGTAGTACTGGGAGTAAATCTGAGATGGTTTCCCATGCGCGGCCCATATGGCCCCGACGTAGATCCGGGATTTAATCTTCCCTTTATTTTAGATGTCCTCTATCATGCCATATTACCTGTTATGGCTTTTTCCGTTCAGGCAATAGGAGGATGGGCTCTTGCCATGAAAGCAAGTGCAACAGGTGTGCTGGGAGAAGATTATATCAATGTTGCAAAAGCCAAAGGTCTTACAGAAATAAGAATTTTAACACAGTATCTGGGTAAAAATGCTATAATACCACAGATTACAGGTCTTGCCATAACACTTGCCACTATGCTGGGAGGATCCATGCTGGTAGAAACAATATTCGGCTATCCGGGACTGGGGTATTTCTTCGGACAGGCTATAAATACAAGAGATTACAGCCTTATACAGGGATTATTTCTTGTAACCACTGTGGCAGTTATTCTGGCAAATCTCGTGGCAGATGTAGTTTATACAAAATTAGATCCGAGAATTAAACTTGAATAATTTTATATTCTATAAATTTCTATTTTATTGAATTAAAATATATAGAACACCATTGTATATATTTCTATTGTATAGTTTTAAATTATATAGTATTCAAATTAATTTTCACATGTTCAGAGTTTTGATTTTTTTAGCTGAAACCTGATAATTTTAACTGTAAAATAACATATACCTATAAGATAAATCCAATTATATATATTTTACTGTGGTGAGCATAAATAATACATATCTTCTCTCGTGACAAGTAACGCGTAACGCGTGACGGGATGAAGACACTTATTAAATGCTTATGCTCATGTAAGTAAATTTATAGATAAATATTCTATAAAAAGGAATTATATACATGTTAAAAAATCTGTGGAGTTCTTTTAAAATTATAAAGCATAACAGAAGAGCTTTCTTCGGATTTATTATGCTCTGTATATTTTTTCTTACGGCATTGTTAGGGCCGGTTCTTATTCCTCTGGACATGACGCCTGACTACATGAATCGCTTTCAATCTCCTTCTATGTCACATTTTCTCGGCACAGATTATGCGGGAAGGGATATTCTCATACAGTTAATTCATGGTTCAAGGGATATTATGCTTATAGCATTTTCAACAGGATTTTTTGGTATATTTATTGCAGTATCTACAGGACTTTCAGCAGGACTTCTCGGAGGAAAATACGATGCCTTTATGATGAGACTGATAGATGTCCTTCTTACTGTGCCCAGTTTTCCTGTCATGGCAATTTTCGCGGCCCTTTTCAGGATAAAAAACCCGATTGTTTTCGGTCTGATTCTTGCTCTCTGGTCATGGCCAGCCCTTGCAAGGTCAATCAGGTCACAGATTCTTACGCTTAAAAAAAAAGAATTTATTGAAGTTGCCCGTATCATGGGTATGAGTACCACTCATATCATGTTTAAAGAACTTATGCCGAATATGATGCCATATATAACGATAAATTTTATAAATATCGCGAAAGGAGCCATTACAGCAAGCGTTGGCATTATGCTTTTAGGTCTTGTCCCTCTAAGAGTTCAGAACTGGGGTATGATGCTCAACATGGCTGCCTTTCAGACAGGAGCAATATATATCCCGAAGGCTTATTCCTATTTAATCTCCCCTATGTGTGCCATAGTAATTTTTCAATACAGCCTTATAAATTTCGCATCAGGCGTGGATGAACTCTTTGATCCCAGATTAAGAACAAGGTAATTTTATATGAGAATCGTCACGGGTAACGCATAACGCGTGACAGGAGGAATGCATTCTCATATTTCGTTGTGACCAAACCGGTAATGGTTGTTAGTGGATGAACTCTTTGGCTCCAGATTAAGAACAAGGTAATTTAATTGTATACAACAAAAATCTATACAATAACAATCTATTGAATATTTTCAAAATTTTTACATAAAAAAGCAATCTTACATATAAAACAATGTATCATTTTCAATGATATAGATTTTAATTATATAGATTAACAATATATAGATTTTAATTATATAGTTAATTATTCTTGACCGGCCTCAATATATGCAGAAATTTCTCTGATAATTTTTTCGGCAGATAAATCTGAAGTAGATGAACTTAGGGGTTGTCAAGAAATAACCCAATCATATTTACGTCTATATTGTGACGCGTAACGCGTAACGCGTGACGCGAGGATGATAACCGTTCTAACAATTTGCCAGGGTTATTTTCTTACAGTCTCTTAACGCCCTTCAGGCGAGTTGTTTAAAGTTGAGGGTTGAAGGTTGAGAGTTGAAATCAACCCTGAACCCTAAACCATATAGTAGTTTAACCGGAATGAAAATTCCTATACCTTCCAGTTAATTTAAATTTATTTAACAAAATGTTTATTAGAGGTTTTTTCATTTTTCTTATAGAATATTTTGTCAGGTAAATTATAGTTAGTTTCATAACTTATTAGAAATTAAGTGCTTCGTGACGCGTAACGCGTGACGCGTGACGCGAGGATTATCTGTAATTTGTTGTGAACTACACTATAAATTATTTAGATAAACTGCTTCTACATAATTTTTATCTAAAGTTTTATTTTACGACATTAAAAATGAAAATTCCTGATACCTTTAAATTATTTAACCTGATTTCCCGGGTAAAAGATAATGACTGACATTCAAAAAACATCTGAAATAAATAGTAATTCCTGTATAAAATTCAAAAATGTAAAGGTAGATTATCAGGTCCGCGAAGGTCTTGTAAAATCTGTCGATGGGGTAACCTTTGATGTAAAAAAAGGAAAAATTACCGCCCTTATAGGAGAATCGGGAAGCGGGAAAAGCACAATTACAGGGGCGGTACTCAGAATACTTGCACCTAACGGAAAAATCTCTCCTGAAAGTGAAATTTTATTTGAGGGAAAAGATATTTTAAAGATGTCCCCTCATGAAGTCAGGAACTTCAGATGGCGAAAAGCTTCCATGGTTTTTCAGGCCGCCCAGAATGCCATGAATCCCACTGTACGCATAAAATCACAGATATTCGATACGGTAACAGATCACGGTGAAAATCCCGGCAGTGAAGAATATCGGGAAAGACTGCAGGAATTACTCAGTATGGTGAGGCTCGAACCGAAAAGAGTTTTGAATGCGTTCTCCCATGAACTGAGCGGAGGTATGAGACAGAGGGTAATTATTGCCATGTCTATGATTTTAAAACCCGAGTTTATCATACTCGATGAACCGACTACTGCTCTTGATGTAATCACCCAGTCCTATATTTTTGATATTTTAAAAGAAATTCATGAAAAAACGGGACAGACCATGATATTTATCACTCATGATATGAGTGCAGTGGCAAAACTTGCAGATACCATAGGGGTCATGTATGCAGGAAAAATTGTTGAATTATGTGACGCAGATGTTCTTTTTGATAACCCCCTTCACCCTTATACAACGGGACTACTTAACTCAATTCCTTCTATTGAAGGGGATACAATAAAACGTAAACCGGTAAAAGGTCAGACTCCAGATCTTATAAATAAACCTCCCGGATGTGTTTTTCATCCCAGATGTGATTATGCGGAACAGATATGTATGGAGAAAGAGCCGGAATTCTCAGATCTCGGCGGAGAACATTTTGTGGCCTGCCATAAAGGGGGAAAGATAGATTGGCTCCAGTTGTAGAATTGCAGAATATTTTCATGAATTTCGATACAGGTAACTGTAAAACCCTCCGTGCATCAGTCGATGTAAATATGTCCATAAATGAACGAGAAATAGTGACAGTAGTAGGGGAGAGTGGATGCGGGAAAAGCACTATAGGAAAAATCTGTCTCGGTGTGCAAAAACCTTCTTCAGGTAAAGTATTGTTTAATGAAACAGATATATGGAGTCCAACATTTAAATGGTCAAAAGAATATCGCCTCATGGTTCAGGTAGTCCATCAGGATTCCTATGCAAGTTTAAATCCTGTAAAAACTATAGATCAGATATTGAGTGATCCTTTTCTATTTCACAGAATTGCAAAAAATTCTTCGGAAGCGCATAAAAAAGTAATAGATCTTCTTAACGGTGTGGGTCTTACCCCTGCAGATTATTTTGCAAATAAATATCCCTTTCAGCTAAGTGGAGGCCAGCGCCAGAGAGTTTCTATTGCAAGGGCTACCATATTAAAGCCGAAATTAATCATTACGGATGAACCTGTGTCCGGTGTAGATTCCTCACTTCGTATTGCCATCCTGGACTTAATGAGAAAATTAAATGAAGACCATAATATAGCTTTTCTCTATATTACACATGATCTTGCCACAGCCCGTTATTTCGGGAAAGGCGGAAAAATCATTGTCATGTATTTAGGCCATATTGTAGAAGAAGGACATGTGGGAGAAGTTATTGATAATCCAAGGCATCCCTATCTTCAGGCACTTCTTTCGGCACTTCCTCCGCCTGATCCGAAGAAAGCGAAAATAAAAAAAGAACTTCCATTGAAGAGTCTTGATATGCCTGACCCTACAGATCCTCCTCCCGGATGTCCCTTTAATCCGCGATGTCTTTACTCGGAAGAAATTTGTATGAAAAAAAATCCAACACTCATATCACTGGAAAAATCTCAGCCCCATTTCGTGGCATGTCATTTTGAAAAGACAAAAATTCCTTCATGGAAATAATGATTTATAATCAGGAATGTAGCATGAATGAATAGGCATTTTTAAAAATTTACTCTTCAGGGATGCAAAAAAGTAACACACATTGACAGATATTCAATGAAAATATATAATAAAATTGTATCTATAGAAACAATTTTTAAAGAGATAAATTCTTAGTACCGCTCCAGGTAAAAAAGTGTCCAAAAAAATCAGTGAATATACACCTGTCCCTGTCCGGGGTCTGTAGGAAAAGATATACCGTCTTAAAAGTAAGTTGTAAATTAGACAGACGTAAAATCGTAACTGCCTGTGAGAACAAATTTCATGACAGAAGGATTATAGATTTTCCGGAAGACTCCGGACAGGGATAGGCTTTAGAAATGGATACTAATTTATCTGTTGCGGTACTTAGGACTGTAAGAAAAATAACTCCGGCAAATTGTTAGAACGATTAGTATCCTCGCGTCACGCGTTACGCGTGACGCGTCACGATATAAATTATAACTATGATGTAATTATTTTCAGACAGTTCCTAAGTTCCAATTATCCCGGTACCCCTCTATAAAAAAAACTCCTCTTGGAGTTTTTTTATATTAAGAATCTAAAATTCCTGAGGTGAGCATCAATAATAGATATAAGGTTCTCGTGACGCGTGACGGAAGGAAAAACGTTTATTACATGCTTATGCTCAGGTCAGTAGAATGATTTTTCGGCAAAATAAGGGGGCTACCAATTAATGTGCGCTATTTACTATACATTACTCACTGTTCACTGACTACTGTTCTGGCTTCTTACAATACGAAAACCTACGATATTGCTTCCCATATTGGGCGGCCAGTCGCTTCTTACCGAAGAGCGGCATAAAGCCCCGTCCTGTTTCCAGCTTCCTCCCCTCACAACCTTACGGACTCCCGAAGAAGTTCCGACTGGATTAAGAACATGGCCGGAAGGATAAGCACCATACCAATCACTGCACCACTGCCATACATTTCCGCTCATATCAAAAAGGCCGAAATTATTGGGTCTCCCGTTGCCACCTGCTGTACCTACTTCATGATGATTGTTTTCCGAATTATCTCCATACCAGCAAAAAGTGTCATTTACTGTATCACCCCAGTAATAATCTGTCGTTGTTCCTGCCCTGCAGGCATATTCCCATTCCGCTTCAGTGGGAAGTCTGTAGCCATTTTTTGTTATATCCCCATTTCCTCTGTGATTTATATCTCCATAGCATCTGTTAAAACCTTCCTTTTCTGAAAGCCAGTTACAGTAGGCTACTGCACCGAACCATGTAACATATACGACAGGTCTTTTTTCATATCCCGATTTTACAGTAAAAATTTCATCTTTCACAAGGCCAGAGTATTCATTTTTCTCTAATTTAATCCACAGAGATTTCATTTCAGGCTGGTTTCCCATAGAGTTTAAAAATTCACAGTAATCTGCATTTGTTACAGTATAATTACTCATAAAGAACTTATTCAGTGTAACAGGATGCACAGGCCCTTCATTATCTTTTTTACCGGTACCCATATTAAAAATTCCGCCGGGAATAAAAATCATTCTTATATTTACAAGGTAGTTTCTATGGACTTCATGGATAATTTCAGTGCCTGTTTTCGGACAAAATTTTTTATTCACAGGGTGATTTTCCCCGCAGTAGAGGCATTTAGTCTGTAATTTAGAACCGCATCTGCTGCAGAAAAGCATGTCATCTTTATTTTTCGTATTGCACGAAAGACAGAGGACTGTAACACCGGGTATCTCCATAACATCTGTAACGAAATTCTGGCTGTTACAGTAGGAACAGTAAACACTGTTAAAACCTTCCGGTATATCAAGAGAAGCACCACAATTATTGCATTTTATATTTTTTCCGGTCATTTTGTTAACCTCCCGATTTATAAAACAGTTTTTTTGTGAACAGTGGCATATTATGTGAAGATTATAGAATTTAATTAGTCGTGACGCGTGACGGGTTTAATCCCTGCACATCACGCATTACGCTTCACGCATTACGAAGTTATTATGTATTGATAGGTATGAAACTAACTATACATCAATTTATTATATCAGAAAGCTTTTTTTATGTATATGTGAAAAAATTATTGTCCTGTTACCATACTGTTACCACAGTGTTTTAATTATCCCTGTTATATTCGGAATATAAGACGTACATATTTTTAAGGAGGTAATTTAAATGATAAAAACAATTTCTAACAACAGCTTTATTACAAAACCTGTTTCAGCAATGAAAAAAGAAGGAAATAGCTTTCTCGCAGACGACAGGATAATTATTTCGGGACTGATTTACGACAAAAAGGATAAAGCGGAAGATAATATTTTACAGGAAGAAAATTTTTCAAGGAAACCTGCGGAACAATTGCTGGTCCAAAAAGAAACAGAACTCAGGTGCCTGGAAAATAATCTTTCAACTCTTGAAGAAATTCACAGATCACTTCATGAATATAATATATTCGGCAATGAACTGCAGAAAATTCATGAAAAAATCAACAGCCTTAAATACAAAATAAAAGACACCACTTCCGATATAAGGAATCTAAGGCTAAAAACAATACAACCGTACATTTCCCCTTTACCGAAAGAAGTAAGCAACTATTATAAACTGGTAAATTTTGATATTTCATCTGAAGAAATAGATAAAATAGGAAAGATATATAAAGAATTATCAGATGATAGAAGCCCTATAAAAATTAAAGGAAACACTGTTAATACTCTTGAAGAAGAAGAAATATGGAGAGAAATGAACAGGATGCTTGATATAAAAGAAGGAACTCCTCCTGTAGAAATAGATGTGGAATATTATCTTCTGGGACATAAAGATATATATAATAAATTAAAAAAAGCAGCAAAAAACGGCCACAAAATAAGAGTCATAATAGATCCGGGAACAGGTTTGAAGACAGGAAACTGCTACTGTAACAGAGATGTATCTGAATATCTTGACTGTCTGACAAACCTTATATCTCTCCGTAAGGAAACAGAAGATACCAGTTTTGCCTTTACTGTGGCCAAAAAGGACTCAATAAAAAATTTAATGCACAGAAAATTTCTCCGCGTCGGCGAGAAAGTCCTCATTGGAGGTATGAACGGTGATAAAGGCTCCGGTGAAAATGCAGATTACGCCATGGCCATAGAAGGCCCTGCAGCAAAAGAACTTACAGAGAGGTTCCGGGAAGATGTAAAAAATTCTGCAGGAAAAACGATGAGAGATATATTCGGTAATGATATAGAACTGCTCAAAAAGGGATATATAGCAGACGGACAAACAGGAGAACCGGTAAAATACAGATTTTTACTTCCCCCTTCCCAATTCTGCGATTTCCTCATATTGCTTCTCCCGGCGGAAAGTCAGAAATATATAGAAAATGCGTCCAACAATCTTGACAGAGTCATAAGAATATTTGAAGAATATAAAAACGCAGGCCTTAATCCTGAAGATTACGGAGAATTTAAAGAGGTAAATCAATCTCCTTATATTTCAGATACGCCTTTTATGGCAAATCTTATGAATGAAAAAGACGGTTTTTATGCAGGCCTTACAGACAAAGGACGGTCCTGCCTGTATAAAAAACTCGAAGAATCGTTTAATTATATGAACTCGGAAAAAAATTTGAGTTATTTAAATGATATAACACTTCCTGAAGGAAATACTGCAGGCACTCAGACACTGGTAACAGGAACAAGTCATGAAGAACTGCAGGCCCTTGTAATCTATGCCATAAACAGTGCAGAAGAATTTCTCTATATTCCTTCATTCTGTATGAATAAGGACATAGGTGAACTTATTATAGAGAAGAAAAAATCTATGGAAAAACTCGGTAAAAATTTAGACATAAAGGTACTGCTTGAGCCTTCCGAGATACCGGCCAATAATATTGATACATATCTCCTGTTAAAAAATGCAGGAATATCTGTAAAATTTGCCCGTCTTGACGGTACAGGTGAAAATCATAACAGAAAACTTCATTCCAAAATGATTGTAAATGATAAGGTTTTGTTTACGGGGAGTACCAACCTTACTCATTCAGGACTGAGAGAAAATCTGGAAACAAGTGTTATGGGGTTTATAGATCCATCATCAGGTGAAAGTAATATGGAAGAATATAAAAAGAGTTTTCTCGAATTATGGGAAGGCCAGAGTGTTGATATTAATCTTTCTTCTCCCATTTCCGGCATACCAGTTGTTATGAGTAAAGAAGAATATGAAAAAAATCTAGTCAAAAAAACTGTGAGGAATATAGGAAGATACGAAAGAACCATTGGAGATAAAATAAAAAATATTGCAGAAAGCAGGGAAGATGTAAAAGAAGAATTTCAGAGACTTAAAGAAGAAGGATTTCATGACGGATATGCAAGGCTTCTTGCATTGAAGAAATTTTATACTGAAGCGGAAATTAACTCGTTAAGAATGGCACAGGTGTGACAAGTCAATGATTCAATCCCGTCACAGGTAGAGTGTGACGGGATAATTAATTCTATTATGACATATTTTCATAATCACAATTGAATTTCATAACATGTGCTGTTATTATATATTAAGAAGGACACGTTATGGAACTCATTACCGGCCATAACATTGATATACAACTAAATTATATACAATGAAAATGTATACAATAAAAATATATAAATTAAAAATCTATAGAATAAAAATCCTGTAAAGGAGTGGTATATTATGGAAAGCATTGCCAGAAAGCTGAACAAAGAAAAAAAATACAGTTATTATGACTATCTGTCCTGGCCTGATGATGAGAGATGGGAAATCATTAACGGAGTTCCTTATAATATGAGTCCTTCTCCCACTCCTCTTCATCAGGAGATATCCGTTGAATTATTAAGGCAGGTAGCTAATTATCTATCTGATAAAACCTGTAAGGTATATGGTGCACCTCTAGATGTAAGATTCCATTCCGGGAAGAAAAAAAATGATAAAGACATATTTGATGTTGTGCAGCCGGATATAATTGTTGTCTGTGATAAAAATAAGATAGATAGTAAGGGTTGTACCGGCGCTCCTGATATAGTGATAGAAATCCTTTCTCCTTCTACCGCATCTAAAGATTGTTTAAAGAAAAAAATGCTTTATGAAAGAAACAGTGTAAAGCAATACTGGATTGTAGATCCTGATGAGAAAGAAATTTATATTTATAAATTAAGGAATAATGATAGTTATGGAACGCCTGAAGTATATACAAAATCCAATAAGATAAAAGTTGAAGGTTTTGAAGGTCTGGAAATAGATTTAAGTCTGGTTTTCAGAAAAGGAATTAAGGATAATTCAGGAAAGACTTAATTTAATTATTTTATTTTTTATCCAGGAAGCATGCTTCCGCAGTGTTTGCATTTAATGGCTTCAGCTTTAATTTCTTCCGCACAGAAAGGGCATTTTTTCACCATGTAAGGTTCGCGTTTAACCACAGGGGTTTCTGGAACTGCTTGGGCTGCAAGTGCCAAAAGAATGCCAAAAATACCCAGAAAAAACCTGAAAGGGCATAAACAAAAATTTTTCCCTGATCTTTTGTTTTACCCTGCATGATTAACGCACTTACTATTGCTCCCAGAAAAGACCAGAAAATGACACCTGTCCAGAAAAACTGCATTCCACTTTCATCCATATTTAATTCCTCTCTTTATATTTAAATTATTTAGATAAATTATCTCTCCATAGTGTTCATCTAAATCTTTATTTTACGCCATTAAAAACGAAATTTCCTGTACCCTTAAATTATAAATCACAAATGTCCAGGAGTCGCCCCTCCACTTTCAACAGGGTTATCAATAGGAGTTATTATTGGCATCATAATTGCATTTTTGTACATATTTATTATCTGGAGCAGCACGTAACGCCAATCTATAACAGACTATTGCTTCATCTGCTCTACCAAGACTTGCAAGGGCATTGCCTTTGCCGCACCAGGCGTAGGCAAAATTACGATCAATATATATCGCGGAATCGTAACATTCAATAGCTTCATCATAATATCCCATAAGAGCAAGTATATTCCCTTTATCGTACCATACATCCTCATCCTTATCATATAATTCCAATGCTTTATCATAATATTCGATTGCTTCTTTGTATTTATTTTGATTATATAAATTTTTCCCTTTATTATATAATATGGAGCTATAAGCCTGATGTCTGGCGTTAGAATATGTATCGTTGTCGGGATCTAAACCTGATGCTTTATCATAATATGCTATTGCTTCTTTATATTTATTTTGATTATATAAATTTTTCCCTTTATTATATAATATAGAGGCTTCTTCTTTTTTTTCTATGGCAGTACGCGCCTGCTTTTTGGCAGCAAGATATTTTTCATTTGCCGGTTCTATGTATAAAGCCTTATTGTAATATTCTATCGATTCTTCATATTTATGCTGATTATATAAATCCATTCCTTTATTATATGATAAATTACATTCTGCAACATTCCTGACATCAGTACAAGTTTTTAGTAATGATTTGTTTTTCCGACTTATTTTTAAAGCTTCATCACAACAGCTTATAGCTTCATCATATTTACCTAATAAATTAAAGGCTTTTCCTTTATTACATAAAACAAATGAATTATGCGGTTGCTTTTTTAATGCATTATCAAAATATTCAAGCGCATCCCATCCATTTCCTGATTTCAATAAAGCTTCCCCTTTATAATTCCAGACATAAGGCAGCATAATATTATTTATCAGCAAAAAACCTGTTATAAATAAGACGATTACTACAAAACCTATTAAAATCGGCTTTTTATTATTAATTACTGATAATTTCCAGAACTCTGGAAAACTCAACAGGTTCATCCTTCTGAAATATTTTCTTTCTATGAAAGATGCCAGATAACCTGTAACACATCCAAGAACAGGATAAATATACCAGTTACCTCCAATTACAAAAAACACTATTATTCCTGTAATAAATCCAATAACTGCACTTTTTTTATAAGAACATGATAAACCGGTACATCCCCCTGTAACCCCGACAATAATACCTGTTAGACACCAGCAAATAAATATATAAATAAAAATAAGTACTGTAAAGTTTGAAACATGTATATGTTCATTAAGAAAAAAGTCAATTTTTTTAAAGAGGAAAGACTCCATAGAAAATGGTTCTATAAAAAATCTCTTTTTAACAAAGTCAGGTGATAATTTTAGTATCAATAAATATAAAAAAATAAATATAGCAATAGCAGCACCTGCTATAGCACCACTTTTTAGACTGATTAAGGAATTGGAACCTGAAATTTTTCTCTTATCTTTTTGTCCAGGTATTTTTTCTTCCACTGTTGGTAAGAGACTACTTTTACAGTGTTTACATTTAACAGCTTCGGCTTTGATTTCTTCAGCACAAAAGGGACATTTTTTCATTTCTTCTAACATTTATTATCCTCCTTTACAAATACATATTTATCTATTTCTATTTTTCATATTGTTTTCCGCCGGTTGAGTACAGATAAAGAGTTTCTGAATAGCCAATTACAAAAATCTTTCTTTCCTTAAGGAGATCAGACATTTTTGAAAGCATTAAGCCTCTACCAAGAAGAGATACACCTGCACCTGACTCTTCAAGCAACCCATCAGCGGAAGCTACAAAGGGAAGATTTAATCCACTTCGCCAATAGACGATAGTTATACCATCTGGGATCGCTCCTATCGGCTGAATTACGAAAATACCACAGAACATTCGAAAAGAGAGTAATAAAAGAATAAAGGACAAAATAAAAACGTTAGATGTCCGCTTTCTTTTAACCGTTATTAAAGGTGTTATCCGATCTGATGAGATACTTTTTTCTTCACTTGTTTTAATATCTGATTTTGTATCTAAATTACTGTCACAATATTTACACGTTGTATCGTTTACATTTATTTCTTCTGCACAGAAGGGACATTTTTTTATTTCCTCTACAGAATTTTTATCCAGTTTACTATCACAATGTACACACTCTGTGTCATTTACATTTATTTCCTCGGCACAGAAAGGACATTTTTTCATGTCGTTATCCATAAATAATACCACCCTTTCTGATATATTGAATATTATTTATAATTACATCTCTTACTAATCTATCATGTTCATACCGACAAATTCTGCCGGTCAAAAAAATTAATTAAAGAAATTTTAATTTTTATCTATTCAGAAAAAATTACGTAAAATCAGCTATTTTTATAAATTATAAATAAAAGCAATATAAAACTCTAATTAGAAGACAAGCATTTCGTCATTGCGAGGAGCAAAGTAAAAAGTAATTCAAATAGTTTTTGCTGTAATGACGGGATTGCTTCACGTGCGATGACAGCTTCCTTTTATTTTTTCGTAAGTCCTGACTAATGTATCAGTAATTTTCTATTTCTTATTCAACATCATCATAGTTTTATCTCTAGCTTTTCTTGCTAATTCATATTCTGGCTCAATCTCTAAAGCCTCATCATAATATTTAAGAGCTTCTTCCTGTTTACCCTGACGCTCTAGAGCAACACCTTTGTTATACCAGGCATGAACATAGGAAGGATTATTTATTAGAGCTTTATCATAACATTCAATAGCTTCTTCATTTTTTCCCTGATTATATAGAATACTTCCTTTGTTATTCCATGCATAAAAATATCCGGGATCGATCTCTAAAGCTTTATCATAACACTTCATAGCTTCTTCATTTTTTCCAATTTCTTTTAAGATAATTCCCCTGTTATACCATGTATTAAGAGCTTCAGGATCAATCTCTAAAACTTTATCATAACATTCAATAGCCTCTGTGTTTCTTCCAAGTTTCTTCAGCAGGACTCCTTTATTATGCCAGCTGTTAACATGTTCCGGTTCAATATCAAGAGCTTTATCATAGTATTTAATAGCTTCTTCATATTTTCCCTGATTGAAGAAATCCAACCCTTTTGTATTCCATTCACCTGCAGATATAAACCCTGGCGATATAATTTTTATATCTTCAACAAAAGGACAATTTAAACTATTGTGTATAAAATCCAGAAGTGTAGCTTTCTTTTTGATTAACCAGAGAGGATTATTATTTTCATAAAGCACTATTTCCCAGACCTTATAGTGATTTTTGCTTCTTTTATCCAGACCTATTCTAACATCTGATACTGCATGGCAGTGATAGAACATATTGACTACTCTTCTTAAATCAATCTCTCGATCTTCAGATTGAGAAAGTATGAAGGTGTCAAGTTCAGATGGAGGAGTTAATCGCGGACTGGCAAATATTCTGAAATTAACCTCATTAATCCATTTTTTTCTATTACAGAGACTGCAGAGTGTTTGAGAGTTTTCAACAGTTGCTTCTCCACCAAATTTGAATGGTATAATATGATCAATCTCAAGTTCTACTCTTTTTCCTTCTTTTTTTGTTTTTCCACAGCAGAGACAGATATAATTATCTCTCCTCCAGACCTGTTCTTTTTCTTCTTTTGTTAATTCTCTTTTTCTGGGTTTGTTTTCTGGACCATCAATTTTTACACCTGGCTCGGTATCAAATTTAATAATATGATATACTCTATTTTTTTCAGCATCAAAGGCGGTTTTAAACCTATTATAATTCTTATAAAATATTTTCCAGAGACTTTCCGGATCATTGTAGCATATCTGCAGTTTTTCCTGAATTATAAATTCATTATCATAAATTAATTCTTTTGCTATTTTAGTTAAATCATGTCTGTCTCTTTCTTCAAATGTATAGAAGACAGGAGAAGTTCCTGACTGTGCTATATGTCTCGCAATTTTAATCAAATCAAAATCAAGAGTGTTATTAATGTCGTCTTTTTCTTGATCGAAATAACGCTTAATCCATTCCTGTGCATATTCTTCCATCCATTTCTCATCTAGTTTTTCTTTTTCCCATTCAGAATCCAGTTTAACTGGTATTTCTTTAATGAATTTTTCGAATTTTTCCTGTGTATTTTTATAAACAATGACAAATTCAGTAAATTTATTTATCTCACCTTCTACTTCTATCAATACTTCAGTTTCATACCATCCAATCGGTATCTGTTCCAGATAATCTCTTTCAGAAATAACAATTCCACTGTCAATTTTTTTACATACTTCTTCTACAAGTCTTATTGATATATATTCGACAGGATAATAGCCCTTTATTTTTTCAGGCTCACTTTCGTCTTTTTCTCCTTCTGTAAGGGGAGGAAAATTTATATATTTCTTCCAGTTATCTGTGAAAAATACTATGTTTGCTTTATCTTTATTTTTGCCTCCACCTGCTTTTTTGCCTCGTAAGGCTCTTCCGATCATCTGAGTCAGTAAAATTGAACTTGTAGTCTGTCTGGTTACAAAAACAGTATTTACAGATGGAACATCTGTCCCTTCCGTAAGCATTTTAACATTGAGTAGAACATCTATTTTATCATCTTTGAATTTTTTTAATATGTCCCTGTTTTCTGTTGTACTTCTTTTATTTCTTTCTTCTGCAGTAGCCGGAGTGGCATCGATATGAGTATATACTGCATCAACTTTAATTCCATGCTTACTCAATTGTTCTTTTATATAGACACATTGAAACCATCTATCTGCAAAGATGATAGTTTTACCATATTTTTCCCTCTTTTCTAAATATTCTTTAATAATAAAATCATTTCTTTTTTTATTTTCCGCAAGTTTTTCTATTATATACTCAGGTAAATCCTTATGTTCTCTTACAAGGTGATTATAAAGTTTATCATCTACGTCTATTTCTTCGCCTGTATTTTTTTCACTATACACAGGTATAGCCAAAATACCCTCTTCTATTAATTTGGCTTTATCTGCTTCATAAATAATTCCTTTTTTCTTAAAGATTTCTGTATTGAAAATTTCAAAGAGCCATCCTCTTCGTCTTTCATCATTATAGGCAGGTGTGGCAGTCAAACCCAGTAAATAAAGATTGGGAATCATATTTCTTATACCTTTTTTATCTTTATTTCCTATAAGAAGGCTTCTGCATCCGTAAGCAGGAGCATGATGAGCTTCATCCAGAACAAGAAATAATTTTGTATCTTTAGAATGATCTATAAATTCTTCAAAGGCAGTTTTTCTTTTCTGGCCTTTACCGTCAAGGGCATTTGTATTCCAGTTACTTATAGCTGTTTGAGTAGTGACTATCAATATATCATCTGAAGGGCTTATGTCCGATGCCTTTGAATACGCCGGGTTACTTGAAACAACTCTTATATTAATCGTTTCTCTGCTATGAGTTTCCAGAATATTACTTCTGAATGTTTCATAAGCCTGTTCAAGTAAATGGTCTGTATGGGCAAGCCATAACACTTTAACATTTTTTGGAAGTACATTTCTGCATATCCAGTTTACCGCGGTAAAAGTCTTTCCAGCACCGGTAGGAAGAACAAGTATGCCTGACTGATGACTGTTATCTTTAAAAGTAAATAATCTACTTAAATGTTCAAAGGCATCTTTCTGATGTTCGAAAGGATGTTTTGAAATGTAATCAGGATTTTTTTCTCTTAATTTCTTTAGTTCAAGAGTTTGTTGCATTTTTTTATCTCCTTATAAAAAATAGAATCTCCTCACATCTTGCCATATATGATATAATTTATTTCTAAAATAGGAAATAAATCAGAATATTCAGAGAAGGCCACTCCGTGCATCGGCTTTGAAGGGTGATGCTACGCGGGTGGTCCTTCCCTTTTATTATAGTTTTATAAATTCCAGTGTTTATATAGTTATTTTCAACAAAATATATACTAAATCCTTCTTGACATATAGTTTATTTATAAAAAATGGTAAAAAACACCAACTCAAGATAAATCATTATTCATTATCTGTTCTGTCTGATTCGGCAATAACAAACTCTGTTTCAATATTATGTAAATAAAAAAAATATATAATCTGTTACCCATCTGTTACCTCCAGGTTTTACCTGCCTATGATAATTTATAAATAGAATAAAAATATTAAGGAGGTAATATAAAATGATAGGCACAGTTTCTAACAACAGACAGAAACAAAATTTATCCAGAGCAAAAAAAAATAATGAGGAAGATTTTATCGTAAAGGACAGGGTAAACATTTCATCTGAAATCCTGCATGGAAAAGAAGTAGAAAAAAAGGATATGTCCACCGGAGAAATTAACAATCCTTCCGATATAGACTGGCTGATAAGAGAAAAACAGATGGAACTTCAAGAGAGGGAATGCCAGTTGAGAACATTTGAGTTTTTCCATAAGCCGGTTCATAAATGGAACTCTGTCCATATAGGGAAAAAAGAACTTCAGGAAATACATGGAGGAATAAGATATATAAAAAATCAAATAAAGAAAATCAAAAGTGAATTAAAAAGCCTCATACTGGAAAAGATTAAAACATCTATAACCCCGCCTGATGAAATTATCACATATTTTAAGACAGTGGATTTTTCCATCACTCCCGAAGAACTTGATAAAATAGGGAAAACCTGTGAGGAACTTAAAAAAAGCGAAAGTCCCATAAAAATTAAAGGGAATAATATTATAACCCTTGAAGGCAGTGAAATATGGCAGGAAGTCAGCAGAATGCTCGATGTAAAAGAGGCTCCCCCTAAAATAGAAATAGATCTTCAATATCAGTTCTTAAAAGATCCTGAAATATATAATAAAGTAAAAAGTGCCGTAAAGAAAGGTCATAAAGTAAGAATTATAATAGATCCGGGAGCAGGTATAAAAAATATCAAATATCTCAAATACATAGATATTACAGAATATTATAACTGTCTGGAAACTCTTATGTCTTTTCAGCAGGAACTGGATAAAGGTAATTTCGGTATATGTGTGACAAAAAAAGATAATCTGAAAGATACCATGCATAAAGAACTTCTCAGGGTAGGGGATAAAGTCCTTGCAGGAGGAATAGACTGCGATAAAGACTCAGGAGAACATGCCGGTTATGCTATGTTAATAGAAGGGCCTGCAGCGAAAACTCTTGTTGAAGACTTCAAAAAAAACGTAGAAGATTCTAAAGGGAAAACAATTGAAGAAATCTACGGTGATGATTTCAATCTGTTAAAAGAAGATTATATAATGGATGAAGAAGATGATTACGTGAAATCTACTCATGTAATGAATGGTTGCGATTTCATGACTTTTCTTATATTGCTCCTCCCACAGGAAAGCCAGAAGTATATAAAAGAAGCTACAAATCCTCTGGATAAAGCAAAAAGATTTATGGAAGAATGTGAAAAATCCGGCATAAAACCGGAAGAATATGGAACTTTTAAAGATGTGGATTTAAACAATATTAACCTCTATGGGGCAGACTCACCATTTACAGCACATCTCATCAATGAAAATAATAAACTTTATGCAGGCCTTACAGATAAAGGCAAAAAAATATTTATTGAAAAACTGGAAAAATATTTTAAGAAAATAAATTCTAAAAATAATATAAAACATCTTTCTGATATAAAACCACCTGATGGAAAAGACTCAGGCAGTCATATCGTATCAGTTGGAACTAACAGTGAAGAACTTCAGGCATTTCTGGCTTATGCCATAGAAAGTGCAGAAGAATTTCTCTATATCCCTTCTTTCTGTATGAACAGTAAGATTGCAGGACTGATAATAAATAAGAAAAAAGAAATGGAAAAAGAGAAGAAAAAACTGGATATAAAAATTCTACTTGAACCATCTCAGAAAGATAATATAGAAAGTTTTCTCGCTCTGGAAGATGTTCACATACCTGTAAAATGGGCACTTTTAGATGAAACAGATCCGAACCATGACAGGAAACTTTCTTCGAATATGATTGTAACCGATAAAGTTATACTTACGGGGAGTGCAGATCTTAAAGAAAAATCTCTCAGGGAAGATCAGGAAACATCTGTTATGGCATTTATTGATCCCCAATCAGAAGAAAGCACTGGAAAAAGAGAAGAATATAAGAAGAATTTCATTGATCTCTGGGGAAAAGAAAGTCTTAAGATAAACCTGTGGGGAACAGGTTCTGAAGGGCCTGTCGTAAAAACCGAAGAAGAATGTCATAGAGAAGTCCTCAAAAAGACTGTGAAAAATATTGATAAATATGAAAAATCTCTTGGAAACAGAGTTAAAGATATAGTAAATGAAAAAGATGAAATAAAAGAAGAGGTAGAACGGTTGAAAAAGGAAGGATTTCATGATGGATATGCGAAACTTCTTGCATTGAGGAAATTTTATAGTGAAGAAGATATGAAATTACTCAGAAGAAGCACTGGAATAGTGTATAATGCTTTGTATTAATGAGGAATATTTATAGTGTATTTCGTAACAATTTAGATGTAATTTTCTCGTCACGCATTACGCGTTACGCGTCACGAAACATTTAAATTCTAATAAGTTATGAAACTAACTATAATGTATAAAACCGGCAAATTTTTTTCTGCCGGTAATTATTTTCATTTATACATTTCAAAAAATTTATCATAAAGACCGCAGAATACTTCCTCTAAGCCTTCAGCTATAGAGGGAGATGAATGCGGAGTTGCGTCGTGTATCCTGGATTATGTTCAAAGCTATAAATACAAGCTCTTTTCTGGTATAATATATAGAGGAGAAGATAAGTATGAAAAGCACATATAAATACCGTATATATCCAACTAAATCCCAGGAAAGTAAATTAGAAAATACCTTCAGTATGTGCCGTCATCTCTATAACCGTTCACTTACTGAACGTATTACTTCTCATCAGGTATGGAAATATGCAAAAGATATAGAAAAAGTCATAAATCCTGATAAGAGGAAATTTATCTTTTCTTCTCCTATGGGACAGTTTTTCTATAGTAAAGAAAAAGAATTAACAGGATTAAACCTTCTTACAACATTAGAGGGTGTATTCGGTATTCATTTTACTTGTATCTGGTGTAATGTGCCGGTAAAAGTAGATTATTACAGTCAGGCTGATAATCTTCCGAATTTAAAGAAGGATCGTCCCTGGTATAAAGGTGTTCATTCCCAGGTATTACAGAATACTTTAAAGAGGCTGGATGATGCTTACGATGGTTTCTTTAATGAAGGTAAAGGATATCCAAAATATAAAAAACGTGGAGAATATAGTTCAATAACATATCCTCAGTATAAAGTTCATCCAGAAGGAAACAAAATAACAGTATCCAAAATAGGAGAAATAAAAATAGTCTATCATAGAGCCATACCGAAAGAAGCCACACTGAAAACCCTGACAATAGAGAAAGATGGAGGTAAGTGGTTTGCCTGTTTCTCTTTTGAGATAAAACATACTCATATAGAGCCTGAACAGGACTTATCAAAATCTATCGGAATTGATGTAGGGCTTATAGACTTCTATTATGGCTCAGACGGGTCTCACATAGAAGTTCCCCGGTATCTGCGTAAAAGTGAGAAGAGATTAAAGAAGCTTCAGAGAAGGTTTTCAAATACTCAAAAAAGGACAAAGAAGTGGTATAAGATACTGAAATCTCTGCAGAAAGCTCACTTTAAGGTAAAATGTCAGAGAGAAGATTTTCTTCATAAACAGGCCAATAGATTACTTTGTGATTTTGATGTAATAGTTCATGAAGACCTTAATATTCAGGGCATGAAAAGAAGGCCGAAAGCAAAACAGGATGAAGGAGGAAAATATCTTCCTAATAATGCAGGTGCTAAAGCCGGATTAAATAAATCAATTTCTGATGTTTCGTGGGGAAAGTTCTTTGATATACTGAAATATAAAGCTCTAATATCAGGTAAAACAGTAATAGCAATAGACCCAAAATATACAAGCCAGATATGTTCTGGCTGTGGAAATGTAGTAAAGAAAAGTCTGTCTATGAGGACACATATATGTCCTGTTTGTGGTCTAATAATTCCAAGAGACTATAATTCAGCTATATATATAAAGGACTCGGGCTTGGAGTCCCTGAGCATGGAAGCTCTAGAAGCCCCCGCTATAATCCGTTAGGATTTAGCGGTGGGAGCAGTCACCCATAAGACTCAAACATTTTGCTTTAAATTCCCCTGCCGGTATGTACATAAATATCATCTCCATATAAAATATTTTATAAAATTAAAGTCTTTCGAGATTTAAAAGTCCCAGGTATATACCTCTCATAAGCTCTGTTTCCTGTGCCTGCCAGCCCCAGAGAACAGGTCTTGCACCTTTCCATCTTTCCTGTATATGATCTTTTAACAACTTGTTAGCTTTATTTATATCCAGTTTCTTTGTTTCATGATAATATCCGGTAGCTCTGAAGGTACAGAACGTACCCTGACATGGCCCCATGGCAAGCCTCGTCAGTCTCCTAACATCGCTCAGGGAAAAATTCTCTTTCCCTTCTACCGCTTTATCAAGCATTTCCTTTGTAACCCTTTCACACTGACAGAGCGGCTCTTCTACAGGCATTCTCTTCCAGGGGAAAGGAGCTGTAAGTTTTTCTTTATCTGTAGTACATGGTTTATCTACACCCAGTTTTTTTGCTATTACATCTACTGTAGCTTTTGCCATAAGACGGTATGTAGTAAGTTTTCCTCCCACGACAGATATAAATCCTTCAAGTCCTTTTTCTTCATGATCAATAAGGGTAAAATCCCTTGTAGCTTCTCTTCCCGAAGCATCTCCTTCTCCCTGGTAAAGAGGTCTTACACCTGCAAAAGCACGGATAAACCGCATATCCATAAGACCGGGTATAAAATCTTCACTTTCTTTAATAAGGTCTAAAACTTCTTCTTTTGTAGCTTCAATATCATCCGGTTTTTCAGTCGGCTTTGATGTTGTACCGTACACCGTTACACTGCCGTGAGGAACAAATATATCACCGTCCCCCGGAGGGCGGAGTCTGTTTAAAACATAACCTGCAATACGATGGTTGAATATAACGAGAACCCCTTTATCGGGAGAAACATTTATATGCTGTCCTGCAAGTGATGACACTGCACCTGTCCAGGGACCTGTCGCATTTATGACAATGTCGGCTTCTATATATTCTTCTGTTCCTCTGTGTTTATCTCTAATAAAAACTCCTTTCAAAATATTATTCTCTATCTTAAAGCCTTTGACTTCACTGTAAGTTTTCACCACTGCACCGGCTTTTACGGCAGAAAGAACATTTGATGCAGCAAGAGTAAAACCGTCTACGGCCGCATCAGGCACACGATACGCTGCAGTTATATCAGGGGTAAGACATGGCACTTCTTCAAGTAATTCCGTTACTGACATTTCAGTTACTGGAATCTTTGAAGAAGCACATCCTTTGAGCCATTTATCAATATAGGCAGTATCGTCTTTTTTAGTAGCAATAAAAATACCGCCTGTATCTTCAATACAATCGGAGGCTATTTCTTTCAATATTTTATTTTCTCTTATACATTCTTCTGCAGAGTGTAGATCTTTTACTGCATAGCGGGCGCCGCTGTGAAGAAGGCCGTGAAACCGGCCGCTTGTACCTGTGGCAAAATCGTTCTGTTCCAGTAATATAGAGGAAATACCCCTTAAAGCAAGATCACGAAGTATTCCCGTTCCTGTGGCTCCACCACCTATGACAATAACCTGGTATTTATCTGACATAAACAAAATCTCTCTTTTCATAATATTGAATCGTAAAGTTATTATATCACAGACAAAAATATTTTTGACGATATTTTTATTGACCTGAAGATTTTTTTCATTTAAGATATACTAAGGATCTGCCTGGAAATAACTACATCATAGTTACAGTTTATATCGTGACGCGTAACGCGTAACGCGTGACGCGAGGATACTAATTGTTCTAAACATTTGCCAGAGTTATTTTTCTTGCAATACTAAATAATATAGGAATTATAATATGAAAGATTTCACGCGAGAGATAGTTCAATGGTTGTTGTTCCCACCACTTACCACATCCGAAGATATTTCTGTTCTTTTTGTAAGATAGTATTTCATAATTCATAGGAGGAAATAAATTATGCAGGAAATAGAAAACAAATTTACTGAAGAAGCGGTCATTTTCATAGGTGTTCTTAAAGGGGTACCGGGAGCATTCTGACATTTTTCCACGTTAAGGTCTGAATCCATTACGGTACAAGGTTTTTATATGACCACTTTATTATGCTGTATTTTTAGAGATTTTGTGAAAAATTCAGAAACTAAATGTTACATAATGTATGTATAAATCATATTTCAGAACTATAAAAAATATAGTTCTGTGATAAATAATATCTAATTCCAATGAAAAATCTTTTATAGCTGTAAATGGCATGATAAAATGTACCGGAAGTGGCAAATAAAAGTGTACCACCCA
>CAYSLJ010000095.1:0-29279 GCA_964431735.1 uncultured Synergistia bacterium | reverse complement strand
TTTATTCTCCTTCAATACTTTTTTATCTTATTATATCATACCACTACTTCTTTAGTACCACCATTTTTTAAAGTCTCTTAAAAAAATCATACGGTGGATTTTGGTTAATGTTCAAGTCTTGAATATGATAAAATTTTTTGTTATAATATTTTCATAGATTAAATTTCAGGGAATTGTTATTATAGAAAGGCAGGTGAATATAACGATGAATACAATTACAGAAGAGAAAATTGTAATAGATCATGAAATAGATACTAAAGGGCAGGTGGTATCTGTTTTTACTGAAATAATAAAAGACAGCCAGAAGGAACCTCTTAAATATATACAGAACTGGCAGGCTCCTGGAGGCGGCGAATAATTGTTTGTTTCAGTGATAGATTATGAAAAAGAGAATCTTTGGTCTGGAAACAGAGTATGCAGTTATAGTTGCGCCTGATGTAAAAAGCTCTTTTGTCCCGTCCAGATATGAAGTATTTCATGTCCTTAAAGATGTATTAGCATCTCATTACAGTGTTTTACATTCCAAGGAAGTGAAAGCGGGAGTTTTTATGCAGAACGGTGGCAGGTTTCACCATGAAGCCTGTTTGAATGCTTTACTTGAAGGAGTAGTAGAGTGTTCCACGCCGGAATGCAGTAACTGTCGTGATATTTCTATTTATGGAAAAGCCAGCGACGAAATCCTTGAAGAAATAAGGCAGGAACTGGAAGAAAGATTTCACAGGAAGGATTTTAAAGGTTCTATTTTTTTTGGGAAAAACAGCAGAGACAGTAAAGGCAATTTTTACGGAACCCATGAAAATTACCTGGTACACGATCCTGTTACAGGTTCTAAAAAGATATTTTTGTTTCTTACGGTCTTTTTTTTCTTTTCCATATTTTTGATAATGATTATTATTTTTAACCTCCCTGTTCTTCTTTTTATGCTTGTAATCTCCCTTATCTTTGTGTTGCTCTCTATTATAAATTTGCCTCTTTCTTTTCTTGGAATAAAACTGAAAATAATCAGAAAATCAGGAGAAGCCATTCTGAATATATTGAAAACTATGGTAAGTCCGAGACCCAGCCTTTTTACAAGAATATTCGGGGAAATTTTTAGATTTTCTACTATATTATGGGCCTATTCATGTGGATTTTTTCTGAGACAGACAGTTTTTACGGAATTCAATAAATATCTTACTCCATATTTACTTACAAGGGTTATTTTTACCGGCTCTGGAAGGCTTTTAGATAAACTTCCGCCTCATGAGAACATGAGAATTCCTTTTGAAATGTCTCAAAAAGCAGAAGCAATAAAAACTGTATGCACCATATTCTGGGACGATTATTATAAACCTGTATTCAGTCTTAAAAATTTTATAAAAAGTCCCCGTTCTGTTTTTAAAAGAGAAAAAAGACTGCATTTAATGTACTGTGATTCTAATATGAATGAATTTGCTACTTATATAAATACAGGTGTTACCGATCTTATTATAAGGATGATAGAAGAAGGTCATCCATTTAAAGATATGACTCCGAAAAATACTATCAGAGCTTTAAGAGAATTTTCACGGGATCTTACAATGAAGAAAAAGATAGCTCTGAGAAACGGAACTTCTATGAGTTCTCTTGATATTCAGAGATATTACCTTGAGGAAGCAAAAAAATTTTATCTCCCTCTGGAAGATTTATCAGACGAGACAAAGAAATTATTACAATTCTGGGAAAATATTCTTAATTCTCTTGAAATCAATCCTCATCTGTTATACAAGGAACTTGACTGGGTGGCAAAAAAAGATTTGATGAATGAAGCCCTTAAGAATAAGGGAGACATATCTTTTTCTTCCTCTATGTTAAAATGGTTTAAAATTTTTCAGGATAAATTTCATGAAGAATGCAATATTATGGATGAAGAAGAACTGATCACAGCGGTAAAAGAAAAACTTTCTTTCTGGCGTAGAAGAGCTTTTATGTCATTTTTAAAAACTGAATCTATTACATGTAGAGAATTTACGGAGAAATTTTTAATTTACTGTCAGTTGCAGAAAATAGATTTAAAATATCATGAATTGAATAAAGACAGCGGATATTACTATAAATTATTAAAATCAGGTCTCATAAGAAGGGTGGCCTGTGATGAAGATATAAAAAATGCTAAATTAAATCCCCCTTCTGATACAAGAGCCAGTATAAGAGGATATCTTGTAAAATTTCTTTCAGAAAATTTTTTGTCTGCAATGATAGGGTGGGATGATGTGTTCCTGAATGACCATGGCAAACGCATTTACTTTCTGGAACCTTTTCAGAAGGAACTTGACGAAAAAGACAGAAATTATATAGATTCACTGAAAAAAAATATTTCCCATGGTAATGGAAGTGAATAGTGAGTCGTAAATAGTGAGCTTGGGCGTTTAATTAAACGCCCTGAGGGATTAAATACGCATCACGCATTACGCGTCACGATTATTAAGGAGGTCTGAGGTTTTGGATGAAAAAAAATTAGCAGAACTGGCTCTGGAAGTGGCTCTCAGTGAAAAAGCCAGTTACTGTGATGTGAGAGTTATAAGAACCATAACAGAGTCTATAGATATAAAAAATGGTTCTGTAAACGGTGTCAGGAGAGATGCAGATGTAGGTATGGGCATAAGGGTTCTGGTAGATGGTGCCTGGGGATTTGCAGGAAATCCTGACCTTAAAGCCAGCAAGGTTGAGATTGCTGCCAGAAGAGCTATAGAGATAGGGAAAGCCAGTGCAAGTCTTGCCCATACAAAGGTGAAACTGTCACCTCTGAAAAAAGTGTGTGATAAATGGGTTTCTCCCAGGATAATAGATCCTTTCTCTGTACCTCTCAATGAGAAGATTAATTTTCTTCTCGATGCAGAAGAAGAAATGAGAAAAGTAAATGGTATAAAAATTACAACAGGTCATATGGATCTTAAAAGAGAAGAAAAGATATTCCTGAGCAGTGAAGGCTCTGTTATAGAGCAGGACATACTCCATACAGGTTCGGGGATAAGTGCCATTGCTTTAAATGACCGGGAAATGCAGGTCAGATCATATCCTTCGTCTTTCAGAGGACAATTTAACACGGCAGGTTATGAAATGGTTAAGGGTCTCAAATTAAAAGAACATGGACAGCAGATTGCAGAAGAAGCAGTGGCCCTTCTCACTGCAAAACAGTGTCCGTCAGGATTAAAAACCATCATACTCGGTCAGAGCCAGCTTGCCCTCCAGGTCCATGAGTCATGCGGTCATGCAACGGAACTGGACAGGGTTCTGGGAATGGAAGCCAATTATGCAGGTATGAGTTTCCTTACCACGGAAAAACTTGATAATTTCCGTTACGGTTCATCTATAGTCAATATTGTAGCAGATGCCACAAGTCCCGGTGGACTGGGCACTTTCGGCTATGATGATGAAGGCGTTCCTGCAGGGTGTAATTATCTTATTAAAGACGGCATACTCAGAGGGTATCTTACTTCAAGAGAAACAGCGCCCGTAATAAACAGAGAGAGCAGCGGTTCTATGAGAGCAGACGGATGGAATAACCTTCCTCTTATAAGAATGACAAATATCAATCTTCTTCCCGGAGACATATCCTTTGAAGAACTCCTGGCAGATACGGAAGACGGTCTTCTTCTGTGTGATAACAGAAGCTGGAGTATAGATGACAAAAGATTGAATTTCCAGTTTGGAACGGAAATAGGATGGGAGATTAAAGACGGCAAAATTGTCGGTATAGTTAAGAATCCTACCTATATGGGAATTACTCCCGAGTTCTGGAATTCCTGTGATGCTATCTCTGATAAAAATTCCTGGCAAGTATGGGGAACTCCTAACTGCGGTAAGGGACAGCCGGGACAGGTTGCCAGAGTAGGTCATGGTGTTTCTTATGCCAGATTCAGAAATGTAAAGGTAGGTGTCGGTTATGCTGGGTAAAGAAAGAGCGGAAAAAATACTTAAAGAAGCTATCGGCTATTCCTCATGCGATGACGTAGAGGTTTTTATTACAGGCGGAAAACACTGGCTTACCAGATTTGCCAATAATTATATTCATCAGAATGTTGTTCAGAAAGATTACAGTATTACTGCAAAGGTTTTAAAGGGTAAGAAAGTAGGAATTGCATCATGTAATGTTTTTCACGGTGAATATCTCAAAGATGTCATATTAAAAGCAGAAGAGGTTCTCCGAAATCAACTCGATGACCCGAATGCGGTTCCTCTGTTTGCCGGTAGAGAATATACGGAAATTAAAGACGGCTATGATGAAAAAACCATTAATTTTACTCCTGAAGAAAGTGCCGGAGAAGTGGAAAAGGTAGTAAATAAATGTAAAAAAGAAGATCTTACTGCGGCAGGAACTCTTTCTTTCGGAGATAATATGGTGACTCTTATGAATTCCAGAGGCACTTTTACCTATCATTCCTGGACCGATGTTTCTTTCACCCTTACTGCCATAAATGCAGAAGGTGGCACGGGATGGTCCGATCATTACGGAACATCCATCGATGAAATAGATGTGAATGTTCTTACCGGTATAGCTATAGAAAAATCCATTCTTAATAAAAAACCTTTAGAATTACCTCCCGGCGAATATACTGTAATTCTGGAAGAAAGAGCTGCAGGAAACTTGCTGATGTTTCTTAATTCCCTCGGTTTCGGAGCCCTGTCCTATCAGGAAGGGCGAAGCTTTATGGCAGGTAAATTAGGGATGAAACTTATGGGAGATAATATTACTATTATAGATGATTTCTCCAGAAAAGAAGTCTCTGGATTGCCGTTTGATTTCGAAGGTGTACCGAGACAGAAGATAACCCTTGTAGAAAAAGGTGTGGCGAAAAATATTGTTTATGATATGAAAACAGCCGCCAGAGACGGGAAAGAGTCTACAGGTCATGCTCTTCCTCCTCCCGGTACAAGAGGCCCTCTACCTCTTAATCTTTTACTCATGCCGGGGAAAAGAAGTAAGGAAGAAATAATCAGAAATACGGACAGGGCAATTTTGATTACCCGATTCTGGTATGATAATGTAGTTGATCCGAAGAAAACCATTGTTACCGGTCTTACAAGGGATGGCGTATTCCTTGTTGAAAACGGACAGATAACAAAAGCAGTTAATAATATGCGTTACAATAACAGTGTACTTGATGCATTTTCAAATGTATCTGAACTGTCATGTAATATAAAGAGTGCAGGCAAATGGGGAGTTAATGTCGCATGTCCTGCCATGAAAATAGAAAGGTTTAATTTTTCCGGTACTTCGGCATAAAAAAATCCTGTTACCGGCTATTCTGCGGAAAACCGGTAACAGGAAACCGGTAAAAAATAATTAAGCATTCAGCCAGTATACGTCAGGTCTTACGCTCATTACACCTGAATGCTTATAAAACTTATGAAAATGACCTTAAATGAAACAGATAATTTGTTAACAGAAAAACTTATATTTGAACCTCAGAAACAGCTTGATTTGCTTTTTTATCTTCACAGTTCATTGAGCTGGAAAAAAAGATATAATCTTTACAGAAAACTGTGTTCAGGTTTGCTGGTCTTTGAGCTTTTACCATATTTTAAAGAATGGATGAGAAATGATCAGCATAAAAAGTTTTTTTTCCTGAAAATACTTTATTTTCTTGAAGAAAAGCATATAAAAAAACATGGAGAAACGTCATTAGAAGAAATTATTCCTCTGAAACATGATGGGCCTTCCGTAGATACGGGAGACATATCATCTGTTATCTCAGAACTACCGGTTTCCGGACCTGTGCCGTCAGAATTTTCCCTGTCAGCACCTGTCCCGGAGTCTGTGCCGTCAGAACCTGCTGTTACCGAGAAACATGAGGAAGAAGTGATAGATGAAATAATCAGTCTTATAGAATATCTTCGCAATTCTCCTTCATCTGAAGTAAGTAATCTTACATCGAGAGTTCTTGCCTGTCTTTCATTAAAACATGAGAAATTTTTTCATCACTGGAAGAAGCTTTTACACAGCGGTAACAGTTCGTCCGAATTATCTGCCATATCAGGAGCAGGCGAGTTTTTATCTTCAGAGAGAGAAGAATTTAAATTTTATATTGATTGTTTGAAAAACTATTATGAAGCACAGGAAGATAAAGAACGGGAAAAAATAAGACTTTCTCTCGGTATTAAAAGTCATGACGTTTCTCTTGTTTCTCTCGGTGCTTTTCATGTCTTTTCCCCTGAAATAGTTCCTGCAATAATAGAGAGAGATTGTCCACGTCATATATGTAATATAATCAGGAGCTTTTCCGATTCTTTATTATATTTGAGTCACCTGCCGAAATCCGAAAGACTTATACGGGCAGAATTATTTTACAGAAATTTTGTAGATTTTAAAAATAAAAAACTTTTACCCGGTCTTCCTTTTTTAAAATATTCGTCTAAAGAAGAGGACTTTGAACTATACAGGGTTTTTCTTCATGTATGTCAGGAATTCTGTCATGCCGGTATTTATAAAGCATACACTGAAATGATGGAATGTTTAAGTTATGAATTACCGCAGGAGATGACTGTAGAAGTTATTTTTGCATTAAGAGAAACAAATCTGCTCTGTAAAAATAGATTTGGTAAATTTTTTAAGGAGATAGAAGAAAAAATTCCCTTTGAATACGAACTCATAGAAAAATTTTTCCTTCTTGAAGACAGGTTTGAACATATTAAATCTGCTCCATGGTCTCCCGAAACTCTTGAAGCTATATTCAAATTGATAAAAGAATTCGATAATATTTTTTATGAACTTTTTCACGGAGGCAAACCTTATGACAGAAATTATTATTCTGTAATAAAAATAATAACTTCTCTTTTCAGGAAGAAATTTACCGGACAGATTAATGAATTGCTTCATACCATAAAGTATTATGTAGCTCCAGAATATAATATGTTAATAGAGAAAATAGAAAAAAGTCTTATCGATAGATTCTGGCAGAAGAATCTTAAAATTTTAATAGAAGATTCTACATGCCCTGTTCTTCAGTACGGAGCAATTCAGATATTATCGGGAGATAATAATTTTGCTCTTCTTAAACCTGCTTTTCAATCAGGTCATCCTGTAATAATACATAGCCTTGGAGAAGGACTTTATAGTATATTTGTTTCTCTCATAAATAGCGGTAATACTGCTAAAATTATAGAATATCTGCGAATAATGTCCTATGAAGGTTCTTCCTGGAAATTATACAGTGAGATTATTTCCAGGAAATTTCCATGGCCTTCATGGTTTCTTAATCTGGTAAAAAGTTTTTCCGAATTTTCAAGGGATATAGAAGATTTAAAAAAGTCAGACAGTAGAATTTTTCAGATCCTTAAAACTATTACTTCTGTAAAAGAAGAAAAGGTAAAGAAAAGTATTTTCTATCGTACCTGTCATGATCTATTCTCACTGTCCGGCAGCCTTTCTATAAGTACATTACATACGGAAATGGAACGAATAAATTTCAAATTTGACGAAGTGGCAGCAGTTGTGTCTTCTGAACATAAAAAAGAGTTTTTACATGATCTGTCTTCTCATATGGATAGCATGAAAAAGAAACTGAAACACTGTCTTTTACCGAACCAGAATTTTTCCCTTACCATGCAGGAAGAAAATCTGATTAATTTTATGGGAGAAGTAGAGTATCTGGCAAATCTGTTTCAGAAAAAAGGTTTTTATTTCTTTGACCCTGTTATAGCTCTGGCTCTTGAGAAATTTTTTCATAATTTGTTTCATATAATTGAAAAAACCGTTAAATTATTTCAGGATTTGAGAAAAGAAATTGAAAGACGGGATCTGTTTTTTATATATAATCAATATCTTAAGCTTAAAGAAAGTAAACTTCTGGACAGTAATATATGGAAAAATATAAAGTCAGTACTTCAAAAAGAAGTTGCAGAAATTATCTTTACTGTGGCAGGTGTACCTGAAAAATATGAGATAGTTCATTTTTTAAAGGATTTATACGAGGATTCGTCTGAAGAGAGTGCCTTTATAAATCTCTTCTGCAGAATATTATTCCTTCAGGATATAAAATCTCTTAAGGTTTTAGCCTCTGTTTTTTCAGAATATTTTATAAAACTCCATAAAAAGGATGATTATCAGGCAATACTGGATCTTGTCATAAAGATGATAGAACATGGCGGAAGAAATGAGATTTTTTCCTGTATAAAAGAGGAATTTATTAAAAAGAAAGGTCCCGATATACTTATTTCCCTTTTAGATTCCTATATTTATGTCCTTAAAAAATTACCTGCTCCGGAACATATGTATACGTTTATTCAGAAATTAAAAGATTGGAAAAATAAACATGCTGTAAATTTTCCCCGTCTTGAAGCCTATATGGTTCTTTTAGAACTGGCAAGAAGTACAGACAATTTAAAGAGGCTTTCGGAAAAACTTCATGAATTACAGGAAAGAGGAAAACTTTTTCATGCCCTGTACAGTGCTTTTGAAACAAACGGTTTTTCCCTTGTTGAAAGTAAATATGCATCCAGATCTTTTCAGTATAATACAGAGCTGGATAAAGAGAGAATGAAAAATGAGCATATGTGTTTAAAAATAATCTCTTATATAGATGAATTGAGAAGTGAAGTAGATTATTTTCTTGGCTGTACCTTTGCACAGGTAGAGGATAGAATAATTCATCTTAAAAACTCCATTCGTTCTGTTGAAAATATAAGAATATTAACAGTTGATTTCATATTAGATCCTTTATTAAAACATATACTCATAGATCTTTTTGCAGGAAAGCTATGCAGGGGAAAAGAAGAAGAAATAGAGCCTGATGACACGTTCAGCCTTGTCAAGCTTCTGGATAGATGGCAGGAAGTTTCTAATCTCATAAAGACAGATAACATAGAAGAATTAACAGAAAAGATTTATTACAGGAAGGATCTCTGTAATTATTTACAGATTCTTTCCGGGAAAGAAAAAAAAATATTCCATTTTAAAGAAGTGAGGGATTTTATAGCAGGCCGTTATTATTCCAGATATGATTTTGACAGAGCTTTTTATATGAGATATATAGATAATACTCATAAAGGCAGTATGGGATTATCCTGCACACTTCCTTCACCTTTCAGCGAAAAAAAGGTTACAGGAAGTAAATTCGGTTCCACAGTATTTACATCAGTTATCATGGCAATATTTTTTATCTGTTTTTTATTGCCCCCTTTAACAGGTCTTTATGAACAGGCCCTGGGGAATGTATTATTGAAATATTTATTTTCCTGTTCCCTTTACGGTTCTTTAGCATTTATGATCTTATACTATATATTATACGGGTTTACGAAGATTAATTTTTCAGATATAGACTTTTTACTTCCCACCATGGCAGGTAACGTAGCAGGTTGTGCTATATTACTTGTAATAACAGGGGGAGGTTTCAATTTCATGATTAAAATTCAGGATAGTTTATATTTCCTTATGTTTATTTTTTCTATTGGCCTTTCATTATTTTATTTAACAATCGATGTGTCGTCCAGAAGAAACAGAGCCCATCCAGATAAATTACATCCTATTTATATCATCTCCGGTGCTCTTCCTGTATTATTGCTTACCCTTACTTATTCTTTTATTATATCTATTATATGTTCCACTTTTTTCCCTCATGCCATAAATACGGAAGAATTCAGAAATATTCCATTTTTATTTGGTACAGTTTCAAGAGAAATTATGGTATCAGATAGTTTAACAGGATTAAATCTTGTTATCTATCCTTCTATTGTTTATACGTGGAGTTCCATTATACTTTTTTTCAGCATATTCCTTCATGTGTTCCCTGTAAAGAGATTTTCCGGGATACTATTCAGAGAATGGAGAAACTTATGATAGAAGGCTTTCTGGATTCAGATGTTATTTTAAAAGACAGATATGCCGTTATAGAACCTATTAAAGCATGTGCTACAGGCGGGATTTATCTGGCGAGAGATATATTTCTGAATAATATAGTAGCTGTTAAAGAGCTTTATTTCCATTCCTCTTCAGACAGTCGTGACTCTATGATTGATTCTTTTAAGAAGGAATTTGATATACTTTCAATTCTGGATCATCCCAATTTACCGAGAGGAATAGATTATTTTCAGCATTGTGAAGGTTTTTATATGGTCATGGATTATATAGAAGGTAATGACCTGGAGACCATTATAGAAGAAACCTTCGGTCAGGGTATACCGGAACAGAAGGTTCTTGACTGGGCTCTCTCTATTTGTTCAATACTCGAGTATCTTCACAATCTTTCTCCTCCGGTCATATATGGTGATTTAAAACCTGGAAATATTGTCCTTCGTGATTCAGACGGAAAAATTTTTCTTGTAGATTTTGGACTTGCCCATGTTTTATATGAAAAAGATAAATCTGCTATCGGTACAGAAGGCTACGCACCGCCGGAACAATACAGAGGCGAACAGGATACAAGGAGTGATATATATTCTCTCGGTGTTACTATTTATCATCTTCTTACAGCAATTGCTCCGAAGGTGCCTTTTGAATTTGTTCCGCCGAAAAATTTAAATCCTTGGGTATCTGCTGAGATAGATTTTGTTCTCTCCAGGGCATTGAAAATAGATCCGAAAGCAAGGTATCAGACTATTTCTGAATTCAGAGACGACCTGGCTACAATATATTCGAAATATTACGGTCATCATGTAACACAGCTATTTTCTATAGACAGAGAAAAGAAGAAAATAAAAATTTTCCTTGTAGATGATGATCAGGTAATGCGTCTCCTCTTTAAATCTATTATAAAAAGAACTGCTGATATGGAACTGATTGCAGAAGCAGTGAACGGCAAAAATGCTATAGAAACATTTCAGGCCCTTTCGGTTGTACCTGATGTAATACTCATGGATATAAATATGCCCGGCATAGACGGAATAGAAGCAACGAAAGCAATTATGGAACTGGATCAGAATGCCCGTGTTATTATGCTCACAGCTCTTTCTGAAACAAAGGTTATCAGAAAAGCTTTCATGGCAGGTGCTAAAGGATATATGTTAAAAGGAGGGAGCATAAACAGCGTGACGGAAGCCATCCGTAAAGCCTATAAAGGCGGTCTCCCCATAGATATGAGAATTTCCAGTATTATACAGAAAGAAAAAGGAAAAGTAACAAAGGATTCTCTTAAAGAACCTGCTTTCAGCGCCGGTTCTGTCATGAAGGTTTCTCAATCCGGTTTTATAAATATGTTAGTTCATTTCTCTTCCATTATGGCAGATGGGAAAATAATTCTTAAAAATGAATATGAAGAAGGAGAAATATATTTTGAACATGGTAATATAGTTCATGCTTTACTGGGAAACCTGAAGGGAGAAAAAGCATCATACAGTTTTCTCTGCTGGCATGACGGAGAAGCAGTTTTTATACCTTCTGTTATGTCTGACGAACATACTATGGATATGGATGCTCAGAAATTTATAACAAGAGCTCTGAGAAAAAATAGAGAACTGGCAAAAATTAAACTGTCTGTTTCCTCTCCTTATGAAACTCCTTTCTTGAACAGTTCCGAAGAATATCAGATTGTTTCTCTCAATCAGGAAGAAATGGAACTGTTAAATTTTATAGACGGCAGGAAAAATATAATGGATATTGCCCGGCTTATTAATAAAAGCTATTTTGATGTAATGAAATCTATTTATAGAATGATATCTGTGGGGCTTATAAGGAAATACTAGCCGTTTTATACTTTTATTCTGAATAAAAACTTCAGGATTCTCTGAATAACCCCCGGTTTTTTTTGAGGTATTTCTTCTTCATAAAGATGCTTTTGAGGTCTTGTTAAATCCTTTATATTTCTTTCAGGTTTAAAGTTTTCTTCCTGTATCTCATCATCAGGTTCATCATATACATCTTCCTGTTCTTCTTCCCTGGATTTTGTCGGATTTATCCTGTACGTTATTTTAGATGTTTCTTCTTCTCTGGCAGTACTGTAATTTTCTTCATATTCCCTGTCATCTGGCACCGGCGTCTGCTGTAATGAAGGTAAAGCAGGACTTTTAGGAGGTATTTTTGCCTGGCCTCCTCTGTCTTCTAAAATACGTCTTCTCGGACTTTGCATATCACCTCTTCCTTCTGTAACAGAGGGAGGCCTTGTAAAAGGCTTTGTCTGAAGGGGTTTGCCGGCAGATTTTGCCTGAAATGGCGTCTGAGAACTGACTCCACCGGGCTTTGCCTGTGATTGTATCTGGAACGTATTGGCAACAGGTTTTGTCTGAAATGGTGTCGGAGAACCGGCACCGACAGGTTTTACCTGGTCTTTTCTCATTGTAAAAGGTCTGGTCTGAGTAGACCGGTTATCACCAGGTGACTGTCTTCCCTGCATCTGCTCCCGGGCCTGAGAAGATGGAGTCATAACAGAACTGCCTTTAAATCCGGGAGATTGTCCTGTATGAGATATTTCTGAGTCTCTTTGATGTTCCATTTGAAAAGAAATAGGCTTATAATCATTGTTTTTTTCTTCCTCCGGAGGATGCTCTTCTTCTTTTCTTTGAAATACAGGTTTAAGAAGAGGTCTGTTTTGTTTTCTGCTACCGGCAGAAGAAGCTTTTACAAGTTCAACCATCATCTCTTCTATTTTCTGATATCTATCTTTTTTATCTACTTCCATGGCTTTCATTATAACTTTTTCTAATTCTTTTGAGATATGGGGATTAAATTTACTGCATTTTTCCATGGGTTCATCGTCTATAATACGTTCCACACAATCCATAGGCGGTGCTTTACATATTAAATAATAGAGAGTTGCTCCAAGGGAATAAATATCCGATCTGTTGTCTGTTGTTCCTGCATGCTGTTCTATGGGAGAATAATGCTGTGTCATTGTTTTGGCAATACCCATAGTCTTTGCGTCCGTTTCATAGATTTTCGAAATTCCGAAATCTATGAGTTTTAATCTGCCATCCTGTTCTGAAAGGAGTATACTCTGAGGGCTTAAATCTCTGAATATGACAGGGTTTGGTTTCAGGTTATGGAGATATCCCAGGGAATCACAGAGTTCTATACCCCATTTGATTACCTGCTGTTCATCCAGAAAACCTGACTGACCTTCTACTATATTATTTAATCTTTGTCCTTCTATATATTCAATGATGAGATATCTGTTTTCTTCGTAATCAAAATAATCTTCGAATTTCGGCAGGTTTTCCTGTTTGAGTTTGAATAGAATTTTGGCTTCACTTTTGAACTGTTCTATAGCCTGATGACGAAGTGACGGATCTGTATATGTAGCAATTAATTCCTTGACAAAAACAGATTTGTTTCGTTTTGTGTCAAAAGCTTTATACATTCTGCTGGCAGGACCTTTTTGAATAAGATTAATAATTTTGTAGCGTTCCTGTAAAATGGTATCTGTTGTCAGATTACCATCGGTATCTCTCATTAAAATTCCTCCAACTGTCAATGCTTTGCCATATACTGACCTTTATTATACTGTTCTTTACTCCCTGAAGAACTCCTCCTGAAATAAAGATAAATTATTATTAGCTATCAGTTTTCAGCTAACAGCATTCAGTTTTTGATTGCCTGTATAAATAAAAATTCCTGCATCCTGTCTATCAAATTATTCTTCTGAATAGGATATATTCTCCGGTCTCTATGAATATTCCTCTTTAATGGTTTATAAGACTTTCACTTTATAGTGTATTTCATAACTTATTAGAATTTAAGTCGTCGTGACACGTAATGCGTTACGGGTTTAATCGCACATCACGTATTACGCTTTACGCATTACCAGGTCATTATTTATGGATAGTTATGAAATTAATTACTTAATATCTGTATTTCCTGCTATAGGCCCTGTCTATATCTTTGTTTAATTCTTTATATTCAGGGTCAATCTTCAGTGCAGCTTCATATAATTGAATGGCTTTGTTAAATTCTTTCTTATCTTCATAAACAAGGCCAAGCTGTCTTATTATAGCAGTATTTCCAGGTGTAATTTTAAGAACAAGATTATAATATTCTATTGCCTGTTCCGGTTTTTTATTTTTATAATAACATTCGCCGAGCCTGCTATAAATGCCTGCTTTCTCTTTATTATCCGGTTCCAGAGCGATAGCTCTCTCATAAGAAGTAATGGATTTATCCCATTTACCTGTATTGTAATAAAGATCTCCAAGACTTATAAAGGTATAAACATAAGAAGTAGAGATTCTGCTGGCTTTTTCCAGCAAAGGTAGAGCTTTTTCATAGTCTTTTTTATTAATCAATATAGCAGCCATACTGGTGAGAGCCTGAAAATTCTCAGGTTCTATATTTATCGCTTTCTCATAACATTTCATGGCTTTATCCGTATTTCCTGTATTTTGATATAACAGTCCCATATTGTTATAAGCTGTGCCGTATTTTTCATTGATTTTGATTGCCTCTTCATATTCTTTCATGGCTTTATCATATGCTTTTTGTCTGTAATATATAAGCCCCAGGTTATTATGAGCTTTATAGTCTTTCTGATTTAACTCAATGGCTCTCCTGTAGTATTCTTTTGCCTTATCTATATTTCCCTTTTTATAATATATATTACCGAGATTATTCCAGTTATCACAGTAGTTGGGATCTATTTCTATGGCCTTTAAAAAATATTCCGTTGCTTTATCCGTATTTCCTTTATCGTATAAAATAAGTCCCAGACCGTTAAGGGCTTTAAGATTTGAAGGCTCAATTGTCAATACATTATTAAAGCACGCTTCTCCTCTATTAAGTTCTCCTGTGGAATAGAATAATTCTCCCAGATATATATTTACATCCAGTAATTCCGGATCCAGTTCCAGAGCTTTTTCAAAATATTTGATCCCTTCTGCCGATTTATTTTTATCCATGGCGCAGACAGCACCTGATGCAAAATTTGCTTCAGGTGACGATGGATTAAGACTGTAAGCCTTATTTGCATAGAGAAGGGCTTTATCTTTATCATTTTTTTTCACATATGATATAGCCAGATAGCTCAATGTTTTTTCATCGTCTGGCCTGTATTTAAGATATTTCGACAGTTCTTCTATAGCGTGATCATATTTTCCGTTCTGATAATAACTGATACCTTTTGCTCTGTATTTATTTAATTTTTTTGAACTTATATTAGTCCATACAAGTATAAAAGAAATAATCAAAACTATAGAAATGATTATGAGAGGAATAAGTTCTGTTTTTTTTAAAGATATGTCACTCCCTTCCGCATTTTCTTTCTCTTCCATGTTTTTTCTTTTGCAATAGAGGCAGTTTCCCTGTTTTTCCCGGCATTCCTTATGGTATATTCTATGGCATTCCCTGCATAGAATTATTGTTTCTCCCGGTTTTTCAATACGATTGTTACAGAGATGGCATTTCTTCTTCATAAAAAACGAATCTTCTGTAAGTATTAATTCTACAGGTTCTGATGACATGTTTTACCTCTCAATATTTTTTTCAGTATTTTTCTGAGCGTAAGAAATAATATGTGCTTCTTCAAGATAGCCAATAATCTGTTCCGTCAGATTTCTGTAGTCACTGTCAGTAGGATGATATACAGTGTTCCACTCTTTTATGATTTTTATTATATCATTTATAAAGTTTTCTTTATTCATTGTTTATACCTTTCCTGTTATGTGAGATTTTACCACAGACTACCATGATCTGACAAGTTCAAATAAAAAAGGGCAACAGAAGTTGCCCTTTTTTTAGCCATTTCTCAGCTTTTTTCTTCCGTTTTACCTTCTTCAGCTTTCGGAGGGGAGCCGAATTTTTCCTTTATAAATTCATCCCATCCTGTTTCCTTTGAAGTAGCCAGTTCTTTATAGCCTTTACCTTCCTGGGTAAAATAATCGGCATATTTCTGACCTGTAGGGAGGAATATGGAAAGACCTGACGAGTCGAATTTGCCTTCCGTATATTCTATCAGTGTTACATCTTCTTTACCGTCTGCAGATTTGTAGGTTTTCAGAACTTCCTGTCTTTCATATTTATTTGCCACATTTGCTATTACTGCATCTTTAACTGATTTCATCATCAGTTCGGCAGCGCCTTTAAGTTCTTTATCAGTTACCTTATCCGATTTCACTATTTGTTCTGCCACACTGTAAAGATCCCTTGTCTGGGCATAGAATTCATAATAGAACTGACGGCTGAAATTCTGTGCTTTATCTATGACTTCTTTAAGCACTTCTTTTGATGTATCTGTTTTTCTTAATTTCTCTGCAAAATTATCCAGATTATCCTTTACATTATCCATCTTGCTCAGGTCTATGGCAGATTTTGTGGCAAAAGCCTTCGGTTTATCGGCATAATGTTCTACAATGGCTTCTGCTATGGATTTACCTGTCAGTTCTTTACCGTCTGCAAGAGACTGCTGTAATTTATCCAGTATGGCGCCATAGGCAAAACCAAGGGTTGTGCCCATTTCTTCAGAGGCTACGAGATAATCGGCACTGTTTTTAATTTCATAGGCAGATTCCGTGCTTGCCATAAGGCATGCCGCCATATGAACCACATCGGGTTTTACCCCTGTTTCTTTCTGAGTTTTCTCGAAAGCTTCGGCGATCTGAGGATTTGACATAATATGGCCTCCAGAGCCTGTGGCATCGTTTGTGAATGCCCCTGTCCATCCTCCGCCATGGTCCATAAGAACAACCATATAGTGTTTTGCCGGATAATTTTTTATGCCCCATGTAAGAAATTCTGCAAGAGTATCGGGAGAACTCATATCCTTTGGCCCGAGATCTTCCACTACAGGAGAGTCGATTCTATCGACTGCTCCCACATCTCCCGGTTTGTCTCTGTGGACATAGTATTTCCTTACACCGCTCCAGTCACCGTCTATATTTGTCGGTTCATAAGGTCTTCCCATCTTTTCATTTATCTTTTTAAGCTCTTCCTGGGAGATTCTACCCAGTTCGGCAACTACATTCATTTTGTCATCGGATCCGACTTTTTCCACATCGAGGAAACTGTTGGCAGTCCATGCTTCCAGATCATTATATCCGTCCATATACATAAGAACTGTCCATTCTTTCTGCTCTTTTGCTTTTACCAGTTCCGATAAGTCTGGAAGGGCACTTTTTATGATATTTGTACTCTGAAAACTGTCTTTTGTATCGAGTAATCTGTTCAGTCTTTTTGCTTCTTCTTTTCTTGCATCTCTATGTTCTTTTAAAGCTTTATAATCTAACTGAAAAGGAGAGTTCATTGAAGGGTTAAGATTAGTATTATCCATATTATGCCTCCTGTTTGTGCTTTGTAAGCAGGATATTCTATTAAAAATTATACCAGAAAGTGGTGAGAATTGTTGAAAAAAATGTTAACAAAATGTAAATTTTAAATCAAGTTTTTATTATAAAGGCCGGAGATGGATTCGGATTTGATAATTAATAAATGTCTGGTATTTTCCAGTATAATCCTTTATAATATATGTGAGGTGAGAAAAATGAATACAACTTTCGGGGATCTGGTTGAAGATATTAAAAAACTATCTTTTACAGAAAAAGAAGAAATTAAATTCCTGATTGAAAAATTTTTGATTGAAGAAAAAAGAGAAGCGATTTACAAAAATTATCAGGAAAGTCTTATAGAAGTTGAAGAAAATAAACTTGAATTTTCAGATGATATAGATAAATTAGAGGAAATGTTATGATGAAAATTGCTTTTAGCTCATCTTTTAAAAGAGCTTTTAAGAAAAGAATTAAAGGGAAAAAAGAAATAGAAAACAACTACTGGAAAAAAGTAAAAATTTTTATCCACGATCCTTTTGCTAAAAGCTTAAGACTCCATAAATTATCTGGAATTTTAAAGGAATTATGGAGTTTTAGTATAGAAGACGATTTGAGAGTTATTTTATATTTTGTAGATGATAAAAATGTCACTTTTATTGATATAGGGACTCACGATGAAGTCTATTAATTTTTTAAGAAGATGTAGATTGTTCGGCATAGACATTAATAATTTTTTCTCCCCGGCGACAATTTCTCTCACCTGATTAACCTGATAATATTCCAGGTCTGTTTAAAAGTCCTTTTGCACCAGTAGCTTATTTTATTCAGATCATCGTTATTTGTATTTATCCTCCATGAAAGGAGATAAGTCAATATATACCTTTCTCTGAAGTCAGTCATTTCATTAAATCCGGCAATATAATTAATAAGGCCCTTGTGGTTTATATACTCCGCCAGTTCTTTAATTGCCATACCGGCTATTTCAGGGCTTTCCGTTCTCCATTTATCTCCGCATGTTTCCGGCATAAGTGCAGACACGATGGTATGAATCATATTATTTCTGTCATAAAACCGTGCCGTCATATCTTCATAAAGAAGACCGAGGAGGGAAATATCTGTTACTGCATTATGCATTTCCCATGTAGTCATTTCCTGCATCTCATGGGCGGGCCAGAATTTTTTTGCCTTCTCTATGGTTATGCCGGTTTTTTGTACAAGTGTTTCAAGGCGGTGGTTTGAAGATTCGGGATGGAGGAGCAATCCTATTTCCAGTGTATCGATTATGGGATTTTTCAATTTCCCGAGAGCAGAATAGAGAAATCCCTGATCAAACCTGGCATTATGGGCAACAAGGGTATAATCTTCCAGAAAATCGAGGACTTTTGATTTAATATCTTCTACAGTCTGTCCGCTGTAGATCTGACGTTCAATCTCCGGGTATCTGTCCAGACCGAGTATATTCCTTACTACAGGCGGAATCCGGACAGGTGTGGGGTCAAGATAATAATTGCAGGATTCTACAGGTATACGGTCCTTTATTTTTATGGCACTGAGCTGAACAATACGGTCGTGAACAGGAGATAAACCTGTAGTTTCTACATCAATTACTATATAATTTTCAGTGGCTCCGTAAAGATTAATTATAAATGGCATGTCAGAAGGTAAAAGGTTTTCTTTTTTCATAATTAATTAACAATTTTTTTTACTCTTTTCAGCAATCTATTGCAATCTTCTTCACATGATTTATCTGCAAGCACATAAAGACAGACCTTTGCCCTGGACATGGCAACATAGAGCTGTGATCTGTATTCATTATCTTTATCTTTATTATTGTCATCTTTCAATTTATGGACATCTGTAATAATTATATAAGAATTTTCCAGACCTTTGAAGGCATTAATAGTAGAAAAGCTTATGTTCCGGCAGTCTGTAAATAATTTCGGATCATTTTTTCTCAGGGTAATATCTTCAAAAGGAAATTTCTTCATATTAATCCCCGACACAGATGAATTCTGCAGTTTATATCTGGACAGTATGGAAATATTTTCCGGCGGTATCTGTTTTGACTTTAAGTCACTTAAAATATTTTCCAGTTTCTGAATCTGTTCGGTTTTATCCTTATAAAAGAAATATCTCACAGGAAGGCCTTCAATATTATTCGGAAGGAATGGAGGTTTCTCAAATCCCGTAATACGGGCAGTATTTTCTCCTATAGGTTTTGTATTGCGGCAGTTCACCTTCAGTCTGAACTTGGCGAAATGGGCCCTTCCGCCGAGTATTTTCAGCATTGTATCGGCAGTATATTTTGAGAATATGGCCTGCTGTTCCAGATCACAGTAAATCTCCCAGTTCCCTCCCGAAAGTCCTCCTTTGAGAAGTTCGGTGAAAACATCAAGATATTCAGGTCTTATAAGATCCTGGCCTTCATCTATAATGATTTTATCGAAAGGTTCTATTACGCCTCTGTCAAGTGCTTCAACGGCGAGATATGGCAGAGTGTTTGTATAGTAATCATTGCCATGAACAATAGACGGCTTTATAGGCGTATTTGTTTTTGCAATCCTTTCAAGAAAGGTATGGAAATCTTCTATAAGAAAGTTTTCTCCCGTATTATTCTTCAATCTGAGCCTGAGCCAGTTCCCCAGGAGGATATTATAACAGACAAGAAGAGTCCTTTTTTTCGAATACACACTTCTTTTAGCAGACTCAAGGGCAAGCATGGTCTTCCCTGTTCCTGCGGCACCCTGAAAAAGGCATCTTTCATTATCTTCCAGGTGATCAAGGAACTTATACTGTTCCTTCGTATATGAGAGGATAAGTTCTTCCGTATCTCCGAGACGCTGTTTCGGCGTAATAAGGATTTCAAAATTGCCTCTCAGAATAGAGGCTATTTTTTCTATATCTTTCCAGGAAGGTAAATTTTTATAGAAATTTCCTATGTCTTCCATCTTTTTCTTTGTGTTACGGGCGAGTTCCTCTATGAAAAAACTTACAGGCCCTCTCCTGGAATGTCTGTCATAAACCTGCCACTGTTCATATTCCGTTCCTGTTTCGTTATATTCAATATGAGGAAACATTACACCGAAGCCGAAGAGGAGATTGCTCAGGTCACTGTCCTGTTTCTGAACTTTTTTAAGAAAATCCATAAGGCTGTACATGCCGTCACTGGCCTGTTCAAAGGGGCTTCTGTTTTTCTTTACTGTTTTCCCGTATCTGTTAGTGAAATGCCATACTCCGTTTTCCCTTTTCACCTCTCCCGATTTGACTTCAAGGCAGAATATGCCGAGCTTCGGCGCCATAACGACAAAATCAATTTCTCCGCACGTTCTCTGCGTGTGTTTTGCAATACCAAGCGAGTGAAGGACAATCCAGTCCGATGTGTCCGGGTCTTTTTCGAAGAGTTCGAATATCTGTTTTTCTCCTCTGCTCTTTACATCTTCTGATATATAGGGCGGTATCATTTTTGCCATGTCTTATGCCTCCGTATTGTGAAAGATTCGAATGTTCAGGAAACCTGTTGTTAAAGATTCAACTGGAGATAAAAATAATCCTGTGAGGTGAAAAAATCATTTTGAGGATTATTAAGGGAGAAGGTTTATATATGTTTCTATTCTTTCTATAAATTCTCTAGCATTTGATAATTGTTCTTCTGCCTGCTGTTTGCTCGCAATATAGAAATCATCATAATCACTTTTTATTCTGATATTTTCAGCTAAAATCAATATTTTACCGAATTTTCTTTCAATTTTTTCTGTTTTTATATAGTGCTGGTTAAAATAAGCAATAACACCGGAATGTTTTCTTGCGTCAAATTTATCCAGGGCAAGTAATGCTCTGGTAGCATGAAATATGGCATAATAAGAACGATTTATTGATTGGCTGAATTTGGTGTTTTGAAGCATAATTTCAGAGCTTTCAAGTTCATCTCTTGCTTTCTGTAACCTGTACCTGGATAAATCATTAAGCCTGTTATCCATAAATTTCTATTCCTTCCCTCTGGATATTCATATAAAATGGTAAAATGTCAACGTACCTATTATATTGATTATTATTTTTAAAAATTATTGATAGAAGAATATCATATTTCAATGAAATCTCAAAAGCTATATCTACAAAGTCATCTTCATATTTTTTTATATTTTCTTCGGAATCCTCAACAAGAATCATTATATCTATATCAGAGTATTTATCCTGGCTATTCCTTGCATAGGAGCCATAAAGGATGACTTTTACAAGATGTTCACCGGTTAATTCTTTTGCTTTCCTCTGAACCTCTGAAAGAATTTCTATAATATTTTCATTTTTTATGTATACATATGGGGTCATATTAATCGCCTGACTTTTTTACAGGATTGCTGCGAGTGAAATGCTCTATCTATAATTTACCATAGTTTTCTTTATGAGTAAACAATATTTTTATAATGTATCACTGTATGTTGGAAGATGACCATTGAAAAATTCCTGTAAATACCAGTTCCATAAATCCTCGTCTGTTTTAAAACTGCTGAGGGTTGTATGGTTAAAACAAATGGTACTGTCTTCTTTTAAAACAACTTCTTTAAAATATTTTAACGTTGCAAGATTAAAAGTTACTTCTCCAAAGTTCGCCGTATCAAAAGTTAAAGACTGATGATTTTCTTCTTTTACTTTTCCTCTTAAAAAATGTGCTCTGTTACCGGGGGATATGTAAGCTAATTTACCGTTTCTGACTTCTATAGCCATAGCCAGAGCATGACCTTTACGGCCCTTAAAAACTACCTGATATAATGCATTTTTGTTTACCATAAATTTCACCTCCATTATTTATGATATTCCCTGTCTTTATCTAAAAAAATGGCCTTCATAATAGCGAGCAATGCCCTGTTCTTTTTGTACTGAGGTAAGCATAAATAATGCATATTTAACTCTCGTGACGCGTAACGCGTAACGCGTGACGGGAGGAAAACATTTATTAAATGCTTATGCTCAGGTCAGTAATAATAATTTTGAATGCTATTGATTAATTTAATGTGCTTATCCAGCGCGTCCAGTAAGACCTCCGTATTAAACTGAAGTTCTTTATAGCCTTTTTTTAGAATAAGGGCAAGTTCCATATTTTTCTCTTCATATTTTTTCATAATAAGCATTCCGTCCAGACGTGCCTTTAAATCTTTCGATACAGATGAAAGAGATTTCTCTTCACACAGCAGTTTTTTATATATCTCCGAGTATTTATCGGCTCTATCTGTTAGAACAGGAATTGTATTGAGTATTTCATAACATATGGGTTTAGTTCTGGTAATATAAGCCTTCTGTACTGAAAACTCATAATATTCGGTAGAAGATATAGCTTTAAGTCCTGTACAACAGAAATCTAACTGTTTATCAAGTGCGATATAGGTTTCGAGCATTTCTTTTTTATCACCAATCAGTTCATTTCTGAGCGACAGGTATGAGGAAAGTTTTTCTCTTAATTCAGGTTTAACTGAAGGGTAGAAATCTTTCAGATTATTTATCAGATGTTCTCTGTTTGTATTTGATGTGTCGAAAAATTCAAAGATCCTCTTTGTATCAGAATTTTCAAGAAGTTCCAGGTCTGTTATCGCAAGTAATGTTTCTGTAAAGGCTTTATCTGCCATAAGGTTTTCTTTAAGCACTATATCTGACTTTACAGTATCGATATACTGCTTTGTTTCTTCCGTGATTAATATATTTGCCTGTTCGTAAGCCATGTAAAGTGAATTGATTTTAATATGAACATCAGACATCTTTCCAAGAAAGTCATGTTCCGCAACGACAGTTTTCTTATAAGTATCGGAAAAACGTTCGGTAGATTTGATTATAGATGACATAAGAGGAGGCATTTCGCTCTCCATAGACATAAACTGTTCTATCATGTCCATAGATTTTTCAGGAGTTATAGTCTTTGTATATTGCTGAAATTCCGCTACTTTACGGAAAAGCTCCAGTTGTTTACTGTATATATCTTTTTTAGACACTACCAGTTCATTTTCGGAATTCAAAAAAATAGCCGATTCTTCATTAAGTTCATAACTGTTCTTACTGTGAAAATCTCTTATTTCATTTATTAAGGCGTTTCTCTTTTCCACAGATTTATTGCAGATCTCTATTGCTTCTTCGTAATTACATATCCCTTTCAGCTTCAGAACTGCTTCCATATCAGCTCTATCAGTCTCTATTACCTTCTTCAGATAATTTTTTATAACAGAGACTCTGTAATATTTATATACGGAAATACCTGTTATTAAAAGTAATGTAAATAAAGCACATATTAACAGAAGACTTTTCAATCTATTTCTTTTCAATATTTTCTTTACTGTCTGTTTTATCATATCGATTTTCATTGTTATAACTCCTTAATTTTAGAGTCATTTTTGTTTTGTAGCATCATTTAATAATCTGACAGTTTCATTAACATAGTAATCGGCGTCACGCCATTTATCCTGCAATAGACTTTCAGGCGCATCGTATTTAATATGATCATACCAGTTTTCCCCTGCCTGAGTATAATTATTCATCGCCATTTCAACGTTATTTTTTAACCCGGGAATATAATCTACGGAATTACTCTTCAAAAATTGGTCTACTGCTATTTGAGCATCAACCTTTTTAGCACTATAATTTACATAACTTATGCCTGTCGTAGTACATGATTGAATTGCCTGTAAAGCTTCCACTGCTTTCCTGGCAGAGGTAAGGTAAGCTTCCGGAATAGAAGGGGTAGGTGTCAATGTCGGAGCAGGTGTCGGAGTAGACGTTAATGTTGGAGTAGCAGTAGGAATTAATGTCGGAGTAGGTGTAGGTTCAAAGATTTCAACCTTACAGCCCTGATTTAAATAAAGACTGCATATAATAATTGTTATAAGGCAGAATAAACTGATTTTTTGTATCACAGTAACACACTTCCTTTTCTGATAAATTTTTAATAGAAAGTCCTATATTTAACGTGCCTGGCCCTGATGTTGCCAGCAATAACCACTACTATTTTTTGTTTTTCTTTTACATCTATGACCGGCTTCAGTAATTCCCAGACATTGAGTGGCTGAAGGATCGGAATTTGAAGAATTATAAGATGAACCGGAATTAATATAAGGAGAAGCCGAATGGTTTTCATCAGGTTCAAAAATCATTATATTATTGACATATCCTTTATCATCAAACCCGAAAGCTATGCCATCTTTAAAAAGAAAATACGTATCAACACTTACTTCTCCGAATTCCCCGTCAGGATAATGTTCAAATACCTTTTTACAACCGGTTCCGAGACCGATTTTGTACTTATCCGTATAAGATTTATTCTCGGTAAACATGGCACTTACATTTCCTGTAGAAGGGTTACCCATTAAAGCGATGTTATATTTCCGGTAATAAAGATAAAAATATTTGCCATTATAATCTTCCATATCCGGTTCTCCCCAGGATTCAAACTCTTTTAAATTCAATCCCAACGAAAAATCTCCGATAGACTTTCCCGGCTTAATTAACAAATTACTATCCTTTTCCAGGTCAGCCTTTATAGTTTTCCTCTCTGTAGTAACTAACTCTGTAAAACTGTAAACACCACTGTAAGAAATATCCAGAATATTGCTCGTTTCATCATAGCTGACTATAAAACCTGCGGATTGACTGAATTTTGTCACAGGTACATATATTTTCTTACCTTTAATGATCAATTTGTAGTCATACTCAAGTCCGTTAGAAAGGAACAGGGATTGCCCGTCAATTTTATATTTAATGCCCATAAGATTATCCAGTACATCCAGGTCACAGTAAAGCAGGTCCTCTTTTAAGAACAGTTCCCCTTTATATTCCCTGTTACAAACAAAAATTAAAAGAGTTTTAGTATTAATATTGGCCTTTGCAAGAATAAAAGAACCGGTAAATAAAAGTAATAATGTAGATATTGTAATGATAAATATTAATTTATTGGTCCTCATATATGAACCCCTCCATAAATATTAGATTTTGTTATTACCACCTATTTTAATTAAAAATTTTCTTCTCAAAGGATAAATTTTACACACAGATAATTTTTATTCAGATAATCTATGGAAATGAAAAAGGAGTAAACAGTGAGTGATGAAAAGTGAGTGGTGAATATTCAATTACTGAGGAAGCATAAATAATACATAATGCTCTCGTGACGCGTAACGCGTAACGCGTGACGGGAAGAAAACGTTTATTAAATGCTTATGCTCAGCTCAATACATACTGCAGCAATAGTGAATCGTAACCCGGAGGTATTAGAGGCTCTTAATAATCTAAAATCCCTCCTGAGAGGGATCTTAGTGGGGCCTACCTTTTAAGGTAGAACATATTCTTTTCATTAATTGGCCTTATCACATGGTAAGGAATTTTCTGATAAAAAATCACTTAAATCCAACCCGATGCCCCAACATCTGGCTTTCTTTCTCATAGAGCATCTACTTTCGTAGCCTCATATGGTACTTTCATTATATTATAAAAAATTCTATAATTCAAGATTACAGGAATTTTCATTTTTAATGGCTTAAAATCAATCTTTTAGGACAATTTATTGAAAGAGAGTTAATCTAAATAATTCAACATCAAATTACACAATAAAACATACGAAAAGAAAGGTAAATAAAAGATAAAAACGAATTATATGGGTTATGGGTTGTGCCGGTGCCCAACTTATTTCAGAGGAGGCTTTACCTTGATTTTAGACGATTCAAATTCGTTTATACTTCCCAGAAATATATTTATAAAAACAAAATCGTTAACAGAAAACAATTTTAAGATATTTTTATTTTTTAATTACATATATTACATGGCCTATACAAACCATCTGAATGGTATAAAGATTAATAAAATATTATTAAAAAAATTAAATGAATATTTCGAATTCTTTAGTTTGAACGGAAGCGGATATATAAGTAATAAGAATTTAATAGATTACGTAATAGAAAGACATAGTAATATAGATATTATAAGTCATAATGATTATTATTTCGAATTTGAGGTTAAAGATTTTAATTCACATCATATCAGATTTCCTGATTTTCTGGCAAATCCTGACACAGTAAAACTATTAAAAAATATAGTAAATTTCAGATTCAGAACCAGGGCGGACAGGCTTGTTGTGATTTATAAACTTTTAGAGTTGCTCTATGATAATAATAAAAACTGGGATTTAAATAATAATATCTCAAATAATTTAGAGCTTCAGCTGGGAGAGAAAATAAAAAATTTTAAGTTTCATCATAGTAAAAATGCCATTCAACAGCTTTTAAATAAAAACTTCCTGAGAAAAGACAAAAGTGATTATTATATAAATTACCCCTTTATGGTTCCGGACTATAAGGACAGACTGGCAGGAAAAGCAACTGAACATATCTGGTTATTAGTTCATAAATATCCGGCGAGAGATATAAAGAAATTAAAAGAAGAAAAATTAGATTTATATAAACTCATAAGAGAATTTAATTGCAAGATGTATAATAACAGGCCATTTTTATATTTAAACAAAGACATATTACATAATTTTGTTAATATCTATACATCTTATCCTGAAGATGATAAATCTGTAAAAACTGAAAAGTTGCTCTCTGCTATAAAAGGCCATAATAATATAATTAAACAATTAAATACCGGTGAGAATGATAAAGGAGCTGTTTCTAAAAAATTTAATCTCACTATTCCTGCAAAAAACGATTTCTCTTATAAAATTATAGATCTTGTAACAAAATCATACCCTCTTACCAGAGATTTAACTGAAATAAAACCCGGTGTATCTTATTATGAAATCAGTAATGATATAATCGATCATGTTATTGAAATAGTTAAAAATAAAGATGTATTGCGGGAAGAGAAAAAAAACTATTTCATTAATATATTAAATAAACTCAGAAATGATAAGCCTTTTCTGAAAAATTATCTGAAAAAATTCCCCGGAAAACTTCAGAGACAGATTATTGATTTCTCTGCTAAAAAATCTCAATTAAATTCTGCAGTTACAATCAAACCCCATGAAGGTGGTTATGATATAACCTTTCCCGAAATCACTGACCCTTCAGATATTGCTTTTTTTGAAGACCTTGGTGCTACAGTTATTAATGGCAAAGTAATAAAGATATTACCTTACGACATAGTAGAACTTACAAAAGTATTTGCCAGAAAATATAATACTGCCAGTCAGTACAGAAATTATTATTTTTTCCGGGAATTATTCAATGATGCCTGTGAAGAAAGTTTTATGTGGTATGAAATTGGGAAGAAACAAAAGATTAAACATAAACTTAACATGCTTGCTGCAGAAACCAATAAACCTGTCATAGCAGAATTGTATAATTTAATAAAAGGCCCCTTTTTAAATAAAGATGAATTAAAGGAAAAACTATATGAATACATTACTGATGAAGAAGATATTAAACATATTTTAACCATCGCTTCAAACAAGAGCCCCGTAATAATGGCTGAAACAAAAGGAAACTGGTTTATAGAAAATGATAATTTATGTTATAACGGAAAAAAATTATTGGAAAAAGTGAGAAAAAAAATATATAAATATATATGCAGCCTGCGTATAAAACCTTTCGATGTATATTTTTTAATTGAAATAACTGATAAAAATAAAGTCTTACCTGATAATAGTGCCATAAAATTCAAGATTAATCCCTTCGATGTTATTAACGGTTACGGCCATAATTTAGAAAACAGCAATAATTATTTAATCTTTAAAAATTACAGTAAAGACGTCACAGATAAGGAATTAATAGATTTTATATCTTTAGACTATCGAAAACTGGAAGAACCTGTTGAAACAGAGATTAGATTAATACCTTCTAAAACTATAAATATAAATGATCTTCTCCTGGAAGTAAACAAAAACCTCACTATTCAGTTCAGGTTTTTCATAAATTATTGTAAAAAAGCTTCATGATAAAAATAATAATCTAAGTACCGAAACAGATAAATTAGTAACCAAAATCTTATATATCGTGACGCGTAACGCGTAACGCGTGACGCGTTACGGGAGTAGAAACTTTATATAAGCACATGATACGTAATTTTTTGGATACTCTTTTACCTGGTGTGGTACTAAGGAAACAACTATTTTCTCCCATAATCCCCATGTACAGAATGATTTTACGGTAAAAAAATACCGGGTGATTTGAAAATCTGTCCGGATATTATGAGGCATAGAAAAAAATTATCCGTGTGTAAAAAATACCCCCTGTAAACAGAAATTTTAAGTAAAATATCCCGAGAGGAGTAAAATTTATAGTGTATTTCATAACTTTTTAGAATTTAAGTTGTCGTAACGCGTCGCGTAACGCGTGACGGGTTTAATCCCTGCGCATCACGCATTACACATTACGCATTACGAGGTCATTATTTATGAATAGTTATGAAACTAACTATAATTACTGATCTGAGCATAAGCATGTAATAAACGTTTTTCTCCCGTGACGTGTTACGAGAATCTTATATGCATTACCTGTGTTCTCCTCAGTAAGAAAGGGGGTTGTTTTAATTGAAGAGATCTAATATCGAAGCCTCTGTAAAAACAGATTGTCCGGCAGGTGTTATAGCGGTAAAACTTTCTGAAAATCCCTATGGATTTCCTGCACACAGATGGCTTTTATATTCAAAAGCTGCCAATACGGATGTACCGGCAGGGCACCCTGAAAGATGCTCCTTTCGCCTCAGATATTATCTTATTGAAGACAAAAAGATATATTTTGGAATGAAGAAGCCTGTCGTTTACAATCAGAATAACAGAGTCAGGCCGGAAGAGATGCAGAATTACATAATTGAGCGTAAGGAAATAGAAAAAAGAATTCCTGTAATAAATTACGAATACTGGTCTGCATATCTTAATTCTCTTTAATTTAACGACACCGGAACTCTCTACCTGCAGCGTCTACAGTTCAGGGGGAGATGGATAATATGGGGTTAATTTTTCCCCTATAATAAGGGACTGTAAGAAAATAACTCTGGCAAATTGTTAGAACGGTTATCATCCTCGCGTCAAGCGTTACGCGTTACGCGTCACGAGAGCATATATGTATTATTTATGCTCACCTCAGTAATTATATTTTCTTCCGGATAGACCTCTATCTTAGAGCGTGTCGGAAAATAATTTTAAAATAAAGAGGATAAATCGAATAATTAGT
>CAYSLJ010000094.1:0-29547 GCA_964431735.1 uncultured Synergistia bacterium | reverse complement strand
CACCCACCGGAAGGGTGTAGAATAAATATTACTTTTCGGATAGGTTCTAAGTAAAATATCGTTTTGTATGATATAATAAAATAAATCAGGGATGATAGAAGCTGAAAGAAAGTGTATTGTATTCTTCTGAAGGAACTTTATAAATATGAAATTTATTGCAGATGTAAATGTTGAGAAAAGTATAGTTGATGAATTGAGAAACATGTCGTACGATGTAATGTGGATCGTAGAATTAGACCCATATCTTGAAGATACGGAAATTTTAAAGATAGCCCATAGAGAAAATAGAATTCTGGTAACAAATGATAAAGATTTTGGAGAAATCGTATTCAGGCAGAAATTACTTTCTTCCGGAATATTACTTTTAAGAGTTAAAGGTCAGAGGGTAAAAGAAAAAATAAATCTTCTTCATAAAATTTTGCTACATCCTGATAAATTAAAGGGATATTTTGTTGTAGTTACAGAGAATAAAATAAGGTTTATCAGGTTATAAAAAGGGGGATTAATAAATGAATGAAAATGATTTACTGTCTAAAATAGAAATAAATCCAAAAATTATGTTCGGTAAACCTGTTATAAAAGGAACAAGAATGCCTGTTGAACTGATTCTTGAAAAACTTGCTTATGGAGAATCAGCAGAGGACCTTATGAAAGAGTATCCTTTTTTAACTGTGGAAGATATTAAAGCCTCTCTTTTATATGCATCCAGAGTTATTTCTATGGAAGAAATTGTTTTTGTATAGAAATTAAATCACATCTGCAAAGACTTTTTCAGTTTTCCGAAAATACCAGATTCCGCTCCAGAGGAGCACCAGAACAAGAGAAACGGAAACGATAAATCCGGGCCAGTAGATTTCCACGCCTCTTCCCAGAATGGCCCACCTGAAACCGTCTATTACACCTACCATAGGGTTGAGTGAATAAATGAGCCTCCATTTTTCCGGCACTATGGAACTGCTGAACCCTACCGGTGATATATACAGTCCGAACTGAACAATAAATGGCACTATATAACGAAAATCTCTGTATTTTACATTGAAAGTGGCAATCCAGAGTCCCGCGCCCATGGCGGCGCCGAAGGCAAGGATTATGAACAGAGGAAGTGTGATTATCTTCTAGTCAGGAACAAATCTGTACCAGACCATTATGACAAGTAAAATGGCAAAAGATATAAGGAAATCAACAAAACTTACTATCACGGAACTGGTAGGAATGACAAGTCTGGGAAAATAGACCTTTGATATGAGATTTGAATTTGTAATAAGGCTGTTACTTGCTTCAGACAGGGCATTTGAGAAAAACTGCCATGGAAGCATGGCAGCAAAAACCAGTATGGCATAGGGAACACCTTCAGACGGTAATTTTGCCAGTTTCCCGAAGATTACCGTAAAGACGATCATGGTAAGGAGCGGTCTTATAAGGCTCCATGCCACACCTATGGCAGTCTGTTTATACCTTACAAGAATATCTCTCCATGCAAGGAAATAAAATAATTCTCTGTACCTCCAGAGGTCTTTCCAGTATTCCTTTTCGGTGCGACCTGCTTCTATGACTATTGTAAATTCTGTTTTTTTCTTATCTTCTGCCAGTGCTGCAGTCATTGGTTCCTCCTCCCTCATACCATCCAATCGTCTCCCTGAGACCTTCTCTGAAATCTTTTTTCGCCAGAAAGCCGAACTCTTCTTTCGCCCTCTGCACATCCAGACTCCTTCTGGGCTGGCCGTCGGGTTTCGAACTGTCCCAGATAATCTGTCCTTTATAACCTGTAAGCTCTACTATTAATTCTACAAGATCCTTTATTTTTATTTCTTTCCCTGCTCCCAGATTTACAGGATCACTTTTGTTATATTTCTCAGCAGCAAGTAATATTCCTTCCGCCGCATCTTCCACATAGAGAAATTCCCTTGACACTTCTCCTGTACCCCATACCGTAACCTCTCTGTCTCCTCTTTTCTTTGCGTCAATCATTTTTCTTATGAGAGCAGGTATTACATGGGAGTGCTCAAGATGAAAATTATCCCGCGGGCCGTAGAGATTGACAGGGAGAAGATATATGCCGTTAAATCCGTACTGATCCCTGTAGGACTGGCACTGAACGAGAAGCATCTTCTTTGCCACGCCGTAAGGCGCATTTGTTTCTTCCGGGTATCCGTACCAGAGATTCTCCTCTTTAAAAGGCACAGGGGTGAATTTCGGATAGGCACAGATTGTACCCAGAGCAACAAATTTCTTTACTCCTTCAACCCTTGCCGCCTCTATAAGCTGAATCCCCATTATGGCATTATCATAAAACAGTGTGCCGGGATATTTCTTGTTAAACCCTATCCCCCCTACGGAAGCTGCAAGATGTATGACAATATCCATGTCTTTAACCGATTTTACGCAATTATCCATAAGTCTCAAATCAGAATCTTTAATATCAGGTATTCTTATATCTTCTTCCTTTACACCTCTCTCGAGTAATTTCTCATGTATAAAAGACCCGAGAAACCCGTGTCCTCCCGTAAGAAGAATTTTTTTGTCTTTCCAGAATTCCATCAGTCTCCACCCCACCATTTCACTGTAAATTTTTCCTTTATTATCCTGTCTCCGTCTCCCGGCGGCGTAAGTCCTCTTTTCCTCATGTCGGCATCCATCATTATCCTTACAAGCTCTTTAAATTTCACCTTCGGTTCCCATCCCATTTTCTTTTTAGCCTTGCTGTAATCACCTATGAGGATTTCCGTTTCCGTGGCGCGGAAATATGCAGGATCTATTTCCATAAGAATTTTTCCGCTTTTCTTATCTAAAATCTTTTCGTCAACCCCTTCACCTTCCCATTTTATATCATAACCTGCATAGGTGAAAGCTTCCTGTAAGAATTCTCTTATGGTATGAGTTTCTCCTGTAGCTATAACAAAATCATCAGGCCCGTTCTGGTTTAACATAAGCCACATGGCCTCAATATATTCAGGGCTGTAGCCCCAGTCTCTTTTTGCATTCAGATTGCCCAGATAAAGCCTGTCCTCTTTTCCTGCTTTCATTTTCGCTATGGCTCTTGTAATCTTCCTTGTAACAAACCTCTCGCCTCTTCGAGGGGATTCGTGATTGAAGAGTATGCCGTTACAGGCATACATATTATAGGCTTCTCTGTAATTCACCGTTATCCAGTATCCGTAGAGCTTTGCACATGCATAGGGACTACGCGGATAAAATCTGTCTGTTTCCTTCTGAGGGATTTCAGGAGCCATACCGTACAGCTCACTTGTAGAAGCCCGATACACCTTTGTCTCAATCCTGGCTTCTCTTATTGAATCAAGGAGCCTGAGAGTTCCCAGGGCATCGACATTCCCCGTATATTCGGGCAGTTCGAAAGATACTTTTACATGACTCTGGGCTGCAAGATTATATATCTCATCAGGGCCAAGTTTCTCGATTAACCTGCTCAGATTGCTCGAATCTGTCATATCTCCGTAATGAAGTTTCATACGGACATCCTGTTCATGAAAATCTTTATATATATGATCTATTCTTCCAGTGTTAAATCCGGAAGCTCTTCTTATAATGCCATGGACTTCATATCCTTTTGATAAAAGAAGTTCTGCAAGGTAAGAGCCGTCCTGGCCTGTTATTCCTGTAATAAGGGCTTTTTTCAACGTTAAATACCTCCAGTTTATTTGGTGTTAAAGTAAACTTCTAAATTCTTCATTCCATTATAAATTCCTTCATTATTTATATACTATGATTTATTTTTGTTCTGCTCTATTGGTCTGTCTTGTTCTTAATATGTTTAAATGGTATAATTACTTTACTGACCTGAGCATAAGCATGTAATAACAGTCTTCCTCCCGTCACGCGTCACGCGTTACGCGTTACGAGATCAGATATTTATTATTTATGCTCACCTCAGTAATGTAAAGTGGAAGATATATTCACTTATTCCAGATAAATTATAGAAATGGTTAAAAAAATGGAGGAATTTTAAAGGTGTGACACATGACATGTGACAGGTTGGCATAAGGGACTGTAAGAAAATAATTCCGGCAAATTATGGTTTTTCCTCCCGTCACGCGTTACGCGTTACGCGTCACGATTAAAATATGAATCACATAACTAAAAACAACCAGTATAATATCGGCTATATCTGTTCAACCCTTCAGTGTGAAAAAGGCCTTTCAGAAAAAAGTGCTTTCAATTTCATCACAAAAGATTTTCAGAAAAAAGTTTTTACTTTCGAAGATCTTCATATTTACTCAAATAAAACGGCAAATATCTTAAATCTACCCGGCATAAAAAAAGGAGATGTCATTTTTACCTATCTTCCGAAAGTGCCTGAACAGTTCTTTATATTTACGGGCATATTGAAATACGAAGCCATTGCAGGCACTCTTTTTTCAAATTTCGGTGAAGAGGCCCTTTTCGACAGACTTTCCGATTCGAAAGCCTCTGTGGTATTTACAAAAAAGAATCTCTACAGGAAAATAAAGAAAATAGAAGATAAATTACCTCATCTGAAATACATCATCCTTATAGATGAAGAATCTGATCTGTCCTCAAAAATACTGAGTTATCCCCGTCTTATGGAAAAAGTTTCTTCATCTTTTGAAGTAAACGACACCTCTCCGAAAACTCCGTCTGTCCTTCATTATACCTCCGGTTCTACCGGCAAGCCCAAAGGTGTTCTCCATGTCCACGGCGCAGCGGAAATGATAAATAAAACATCTCGAGAAATCCTTCAATTGAATGAACATGAAACTTACTGGTGCACTGCAGATCAGGGATGGGTAACAGGAACATCTTACGGTATAACTGGCCCCTGGAGTCTGGGAGTTTCTCAGATACATTTCGAAGGTGCTTTTGACAGAGAATCCTATTTCAGGATTCTGTCCGAAGAAAAGGTTTCTGTCTGGTACACCGCTCCCACCCTTCTTCGAATGCTTATGGCAGGAGAAGATGATTTTTACCGTTCCTTTGATCTTTCTTCGCTGAAATACATCTTTTCCGTAGGAGAACCCCTTAACCCTGAGATTCTGGCATGGGGAAGAAGGGTTTTAGATAAAGATATTTATGATACATGGTTTCAGACTGAAACAGGGGCCATTATGATAGCAAACCGGCCGGGCCTTCCGATAAAACCCGGATCTATGGGAAAGCCGGTAAATACCATAACGGCAAAGATAATAAACAGAGAAGACTTTTCTGAAGAACAGGTAAATGCTCCCGGATATCTCTGTCTCAAACCGGGATGGCCTTCCATGTTTACCGCCTATCTGAATAACCCTGAAGTCTATGGAAATAAATTTAAAGATTCCTGTTATTTTACCGGAGATGAAGCCAGAGTGGATGAAGATGGATATTTCTGGTTCCTGGGAAGAAGTGATGATGTAATAAACACAGCAGGACATCTCATATCTCCCTTTGAGATAGAAAGCGCACTCCTTGAACTGCCTGAAGTGGTGGAATCTGCCGCAGTGGCTGTGCCGGATGATATATTGTTCGAAGCCATTGTGGTTTTTGTTAAAACTAAAGTAGAGGTTTTAGAGCCGGAGGAATTAAAACTGAAGATCCGTCTTTATCTTTCTAATAAACTGTCAACAGTGGCAACGCCTAAAGAAGTGGTATTTACCGGTAATATACCGAAGAATAAGAGCGGGAAGATCATGAGAAGGGTTTTAAAGGCGAAGTATATGGGAGTTGATGCAGGAGATGTTTCTACGATGGAGGAATTTTAGATGCGTGACGCGTAAAGCATGACGGGATGGGATAAGTGAGGAGATATTATTCTTTGTAGAATTCCCATGCCTTGCCTTTAATATGTTTTCTGATTAACTTTTCTTTCATTTCGATATTCAGGTCTTTTTTCAACAGTTCAGGTAAATATTTATAGGCCTGATTTTCCAGATAAAATCCGAGTCCTGCCATATGTTGTTTCATATCCATCTGTTCTTTTGTAAGTTTCTGTATTGCAATCTCTGTATTTTTCTGAGCACAGGCCAGTTCTTTCTGTGCCTCTACCAGTTCTTTCTGAACAGATGTCAGTTCCTCTACTTTAACAACTAAATCCTGAATTACCTGTTTTAATTCATTAAATTCAACTTTTGTAACGGTATTTTGTATCTCTTCTAAAAATGAGAGAAAAATTTCTTTTAAATCAGGTTCCAGCTTATCTATTTTTCTTATAAATTGAGCACTTATTGACATACTATCACCTCCTTTTTATAGTGTATTTCATAACTTATTATAATTTAAGTGAGTAGTGAGTAGTGAATAGTGAGTGAAAATGCCATATTCTACTCACTACTCACCACTCACTACTCACTCATTAATTATGAATCGTTATGCAACTAACTATAATATTATAACATATAATCCCGGCTCTGGCCATAATTGCGTTTTTTTACGACAGGTAAATTCACCTTTACTGAAAATTATAGTTAATGCATATAAATATGTAAAATCACCTGTCCTTTCCGCTGTGTAAGGCTTGCAAAGACAGGGGAAATAGAATCTATAACCTGAGGAGAGACCCTGGCAAATGAAGAATACCTGTCTGAGATATTATATTATTTTCTGGAACTTTCAAAATTTGACAAAAAAGAGAAGGAGCTTAAAAACTCAATAGATAAATGGTCATATTTCCTTGAATCCTATCCCCTGTCAAACATATATTGGATTATTTCCGGGTTAACTATATCCATATTTTCTTCACCCATTGCCATAGCCAGTATGTTATTTCGTGACAGATGTGTGATGACATTATCAGGTATATTCATTGATGCAAATATGGGAATAAGTCTTTTACCATTATATTCAGGGAAAAATTCATAGAAAGTGCCTTTTTTAACGAATTCTATAAATTCTTCCACATATTTCATTCTCGGAGTCACTTTTGTTTCATTAAGTATTACTGTATCTCCATATACTGCTATAACATCGAATTCTTTTTCTCTTCCTTTATCTACCGGGTGCCTTTTCTCCCTGTTTGTCATAAAATCTTCACATTCTGTGAGATTAAAATATTTTTTTGCAATAGATTTAATATTTGGAGCAACCATATCTTCCACAAGAGTTCCGAGTTTTTCTGCCATTTTGCCCCATTTGTAATTAGCCTCTTTCCGTGACCGTGTAGCATCATCTTTCATTTCTTTTATTATTATCTGGTTTTCTTTTTTGAATTCCTCCATAGCTGCCTGAGATTTCTTCCATCCTTCGTCCATAGCTGCCTGAAACTTTTCCCAGTCTTTATCTCTGGCAGTCCTGGATTTTCTGTCAGATTCTTCAAGTGCTGCCCTGGATTTTCTGTCAGATTCTTCAAGTGCTGCCCTGGATTTTTTGTCAGATTCTTCAAGTGCTGCCTGAGTGTGTTTCACCAGATTACTCAGGTCATTCAGATTGATCTGTGTGTTGACCTGCATATAAGCCAGTCTCATCAGTGCCCCCTCCAGAGTACTGACTCTTTCCTCTATATCAGGCATAAATGTCACCTGCCTTTCTGTTCAGTACATTACTTTTATATAAATTATATCATATTCAATGGGGCAATTCTATATCTTTTTAGAGTCTGGGAGCGTAAAATAAACCAGCTTTTATTTTACACCTCCCAGGGAATTCCAACTTCTGGATTAAAAGAATTAGGCTGTGATATTATTTTATCATCTCTCTGTTTAAGTATTAACGGTATAATTATTACTGAAAATACCAGACATTTTAATTTTGTTAAAGTCTTAAGTTATAAAGATATTTGATTTAATCCTTTGAGTAATAATAACTCCATACTGATGTTTCCAGATATAGCTTTAATTTTCTCATAACAGTTTCTCCTCTAAATTATATACTTGTTCACTTTGCAAATTATTTAAAAGAAAAAGAAGATGTTGAAGAAATGTTAAGGTTACAGGCTTCCTCAACCGGTTATACAGAATGGTTAGGTGCTGAAAATGATATTTACGATGAGGTATTCAGTGATGAAATAAAGAAGATATGGAAAACAGAAAAGACGAAGTACAGAATAAGTCCAATAAGAAAGATATAGATGATGATGAACTTTTGAAGTCCGGCAAATTATTTCTCGGTGATCTGGAGATAAAAAGTTTTGACGATATACCGGAAGAGCTTAAAGAGGAAGAAGAAATAGTAATGGCATTAAAAGAACTCTGTAGAGCTGCTCAAGATCCAATGGTAATAAAATTACTGAAAATGAGAGAAGAAAAAAAACATGGTGGAAGAGACTGAGTTTATACTGTAAATAAGTATTTTTTGTCTTTAATTATTGATTATAGGTAATTTTTATTTATAATGTTATTCAGGTTATTTTACAATGATAACACAATAATTTAATTGCTGAGGTAAGCATAAATAATACATATATGCTCTCATAATGCGTGAGGTGAGGAAGACATTTAGGAATGACAATTAAATAATCGTGACGCGTAACGCGTAACGCGTGACGCGAGGAAAGAGATAATTAATAAAATTCTTATTTCTTAATTAAATGTTTATGCCCGGGTCAGTAATAAAAAACACAGTTTATATGGCTGTGTAAAAAGAATATCAGAAAGGAAGAATGTAATGTCGAATCATGATGGAAGTTATATGTTGAATGAAGTATTAATACTTCTCGAAAAAAGAGGTTATTTTTCTCATATGAACCCTGTAGAAACAAAAAAATTCGTAAATGAAATCTTAAGTATAGGCAATGAATATGACTGCAACGATGGAGAAATTCTTGAAGATATAGGAGAAAAACTCGGAATTTGTTACTATTGCATGGAATATAATAAAGATATTGAAGATGGTCTATGTCCTTCATGCAGATCATAGTGGTATTTCCGGAAAATAGACAAAATCTGTAAAAAGATTTATAATAAAATGTGAAAGGAACTGATTAATGGCCGTTAAAAGATATAATAAATTAGAAGACAGCGCATGGAAAGATATCCTGGAGGAACTGTTTCCTCAGTTTATGGAGTTTTTCTTTTATGATTTATATAACGAGATAGATTTTTCTAAAGAGCCAGTCTTTCTGGATAAGGAACTTCAAAAGATAATAAAAACCGGTGAAACAGGTAAAAGATTTGCCGATAAGCTGGTTAAAATCTATTTTAAAGATGGTACTGAACGGTGGTGTCTCTGTCATGTAGAAGTGCAGGGAAAAAGGGAAAAGAAATTTTCCGAACGTATCTACACGTATAATTACAGAATTTTTGACAAATATCATAAAGAAGTTGTAAGCCTGGTTATTCTCACTGATGAAGATAAAAGATTTCGTCCCGGCCCTTATGAGTTCAGAGCAGGTCTTTTCCGTCATATATTTGATTATCCTGTAGTAAAATTATAGTGTAGTTCACAACAAATTACAGATAATCCTCGCGTCACGCGTCACGCGTTACGCGTCACGAAGCACTTAATTTCTAATAAGTTATGAAACTAACTATAATAGATTATAAAGACAGGCTCGATGAGTTGAAAAATAGCGAAAATCCTTTTGCTATAGTAGTGGAAACATATATAAGACTTCTTGAAGTGAAGAAAGATAATGATAAAAAATTATCACTGAAAATAGTGTTATCAAAATCTGTTTTTAACAGGAAAGATTCTCTGAAATTATTAAGATTTATCGACTGGTTAATAAATCTGCCGGAAGAATATGAGAAAATTTATTATGAAGAAATGAGCAAGTTTGAGGAGGTGAGCGGAATGCCATATGTAACAACTTTTGAACGTTATGGATACAGCAAGGGGTTGAAAGAGGGAATGGAAAAGGGAATGGAAAAGGGAATGGAAAAGGGAATGGAAAAAGGTATAGAAAAAGGTATGGAAAAAGGGATGGAAAAAGGGAAACTGGAAGGGAAGCTGGAAGGGAAGCTGGAAGGGAAGATTGAATCTGCCAGGAAGATGCTTCTTGCCGGCATAGAGAGGAAAGAAGTTGCCAGGATACTTGAGATAGGGGAGAATGAGTTTTAGGGGCGTAATGCGTGATGCGTGATGCGTGATGCGTGATGCGTGATGGGATATATGATATAATAGATATTAGAAAAGATTCGATATTGAAGGAGGATTTTTATGCCTTCTCCTGTTTTAAGTAAAATTCAACTTCTCCTGTTATAATAATATTGAGGTGATAAAATATGAGCAAAATAATTCAGGCAATTTTTGATGGTTATGTATTAAAACCTAATGAACCATTAGATTTACCTCCCAATAGCTGTGTAAATATAATAATTCAGATGGATTCTTCAGAAAAAACAAAACCAGGTTCATTCCTCAGGTTTGCACGTTCAGTTAACATAGAAGGCCCTTCCGATTGGTCGTCCCGTATTGACGATTATCTTTATTGAGGGGTAATTGATGATAGGGAATAAAATTTTTCTTGATACTTCGTATGTAATAGCATTGTGTTCTTTAAAAGATCAATATCATACACAGGCTGAAGCTATATCTATTGAATTAGAAAGAAATAATGCCGGGTTATTTACTACAAAAGCAGTTATTTTAGAAATTGCCAATTCATTATCAAAGAGAAAATACAGGGGAGTTGCTATTGAACTAATTAATTATCTTGAAGCAGACCCGAATAATAAAATTATTCCTCTTTCAGAAAATTTATATAAAAGAGATTTAATACTTTACCAGGAAAGACTTGATAAGGAGTGGAGCCTGACAGACTGTATTTCATTTATCGTGATGAAAGACTATAGTCTGATTTATGCATTAACGAGTGATAAACATTTTCAACAGGCAGATTTTCAGGCTTTATTATTGAATAGCTAAGAAGTTATGTAGAAAAATCTAATTTTGAAAAGGTTACAGCAAGAATAAAAATTAATCATCACTTTCTGATTTTCCACAATTTTTTATTATAGCTCTCTCACATTTTTATAGTCGGGAGATAACAGGGTTTTGATAAACATTAAGTATATTTATTGACTATTTGTAGTTATTTTAACTATATTTACATTATTTATTGACATATATAATTATATATGTTATTATAATATCAGAGGGAGGGAGCAGAGGATGAAAAAAAAGAGGGGAATAAGTTCAAGGGATTTGAAAAGGATGATAGAAGAGGACGGATGGATATTGGTAGCAACACAGGGAGACCATCACCACTTCAAGCATCCGACGAAAAAAGGGAAAGTAACAATTCAACATCCAGTAAAAGACCTGCCTCCCTGGGTAGTAAATGATGCGCTAAAAAAAGCAGGTCTGAAATAATAAAAGGTGAGGGAAACCTCCCCGGTCTCCCTGCTTTAATTATAAATCACTTAGAAAGGGGAATGAAAATGGCAAAAACAAAAAAGAAAGATACTTATATTTATCCAGCAGTATTTTATTATGAAGAAGGTGAAAGAATTGGTGTATTATTTCCAGACTTTCCCGGCTGTGGAACTTCTGGAAGAAATGATGAAGAAGCTTTAAAAAATGCAAAAGAAGCTCTATCCGGTCACATTTTATGCATGGAAGAAGATAATGATCCTATTCCCGAACCTACTCCATTAAAACAAGTAAAACCTGAATATGAGGATGCAGAATTTACTAAAACAGTTTTAATTGAAGTGTATATGATAGGTTTAAGGGAAGCCTGGGAAACTAAATCTGTTAATCGTATGGTCACACTTCCACGATGGTTAGATAAGATAGCAGCAGGACAGCATATTAATTTTTCTCAAACCTTGCAGGAATCCTTAAAGCAAAAAATTCGAGTGTAACACCAAAGCCCTGGTACAAATCCCAGGTTTTTTTTATTTCTTCCATTACCAAAATCCGATAAGATAAAAGTTGAAGGTTTTGAAGGTCTGGATATAGATTTAAGTCTGGTTTTTAGAACAGGAGTTAAGGAGAATTCAGAAAAGATTTAATAGATGGAATTAAAAAAATCTCTTAAATTTTTTTTCTGCATTATCTTATTTTCTAATTTTCCACACCTTTATATTATAGCTCTGTCGAGGAATTAAGTAAAAATACTATGAAATATCCGGAGGAAAACAAATGAATATTTTTGAAGAACTTAACGGAATATTCCGCACAGTCTTTGATGATGAAGACATAACGGTACAGGATGCATCTACGGCAGCAGATGTGGACGGATGGGATTCCCTGTCACATGTGAACCTTATTATTGCCATAGAACAGAAGTTTAAGATTAAATTTACTACAAAAGAACTGCTGACTTTTAAAAATGTGGGAGACCTGAGGAGGGCCATTGAGAGTAAAATCGTGATGCGTGATGCGTAATGCGTGATGCGTAATGCGTGATGCGTGATGCGTAATGCGTGATGGGATATATGATATAATAGATATTAGAAAAGATTCGATATTGAAGGAGGATTTTTATGCCTTCTCCTGTTTTAAGTAAAATTCAACAAATGGTAGAACTTTTATCTTATCAGGAACAGCTTTTATTAATTGAATATCTTGCAAATCATTTACAAAAAGTAAATATTCCTGAAAAATCTAATTTTGAAATTGAACTTGCTCTAATGGCAAAAGATGTTGAAATACAGGCTGAATTAGATAAAATTGATAAAGAATTTATTTTAACTGAAAATGATGGACTGGAACATATATAATGATAAATCGCGGAGATATTTATTTTATAAATTTGAATCCTGTAAAGGGGCATGAACAGGGAGGAGAAAGACCGGTGATGGTTCTTTCTATTGATGTTATTAATAGTTTACCCCTGGTCATTACAGTAGTAGTTGGTACAAGTGGTAAAAATATATTACAGGATTATCCGACAAATGTCCGTGTTGCAAAAGAAGAAAGTGGATTACCTGTGGAAACTGTATTTTTAGGCTTTCAGATTCGTTCTCTTGATGCACGGAGATTTCCTGAAAAGCCAGCAGGTAAGGTTACCGGGAAAATCCTTGAAAAAATTGAACATACTGTTCGTTATTGTCTCGGACTTTAATTTTATAAGATTAATATAATCCCATAAATCCTGATTCTTTTATGACCTTATTATTGCCATAGAACAGAAATTTAAGATTAAATTCAGTACAAAAGAACTGCTGACTTTTAAAAATGTGGCATACCTGAGGCGGGCCATTGAGAGCAAGGTGAATGCGTGAGGAGTTACCGGCGAATATTGGAGCACACATATCTTCCACTTTAAACACAATCGGCAATCAAATAGACAAAATCGGTAAAAAGATTTATAATAAAATGTGAAATAATCAGTGAATCCTATGAGAATATTATAAGGAGGTGAAGTATATGCTAAAAACACTGGGTGCTATATTTGACGGCAAAGTACTGCATCCTGAAGATCCATTGGATTTAATACCGAATACAAAGGTTAAGATTACAATTGAAATACCTGCAACGGAAGCCAGTAATCCTGTATCATTCTTTGATACTGCTCAATCCCTCATGTTAGAAGGCCCTGCAGATTTATCAGAAAAACTGGATGATTATTTATATGGAGGATTGATTAATGATAAATAGAAATAAAATATTCCTTGACACTTCTTTTGCTATAGCATTATCTTTTATAACTGACCGACATCATGAGCAGGCCAGAGTATTAACTGCGAAGATGAGACAATCGAATACCAGTCTGATTACTACCAGAGCAGTTATAATAGAAATCTTGAACACTCTTGCAAAGGAACGTTACAGAAAGGGAGCTGTAAACTTAATTAATTCTCTGGAAGCAGATCCTGATATAACTATTGTCCCTATAACAGAAGATTTATATAATAAAGCACTTAAACTTTATAAAATGAGAGTAGATAAAGAATGGGGTATTACTGACTGTATTTCTTTTATTGTTATGGAGGAATATGGATTAACGGAAGCTCTTACGGCAGATAAACACTTTCAACAGGCAGGTTTTCATGCGTTACTGTTATAACTGGAAGACTGAAAAGAATGCGTGACGCGTGACGGGAGGAGTGCGATGCGTGAAGTGAACAAAAAGCTGAAGACTCATAGAAGCGTGACGCGTAACGCGTGACGCGTGACGGGAGGAGTGCGATGCGTGAAGTGAACAAAAAGCTAAAGACTCATAGAAGCGTGACGCGTAACGCGTCACGCGTGACGGGAGGAGTGCGATGCGTGAAGTGAACAAAAAGCTAAAGACTCATAAAGACCTGGATGTCTGGAGAGAATCTATGGAGATGACAAAAGAGATATACAATATAACAAAGAATTTTCCCAGAGAGGAAATGTATGGATTTGTAAGTCAGATGAGACGATGTGCAGTATCGGTTCCTTCAAATATTGCCGAAGGGGCTGCGAGGAGTTCAAAGAAAGAATTTCTTCAATTCCTGTATATTTCCCTGGGTTCACTATCTGAATTGGAAACCCAGTATATTCTTGCAAAAGAATTTGATTATACAAAAGGTGAACAGTCAATAGAAGATTATATAGAACGTATAAGGCAGATGTTATTAGGATTAATAAAATATTTAAAAAGGAAAAAATAATATATCACGCATCACGCATCACGCATTACGCATTACGCATCACGCATCACGCATCACGCATCACGCGTCACGATCCCCAAAAAAATTCCTTGACTCCAACCAATTTATATATTATTATATCATTTAATTTATATACTAAATTTTATCACTTTTATAAATTTAAAAACAAAAATAGTATATATGCTGAATTGTAAAATAGTCACAGAATAATTTTCACTGAAAGGAAGGGAAGTCAGATAAGCGGAGCCGGGCCGGAGTGACGGTTTACTCACAGGTCTCATCTTTTATCCTTATGCTTTTTAACTCGTTATCTTATTTCATATTCCTTCCTGTAACCTTTCTGATTTTTCATGGTCTGAACAGAAGATATAAGCCGGTTTTTTTGCTGATTGTGAGCTATCTTTTTTATTTCTGGCTCCATCCGCTGAGCCCTGTTATATTACTTCTGACTACTGTAACGGGTTATGTATTCGGTATAAAGATTTTATCTGCCTGTAATGAAAAGAATAAGGGAAGACTCCTTTTTGCAGGGATTTTTATTAATGTTTTAATCCTTATACTCTTCCGTGAAGTCTTTAAATCCGTCATACCTTCTGTAGGGGTTTCTTTCTTTACCTTTCAGAATATATCCTATCTGATAGATTGTTATCTGGGAACTGTTGAAGCAGAGATGAGTATTTCTTATTATGCTCTTTATCTGGGGTTTTTTCCGAAGTTACTGCAGGGGCCTATTGAGAGGGCCGGGAATTTGTTACCCCAGTTTAAAGGTAAATATATGATTGTACTTAGAAGGATTTAAGGTTTACATCTCAGTTATTTATTTGGGAGATGTTTAAAAAGGGTGTCATTGCAGATAATCTTGCTAGCACCTTGTGTGATTAATAATTAAATATTACATATATTTTATACTCTCGTGCATAAATAATGACATCAGAATATTTACTGTAAAATTAAGTAATTATAAAAGTATTATAATTATTTACTGGTACACTTATTAACAGATTTGAGTATAGCATAATATTTAAAAGAAATGTCGAATAATAAATGTTATGAGAAAAAATTTTAAAGAATATAATCAAAATGAGCAATATCTGTCTCCTTCTTAATTTGCATGATTGCTTACCGGAAGGCTATCTTGCCTATTTTATAAGTGAGATAGTATAAGAGATGGATCTGTCAGAAATCTATAAAGAATATAGAGAGGAGCTTGGTCAATCACCGTATCACTATTGATGATGCTAAAGGTATGGTTATATGCATTCAGTCAGTGTATCCGTTCAAACCAAAGAGTGGAGAAAGCTTTACATGAAGATATTTGAGCTTTATATAATTACTGATAGAGTGAGTAAGGTTTATAAGGAGAGAATTTATTATGGAAGTTAATAAGCTAAATGAAGAAATAGAATCTTTTAAAAACTTATGGAAAGGTGGATACTTTGTAGGAAACCCTTTAGATCCTATGGGGCATTCAGATTATCTTACGATGGGCTTTATGAGTGTGCTATATGTAACTTATTTGTGCTGTATTAGGCCATATGTGAATACAGAATCAATTGTTTTAGAGATAGGTCCAGGTAGAGGCCCATGGACAAAAGCTTTTCTGGAATTAAATTGTAAAGAAATTTGGTGCTTGGACGCGCTATCTGCAGAACACAATAAATTTTATGATTATATTGGTAGACAGGATAATGTTAAATATTTTCAAGTAAATGATTTTAGCTGTAATATGCTCCCGGAAGACTATTTTTCTTATTTATTTTCATTTGGTTGTTTTTGTCATATATCTTTTGAAGGAATAAAAGAATATATGGTTAATTTATATCCAAAATTAAAAAAAGGTGCACAATGTTTTATAATGATTGCTGATTATGAAAAATATAATAATGCTTTGAGGAATATAGAGCATATATCTGCTTTTCGCAGTTTACCTAAAAGCATTTACTATAGTTTTAAGTGGGTGGAGTATCTTTATAACAGGTTTATCTTAAAAAAATATCGAATGAAGTTAATGAATTTAAAAGAAGATAAAAATCCTTACCCTGGTAGATGGTATAATGCAGGAATAGACAGAATGTGTAATATGTTAGAATACAGTGGGTATAATATCATTCAAAAGGATATGCTTTGTAATCATAGAGACCCAATAATTTATTTTCTAAAAAAATGACTTCAATGAATACAGTATACCTTGATTTCATATGAATAAAAAAATTAATTATAGAAAGGTAGGACCATTCTTTGAAAGATCGTAGACAATTTATTCTAGAAACATGTTCCGATAAAAAAGTTTTACATCTTGGGTGTTGTGGTAGTCCTTTTTGCCAGGTAGGATGTAAAAATGGAAATCATTTTCATTTTGAAATTCAAAAAGTAGCAATGGAAACATATGGTGTTGATATTAATATAAATGATATTAAGTTTTTACAAGAAGAATTTGGAATTAAAAATTTATATGCAGGAAATGCAGAAGAACTTGAAAAACTCTTCCAAGAAGAAAAATTTGAAGTTGTTGTAGCCGGAGAAATCATAGAGCATCTATATAACCCTGGTAAATTTTTGTTAAGTATAAAATCAGTTTTATCAGAAAATGGAGTCTTGATTTTATCTACTCCCAATGCTGTTTGTTTTCGAAGAGGAGTAAATGCCTTGTTTGGAAAGGAAACAGTACATCCAGATCATAACTTTTATTTTTCGAGATTAGTCTTAACTCATTTACTTACAGTTTTAGGCTATAAGATTATTGAGATGCATGGTTATCGCATGATGGACACCACAAATATAAAAGCTTTTTTTATAGACAAATTTGTATCATTTTTTTCTGAATTTGCCTGTGAGGGAATTATTTGTCTAGCAAAGATCAGGTTGTAACATGAATATAGGGATCACAGGGCCAATAGACATAAAAAGACTTCGTTTATATTTTAATAAACAATCGAGAGATAAAAGACAATTTATTCATGGTCTAGGAGGGACTGCAGTTACACAGCTAGTAATTGGCCTTTTAGACAAAGGAATAAACGTTATTATTTTTACACTTGACAAAATGAGCGAGGAAATGACATTATTTGAGGGTGATAATATAAAAGTCTATGTTATGCCTTATAGACTAGAAGGCTGTGGAAGAGATTTTTATAGAAAAGAAATTAAATATTTAACAGAAGCAATGAAGCTAGAAAAAATGGATATTATTCATGCTCATTGGACATATGAGTTTGCTATAGCAGCTTTACATAGCAGTACACCTAGTCTGATAACAGTGCGTGATTGGACTCCTCTCATTTTTAAAATGAAACCTAGTTTATACTGGCTTGTACGGATGATTATGAATATATATACTTTATTCAAGGGAAAGAATTTTACTGCAAATTCTATCTATATTCAAGAAAAAATGAAATCTATTGGTTTTAAAAATGTGCCAGTAATTCCAAATGCTTTTAGCGATGATATATTTTATAAAAAGGAGAGAAAATTGAATTTGATTTCTCCTAAAATAATATCTATAAATAATGAATTTGGTAAGCGTAAAAATGTCACTACATTATTTAGAGCTTATAAATTAATACGCAGTATTAATCCACACATAAAATTAGTTCTTGTTGGACCAGATTATAGTGAGTATGGAATTGCTCATAACTGGGCTATTCAGAATAATTTAGCCGAAAATGTTGTTTTTGCCGGGTATAAAACCCATGATGAGGTGTTAACCATGCTTGAGGAAGCCGATGTTCTTATACATCCTTCTATGGAAGAATCTTTTGGTAATACTTTAGTTGAAGCAATGGCAAAAAAAACACCTGTTATAGGTGGTATTGATAGTGGGGCAGTCCCTTGGGTTTTAAATTATGGTAAAGCTGGTTTATTAGTAGATGTCAATTCTCCTGAACTTATTGCTAGAACTGCTCGTGAACTGTTATCTAATTCTATTATGTGGAATAAATTGTCTGAGGCTTGTTATGGTCGAGCTTTTAATTCCTTTCGTATTTCTATAGTGACAAATAATTATATTGAGGAGTATAAGAAGATTTTAGCATAATTTTTAATTATAAAATATGAGTGTTAATTATTGTTAAAAAATTAAGTTGTTCAATTATGAAATATAATATATTAATAGTAAAAAAAATTATACAGAATTCTATCTTAGATAAATTTATAGGTGTTAGTGATGAAGATAAAGTTGTTTATAATTTTATCAAAATTTTTAGTTTAAAAAAAGAAATTAAAATATTAGATATTGGCTGTGGATATGGTAGGTATCTTTATCCATTGCGAGATATTACCAATATTGATATATTAGGCCTAGATATAAATCCTGAGATTGTAGAGAAAAATAGAAAAAACGGATTGAAATGTATGTACACCAAAGAATTTGACTGTATAAAAGAAAAGAAAGAATATGATTTATTGATTATGTCTCATATTATTGAACATTTTTATCCAGATGATTTATTGAAATTTCTAAATAAATATCTTTCATATTTAAAAACAGATGGCTATTTAATTATAGCAACTCCACTTAATTCTCCTTATTTTTATAATGATTTTGATCATATAAAAAGTTATTTTCCTACTAGTATCGAAATGGTTTTTACTGGGAATAATAATCAAATTCAGTATTACGGAGATCATCAGCTTAAACTAGAAGATTTATGGTTTCGAAGAAGGCCTTTAAGACTATGGTTTTTTCCTGGCCTTTATATTAAAAAATATTCACAAATACCTCGTTACCTCAATTTCTTTTTAAAAATATTTTATATTTTAAGTTTTAAATTAATAGGTATAACTGATGGATGGGTAGGATTTTATAGAAAAATAAATTAGTTTTATTATAATTATATAGTTTCCCAAATAAATAGCAAAGTACCTTTGGATAAAATATCAGTAAAGATAATTTTATGTTAGGATTATTTAAAGAAAAATTTAAATTATTAAATTTAAAAATAAAATTTCATAAGGAAAAATTGCATAATATATCTTGGTTAATAGTAAATCAGGTTATTAGAAAAATTATAGCATGTATTGTTTCAATCTATGTGATAAGATATCTTGGACCGGAAAAATTTGGTCTCTTAAGTTATGCTGTAACTTTTGGATCTCTATTTTCTGCATTTGCTAATCTGGGTTTAGATCAAATAATTATACGTAATATAGTTTGTTGCCCGGAAAAAAGTTATAATTTTTTAGGTACTGCATTACTGATGAAAATGTGCGGTGGATTAACAGCATTTGTGATAACAATTGTAACAGTAATTATTATAAGAGCAAATGACTTACAGACAATACTATTAGTATCGATTGCTTCTTTAGGTTATATTTTCCAAATTTTAAACATAATAGATTTATGGTATCAGACGAAATTGCTTTCTAAATATACAGTTATTTCTAATTTCTGTAGTTTTTTTATATGTTCAATTGCAAAATTAGTTGCTATCTACTTAAATTTGTCAATAGAATTTTTTGTATGGATAACAACGCTTGAAATGTTACTTAATGCAGTATGTTTATCAGTAATATATAAACTTAATGGCTACAGTATGAGTAAGTGGAAATTTAATTACTCATATGCTAAATCATTTTTAGCTGATAGTTGGCCTCTTGTATTTTCAGGTTTTGTTACTATGATTTATATGCGGATAGACCAAATCATGTTAAAAGAAATGGCTGGAAATAAAGCAGTTGGAATTTATTCAATAGCAGTGAATTGGGGAGAACTTTGGTATTTTGTACCATCAGCTATATCTTTAACTTTTTTCCCGAGTATAATTAAAGCAAAACAGATAAGTGAAGAAGATTTCTATAGAACTCTTCAAAAGTTTTATAACATTATGGCTTTAGTAAGTTATTTTATTGCAATACCAATAACTATTACTGCAAAGTGGTTTATCTTAGTTTTATATGGGAAAGAATTTTTACCTGCTGTGCCAATATTAATTTTATTTATTTGGTCACTTATATTTACAAGTTTTGAAATTGCTAGAAATAAGTACTTGATTGCAATGAATTACCAGAAAGTGCAATTTGTAACTTGTTTGATTGGTGCTCTTATAAATATAATGTTAAATTTGATTTTAATACCTATGTATGAAGGATATGGTTGTGCGTTAGCATCGTTAATTTCATATTGGTTTGTTTCACATGGTTCTTGTTTTTTTTATAAGCCTCTTCATAAAACAGGCTTAATGCTAACAAAATCTATTTTTATGCCATGGAAATTCGTATAATCTTTATATTTTTGAATGGAATATTCTAAGAAAAGGCTAGAAAAATAAAAATAAGTTAGTTGTTTGTTTTCTAAATATTTGTTAAATTTCTGCTAGAATGGGCAAATAAAAATATAGTAATTATATATATCGAATAAGACTTTAAATAAATTAAATATATAATTAAAAATGATAAAACAGTGAAATATATTACTGAAATAAAAGATTGTAAAAATATTGGAATGAGTTAAGAAATGGTTCTTGTTTTGTATTTATTTAAAATATTGATTTCGTAATTCAGATTAAATACACTTATTTTAGGGTTTTACTATATGATATATAAAATAAAAAGACTTTTAAAAAAATATTTACCGGAAATTTTATTTAAGTGGTTAAAAAAGAAACAATTCACGTCTAATTTTTATCAAAATATTAATTTGAACTTGAATAATCTAAAGCAGAAAAAAATACTCATTTCATATATTACAACACCTTTAGAGAAAGATATACGTACATGGTATATTCATACTAACTTATATGAATGTATGCAACTTATAAAAATTTTTATAAATCATGATTTTGCTATCGATTTGATTGATTGTCGAAATTTATCAATCAACTTAGATAAACAATACGATATTATATTCGGATTTGGGGAGCCTTATTATAAAGCTGCAATAAAAAATCCTCAGGCGAAAAAAATAATATATTTAACGGAGTTACATCCTGATTTTTCGTATAAACAGGAAAAACAAAGGATTGAATATTTTTATGAACGCCATAAGAGAAAAGTGAGTATTACACGTTCTTATAATCATTATAAAAAGAAATATATTGATATTGCTGATTACGGAATTCTAATGGGTAATAATTATACAGAAAAAGTGTTCCCAGAATTAGCAGGACGATTATTTACTATATATCCTACAGGACATATAAATAAAGATTATATCTATACAGAAAGAAATTATAATAAAACACGAAAAAATTTTGTCTGGTTTGGTTCCCTTGGAGCAGTACATAAAGGTTTAGATATATTAATTGATGTATTTAATACTACTCCTGAATGTAATTTATTTATATGTGGTCTTGACGCTAGAGAAGAAAGATTATTCTCTATAAATAAGAAAAATATAATAAATCTTGGATATATTAATGTGAATTCCGACCAATTTATAAATTTAATGAATACCTCTGGTTTTGTTATATTACCATCCTGTTCAGAAGGTATGTCAACAGCGGTATTAACCTGTATGAATCATGGATTAATACCTATAATAACAAGAGAAACAGGTATAGACATATTTGAATTTGGCTACTATTTATTAGATTATAAAGTGGAATACATAAAGGAAATGGTCATATCTTATTCTAAAATAGATGAAGATACATTGAAAACGTATCATAAAAAAGTATTCGATTATTCCAGAAGTAATTTTAATCTAAAAAGGTTTTCTGAAAAAATTGAATATATATTTAAACAAATAAATATTTTAAAATGAGTATTTAGAGCTTATCCTTTTATGACACTTGAAAAAAATTACACAGCTCTTGACGAAAGCTCATATAGGGGGTACTATCTGAATTTGGTTATACATTACATATAAAGGCAAGAGGAGTAGATATAAAGGAGGAGCAAAAATAATAAATTATCATGCGAGATGATGGGTTGTATAAAGAATTCATTCTTGGATAAATCGTTTTAGAAGATTACTTATAAGATGGGAAAAGAAGGTGGGAAATTATATGGGCAATTTGCATATTGCTTGTGCTTGGATTTAGTTTAAGTTAACAGGACTTTTCGAATAGGCTCTTAATATGGAGTAAAAATTATATTATAGTAAAATTTGTTTAGTAATTTTAGTAAAGGATGTTTATAATTACGATAATATTTCGTAATTGATTTGATTTATGAATAATGATAATACAGTTATTCTCATAGATAATGGTTTAATATCATCTAATATACATCATAACTTTAATTATAATAATTCATTATATAAATATGCAGTAAAAGAACATATCAATTTTTATATAATTGGCAACACACTATTTTCAGAATGTGCCAGTAATTATATGCCAGTATCTCCTGTTTTTCGGTATGATAATGACAAAGATTTTTATCCATATACAAAAAATATTAAAGTTTTAAATCTATTATTAAATTCGTTAAGACATAATATAGAATTTTATTTTGATTTAAAAAAAGCATTAAAAAATAAATTATGTACAAATACTACAGTATTAATGCCTGCAGTAATAACTCATAAACATTTATTAGCTTGGAGTTGCTGGATTAAATCATTACCTTTAAATAGTGAAATAACTGTTGTACTGATGTTTATGATAAAATCCCCGCGTCCTATATTGATAGGAAAAATATTTTTTAAAATTTTAGAATTATTATCTTTTAGAAAAAAAGTTCGTATAGTGACAGATAACAAAAGGTTAGCTATAGAATATTCAGTATTGACACATTTGCCGGTTGAAGTATTTCCCTTACCGATGACATACAATTTATTGGATAGCATCAAATGTAATATCCAAGGACAGAATAAAAAATTGACATTTGTAGCTTTAGGAGGAATAAGGCGTAATGATGAAAAAGGTTTTAACCTTTTATGTAAAGCTATTAAACGATTAGGAGAACAAGGATATTTAGAAAACATAAGTTTTATCATACAAGCCCATAAATGTCATTCTGATGTTGATAGTGAATCCTTTATAAAAGAATTAATTTATTATCCTAACGTTACGATTATTACACAACCTTTAAAGATTAAAGATTATTATCAGTTATTAAATACAGCAGATATAATTTTATTGCCTTATAAGCAACAATTTTATTATGCTCGTACATCAGGTATACTTATAGAAGCATTTGCTTTAGGAAAGCCGGTAATAGTAACTGATAACACATGGATGAGTGAACAATTGGAAAATTTTGGAGCAGGTATTACATTTCAAGATGGTAATGTAGAAGATCTTTTACAGGCAATTCTTGAAGCAAAGAAACAATATTTAGAACTCAGTAATAAAGCTTATAATAAACGTTCAATATGTATTGATTATTATAGTCCTAAAACTTTTTTTCGCACTTTATTGAAAATATCTTAATTTGAATATTTATTATTTTGAAATAAATATATTTTTGATATAAGTAAAAATAATATGAATGATAAAAAGCAAGATATGTATTTAATATATTACAGTTGGTTATTATTAGGTTATATATTGTTAGGTAAAAGTTGGGCTTATATAGGTTTGTATCCATTATATATAGGAGATATTTTTTTAATTTTCGGTTTACTATTAACTATTTTATATAGGAAAAGAACTCTTCGTCAGATTTTAACCTTGCCCCCTAGTATTTTTCTTTTGATATTTATTTTATGGGAATTTATGTGTACATTAACTGGAATACCTAAATATGGGATAGACGCTTTACGCGATGGTGTAATATGGGGCTACAGCTTTTTTTCTTTTATAATAGCTAGTATTTTAATTATGAAACCAATTTGTTTTCAATATCTTTTAGATAGATATAGGAAAGTTATACCATATTTGCTAATTTGCATTCCGTTACTTTGGATTATACAAATATATTATTCTAGTGCATTGCCTTATTTACCTAATGCTCCAGTAAAGATTTTGAACCTTAAAGGTGGTGATATTGGAGTTCATTTAAGTGGTTTATTATGTTTTATTATGATTGGTGTAATGAAAATAAATACTATATGGTTAGTTCTTTGTTGGTTAGACTTATTTATTTGCGTTACGCATAATCGAGGAGGAACCAGTGGGTTCTTAATAGTTTTCGCAATAATTGTTGTACTTAATTTTTTTAAAAATAAAATTTGGAAAATTATAATAATAACTACTATTATATTAGTAATTATCCTATTTATATGGTCTGCTTACAATTCAAATATTAAACTTGCTATTAATAATAAAATTACTAGGATAACAAGCACCTTGATAAATGATGAAATAAATGATGAAAATGAAGGAACAAAAAGATGGAGGCTTATGTGGTGGAAAAAAATTGTAGATTATACATTTTATGGCCCTTATTTTTGGACTGGTAAGGGATTTGGTATTAATCTTGCAGTAGATGATGGATTTCAGGGTTCTACTAAATCACTTCGAACTCCTCATAGTAGCCATCTAACGATTCTTGCTCGTTCAGGAGTACCTGGTTTTTTTCTTTGGATATTATTACAGTTAAATTGGGGTTGGAATATATTAAAACAATATTTTCAAAGTAAGCATAAAGGGTATCTAAAGTGGTCAAAAATATTTCTTTTTCTATTATGTTACTGGACTTCCGCTATAATAAATTCTTCATTTGATGTATATATTGAAGGGCCTCAAGGGGGGATATGGTTTTGGACTATATTCGGTATAGGCCTTGCTGCTATATATATTTACAAAAAATTTCCTGAAATTTTGCAAGATTAGGTCGAGGTTAAAGAATGCTAATTCAACATATAATTTTCATTTGTTGACAGCATGTACGTTTTTATTATAGCTCCCAATTAATAGGGTTATAGGGCGGGGCCAATAGCAATTAAACATATGGTTTATAAATATTTATTAAATGCACATAATTTTTTTTTACTGTATATTTTTCTTTCCACTCCCTCATTCCTTTTTCTCTTGCTTTTTCTATGTCTTGTTTATGTTTACATGTCCAATATATCTTTGCTATTAGGTCATTATTATTACTAGAAGTAAAATGTAAGCCTGTAATTTTATTTTCAATAATTTCTCCCGTTCCACCTAGCGTGAGTTTACTGAAAATTCATTCTTGACATTAATCTTTTCGTTTATTCATAAGGAAAAGCGAAGAAAAAAATGTATAGTATAACCGTGATCTTTTCATTATAGGATATGAGTTAGAAAGAGTTTTTTTTATGACAGAAATATTGGTTGTTTCAATTAAGTTGATTTTGGTTTTACACATAGTTATACTATACAGCATTTGCAATTACCTTGTAAATACTGACTTTCATAATGTATATGGTTATACTATACAAAAATTGGCTTCTGAAAAATTAGCTTTTCCTTATTATATCACAGTTTTTCAAGAGATCAATATCAAAAAAAACGCAAAATTCGGTAAACTCACGCTAGATTAGAAGCTATAACAAAAATTCCACATACACAAGCTTCTATGGCAGCCATAGGAAAATTTTCATAACATACAGATGGAACTACAACACATATTGCCCCTTTCATTAAATTAATAATTTCATCTTTACTTTTACTCCCCAAGATTTCTATATTATTTATTCCCTTAACCCTCACAAAATTTCTTACATCCTCCATTAACGGTCCGTCTCCGGCAATCTTAAGGGGAATATCCTTCAATTCCTCCCATGCCTTAAGAAGAGTCATGATCCCCTTCTCCGGCGAAAGCCGTCCAACAAAAAGAGCATAATCGCCGCTTCCTTCTCTCATACCCGGATCGGGATGAACAAAATTCGGCTTCACAAATATCTTCTCCTCCGGCATTCCTCCTTCAATAAATTTTTTTTTAGAAAACTCCGTAAGGGCAATATAGGCATCCACTTTATTCTGCCATGTCCCTGATATACGGTGTATAAAAAGATACATTGCTACCATAGCAGAATGGAATTTTGATTTATGGTAGCAGGAATGAAGAACTGCAGGATATGGAAATAACAGAGTTTTCCTGCTTTTTTTAGTAAAATTCTTATAATCTTCTATTGTCTTATAAACCGGCACCTTATTTCCGATACATTCTTCGCATATATGTCCATCTCTATAAAAAAGAGCCCCCGGACATAAAAGCCTGTAATTATGAAGAGTTTGAACAACAGGAACCTTCATTTTTTTACAGGCATAATAGGCTGAAGGAGAGATAAGAGGAAAGGTATTGTGAAAATGTGCAATATCAGGTTTTTCTTCTTTTAAGATTTTTAATATTCTGCTATATGAGTAACCTGACCATATGGTGTCTCTTGCTACTGCCAGGGGAGACATTGTTTTTATACGATCATTATGATCCGTATATTCTATGACGGTATGACCATATTCCCTGAGCATATCTCTTTCTGCTCTGAATACCGTGTCCTCTCCGCCCGACTGCTGGTAGTAATTGTGAACAAATAATATTTTCATAATTCCTTAACGGTTATATATTACGTAAATCAATAAGAAGATATATAATTTTTATACTATAATATAATTCTATATAAAAGTCTACAGGTAATTTATTAATCCATAACCCATATCTTCTCCGGCAGGCCTGTTTGCGGAGATATTTTTACTTTTAAATTACTGACCTGAGCATAAGCATGTAATAAAAGTTTTTCTCCCGTCACGCATCACGCATCACGCATCACGACCCCGTTAAATTCTAATCTCCGCTATTACAGGATAATGATCAGAACCAATATAGGCTCCTGTATATCTTTCAATCACTGTAAGGTTTTTACCTGTAAAAATATGATCTATACCTGTTAATAACAAAAGATTGCCGGCAGGCCATGTGCACTGAAATCCGAACCCTTTAGAAGAATCTTTCATCCCCGATATTCTTAAAAACTCTGAAAATGTCCGTGACCAGGGCGTAATATTCATATCGCCGGCGACTATGATATTCTTTACTTTTTCATTCCTTATCATCTCTGCAGCCGCAAGGAGATGTCTGTTTCTTGCAATAATGCAGTTTCTATCCTTCGGTGCTACAGGATGAATATTTATAATGTTTAAATCCTTTCCTTCTGCGTTTATAACTGCAAAAATCATAGGAACAGATAATGTTTTATAATAGGAATAATACTTTATTTCTTTTGATTTAAAGGGATATTTACTGTAAAGAGCCATTCCGTTCAGATATTTTCCCGGATGTTTTACGGAATAATAATCTTTATCCAGAAATCTCAGACTATCTAACCATTTATCATCTGTTTCCGAAAGGGCTATAACAGAAGGGTCTGTATCTTTTATGAGTGAAGCAAGGAGGTTATATTTATCATTTGTTGTATGCACATTTGCCGACAGGATTTTAATGGTTTTCCCCTCTCCTGATTTATCTGCCGGTATATAGAATGAGAGAAAAGGAACCAGATTGATCAGGGTAAAAGGTAGGAGTACATAAAGGAACTGCTTTTTTATTTTCAGGGGCGGTATAAGACAGATTAAGATTAACTGAAGGAACATGCACTGATGCCTGAAGCTGGCAGCATATTCAAATCCCCACCAGAGATTGTTGAATACGGCTGTAATTGTAAGAATGATAGTAGTAAAAGTCAGCAGGATAATAAGAGAGGTAATTAATTTGAGAAATACTATTTTCATTACAGGCTCTTATATTTCCTAATCCTGATCTTCCCTTTCTATTTTTGCCTGAATTTTAATAGCTTCTTCAATAACAGCTTTTGCTTCTTCTATTGACTCTGATGTAAATAGCCTGCCGGTAATTTCATCTAAAACATCCATATTAGTAATACTCTTTAATTTCTTTTGTAATTTTAAAGATTCTAAACTAAATCTGGTCTTCAAAAATTTGCTTATTAATTCAAGTTTTCCTTCAAGTTTTCCTTCAAGTTTTCCTTCAAGTTTTCCTTTAAGCTCACCTTCAAGCTCACCTTCCTTAATCCATTCCTGAACTATATCCCATTCTTTTAACATCTTAATCTCCTCCTTGAAAAATTCATATAAAAATTCTCTGCTAAACCTTCTTGATGCTATAGTAATAGCCACTGAGAATAAATCTGACTGTTCCTTCTCATCAGCTATTTTATTTATCAGTTCTTTCTCTTTCTCCAGAGTTTTTTTTGTAGGATTTTTCTCCAGAAGAACCAGTAATGGTGCAAGAGCTATTAATTTCCCGCTCTCTATCTCCTCCCTGTAATCCCATAGTTTTATTGCCTTAAAGCTAAAACTATTCCGCAAATCCTCTCTTACTTCTACTCTGTATTCATCAGGAAAAGTATCATAATTTCCTTTTTCCGGATAAATTACTACTGAACAGACAGGTATTCCCAGCTTCTCTGTAAAAAGAGCATTGTAAAGAAATACTCTCTGGAGAAACTTCTCTCCGGGAACGAGCTGGAAATCGATATGCAGAGCTAATTTCTCCAGTCCTTTTTGCAGAATATAAATAGAATCTCCTCTTTTTTCCGGTATATTTAATACAGGATCTTCTATTACATTCAGGCTGTAATCACAGTTATACCTGAAGATTAAGTCAAGGAAACTTGCCGGGTGCTTCCTGGCAAGTATTTTCATCCCCTGATCTACAGGATCTTCTTTTGCCAATTCAATCACCCCTTAATAAGAGTTTAACAGAAAAAGTCATAATAATCAATGAAAAAATTCTCCCGGGTAGTGTAAAATAAAAGCTGGTTAAAACATTATTATAGAATGCACATTTGCCGACAGGATTTTAATGGTTTTCCCCTCTCCTGATTTATCTGCCGGTATATAGAATGAGAGAAAAGGAACCAGATTGATCAGGGTAAAAGGTAGGAGTACATAAAGGAACTGCTTTTTTATTTTCAGGGGCGGTATAAGACAGATTAAGATTAACTGAAGGAAAAGGCACTGATGCCTGAAGCTGGCAGCATATTCAAATCCCCACCAGAGATTATTAAAAATAGCGGTGATTGTAAAGATTATTGTGATAAAAATCAGAAAAGTGCAAAGGCATGTAACTAATTTAAGGGATATTATTTTCGGCAGTTTCATTAATCATTTTTCCAGAACTTCTATTACTGATACATATTATTGTTATGTGTCACTGCAGGTTAACAGTTCTTTCATTTTCTCTACAGATACGTTGAATTTTGCTGCAAGTTTTTCTATTGGATATCCGTCTTTATACAGTTCTCTTGCCAGTTCAATTTTGCCTTTTTCCATCCCTTTTTCCATCCCTTTTTCCATCCCTTTTTCCATCCCTTTTT